>LQGW01000013.1 GCA_002838815.1 Clostridiaceae bacterium JG1575 | reverse complement strand
GACCTTTTATACTTTTACACAATTATATGGACTTTATCCAGAACATCAACAATCCGACCTCGGAGAAGACCCATCTGCAAATCGTCAACGGCGGCGACTTCTTCACAAATCTGGGCGATCAAATTGTGGTCGGCGGATGGATTAATCCAACCACCTACTCGGTCGGGCAGACATACATCCCTCTTTTCAACACAAGGCAGGGACCGGGGCAGCCGCTACTTTACCTTTCACTATTCCAAGGGCGGCCTCGAATGATGCTTTACAACGCTTCGGGAAGCCTTATCCTCGACCAGACGGAAACGCCTGAGTTTAACATGGTCAACAACGGCTGGTACTTTATCGCCGCCGTTATCGGCGTGGCGGCAAAAACGAGCCAATATATTCTGTGTGACAGGAGCAACGGAGCAATCTGGAAAGCGCCGGTGCGCTCTTTCAGCGGTGATCTGAACCAGAACTGCTCGGCGGATATCATCATCGGGATGCACGGCAATGCCTACTGGTACGCTGGCGGTTTCGACGACTGGTTCATCGAGACGGCGTCAAGCCTTACCATCGACGATTTGGAACGGTATTTCCGAAACGCTATCATGGCGAACGGCGGCGACACAAGCGGCGAGGTAGACGCGCTGACCATTCCCGACGCGGTGACCTTGAAAGCTACAAGCGGTGCATACCCCGAAAGCGGGCAGCTTACCACCATCGCGGCGGTTTGCGCCCTTGCCGGAAGTGGTCGCGTGTCGGTAACTTCGGAATACGCTCCCGGCGTGACCTCTGTTTCACTCGTGGAGACTTCGACGTCGGACGATCTGCAGGACTGGTCGGCGTGGCAATCGGTCGGCGCGAACGGCGAGTTGGCCTCCCCGAACAGAGCGTATATCCGCTATCGGGTCACGCTTGCCACCACCGACACCTCGGTCACTCCCAAATTGCTCGACATCACGCTCCACGATATTCCGAAAGCCCCGTATGACAGGCTCGGCTACGCCCGTCCCGTGGTACTGGATTCAAACGGCGCTTGGGAGGCGGTTCTTGGTAAGGCGTTCGACATTATCGTTACCGGTGAAGTCAACGGCGCGGATACCTTGGAATTCAAGCTGCCGTATTCCGACCCGAAGCGGTCTGCCCTCGACAACGAGAAGCAGGTGCAGATAGCGGGCGACATCTACCGCGTCCGCACGGTCACCGATGAGAAAAATTCCGACGGCAGCGGCATCTTGACTACGGTCTACGCCGAGGCCGCCTTTTATGACCTGACCTTTTCGGTGGAGAAAGACGCGATGGAATTCAACGCGGCGCTCGCCAAGGAGCCTTTGGAATACGCACTCGACGGCACGGGCTGGTCAGTCGGTACGGTCAATGTATCGACGCTCCGCACTTGGACTTGCCAAGAGAAGAACGCGCTTGCTATCCTGCGCATGGCGCAGCAGATTCACGGGGGCGATTTGGTCTTTGACAGCCGCAACAGGCAAGTAAGCCTATTGGTATTCAGCGGCAAGGATAGCGGGGCGCTATTCGCTTATCGAAAAAACCTCACGGGCATTAAGCGTGTGGTCGATACGCGATCTTTGGTGACGAGGCTCTACGCCTACGGCAAGGACGGTATGACCTTCGCCGCCATAAACAATGGGAAAGAATATGTGGAGGACTTCACCTACACAAGTGATGTCAGGGTTTCCACGCTCGATCTTTCCAATTTTACAAACCCCTATCAGATGTTGGAGTACACGAATCTTCGTCTTGCCGGATATGCGCAGCCGAGGGTATCCTACGTTCTCTCGGCGATGGATTTGTCCGTGCTGACCGGCTACGAGCATGAGCAATGGAACTTGGGCGATATCGTGACGGTGGACGACCGCGATCTTGGCATCACCATCAAGACGAGGGTAATCAGGCGGGAATACAACCTCCAAGAGCCGTGGAAGACGGTGCTGGAACTATCCACAAAGCTACGGGAACTGGGAGATTCCTCAAACGACGCGCTCGCCGACCAGTTTGGGCAAAGCAGTCTCATCGGGCAGGAAATCAAGGACATGGTGCCGTTCAACCATCTGCGCAACTCTCGTGCCGACGACGGGTTCGCCTACTGGCAGAACAGTGGTTTTGAGGTGGATGCGGAAAACGGAGTGACCGGCACGGCTTCATTTAAGGCTGTTGGTGTTTCCGGCTCTACAAAGAGTATGTCGCAGACCGTCACGCCCGCCAACCGCCGCAACTACACCATTTCGGCGCAGATCGGCTCGGATAACCTCGTCAAAGGTTCAAACGGTCAGGTCGGGATTGAACTGGTCTTTACCTACGAGGACGGCTCGACCGAGACGCGGTTCATCGACCTTTATTAAGGAGGGCGGCATGACAAGTTTTCAAATACAGGCGCGCGACGCTTCGCCGAAGGGATATGGCAGGGTTGAGACAATAACCGTGCGGCTCGTGGTACAAAACTGCGAGGGCGAAGTCTGGTTTACGGACATTCTGCTTCAACCGGGTTCCATCGCCACCGGCTGGGTCGGGAATGTGGCCGAGATCGAATGGACGGAGGGCGGATAAATGCGGATCAACAACTTCATCCGTTTCTCAGAAGACATCAAGCTGAAAACAGATAAGCGCGTGGTATCGGTAACCATCATGCCGATGATTACCGACTGCGGCGGCTCGATTTACTTCACTGACATCCAGTTTCAGGAAGGCGACAAGCTGACGGGCTACGCCCAGCACACCACGACGATGCTCATGAAATCCGGCAACGCCCCGCGCTACCAAAACGGCGTAGTGCGAGGCGGCGAAACCCTTGTTCTGTTCAACACAGGCGGCACTTCGGCGGGGCTTGATATCTACATCTACCCCAAGCAAGCGATGGCGGCCGACAGCATCGAGGTGTCGCAGGGCATGGGTTCGCACAAGGCGAAGTTCACCGCGGCGGCTTCGGCGGGCGATGAGTTCGCCCTCAAAGCCAGTACCCGCGAATGCCTGCGGAACGGTAACCCCACGCCGAAAAAGGGCTTCTTCCAATACACCGCCGCCTACGACAGTAAGCATCGGGTCAAGGTGGAAGCCAAGAAGTCGGCTCGGGTCTACCTTGAATATACGGAAATAAATGAAAGTGGGGTGATGCAATGAACCGGAACTACCTCAAAGGCAAACGGAACATGGTCTGGACGTTTATGGGTAACACCCGTATGTACCAAGCCCTGAATAATTATGGCGACAGGCTCGACACGGTGGGGATGTTCAGCTTTAACATCAACGCCGACGGCACGATTAATGAGACGGGCGTGGCCGTCTCAAGCCTTGCCCCATACCGAACAAAGTGGCCGCATATCAAATGGCTTTGCACCTGCATGAACAACGGCACGGCGAGCATATTCACCGCCTTGCGTGAGAACACCAACGGCGCAAGGGACACCTTCCTCTCCGAATTGGTGCGGATCATGAACAAGTACCCGTGGTGCGCCGGGGTGGATATCGACTTGGAGCGCGGCGGCGGCTTTGAGAACAGGCAGGCGGCCAACACGCTGTTTTCTCTCATCTACTCGACCGTCAAGAATTACAACCCCGCCAAGATCGTCAATATCTGTCTGCCGGGCATGACGGGCGTCCAAGGTTCGGTCGGCGGCGAGAACTGGTGCGTTTATGCCGACCTCGACCCCTACTGTGATACCGCCGCCATAATGTCTTACGGTATGGCGTGGGCAGGCTCGGCGCCCGGTCCCGTATCGCCCACAGACTGGCTGGAGGGAGTTTACGATTACGCCACCGCCGTGATGACGCCGGACAAGGTGTTTTTGGGGTTGCCGGGGTACGGTTGGGAGTGGCAGATTTATGCCTTGCCCGAAGACCTCGGCAAGACCTATCGGGGCGTGTCGTTGACATACTACGCCGCCAAGATATGGGCGGAGGGCGGTTATAACTTTACGGGCAACGCCCCTCCGGAGCCGTTGATCCCGTGGCTGGCGTACTGGGACGATTACGACAAAGTGCCGTATATGTTCCCGCACGTCTATGATTACTGCGAGGGCGGCGACGCGGTTGCAAGAGAAGCGCCGATGACGTCCGAAACCTATAAACGACGCAACTACCTGACCTGTTACGGCAAGACGCAAAAGGCCGCCTTTGGAACAGTCTATGTCGACCGAAACGGCGAGCCGGACAGCTACACCGACGGTATCGTGGTCGGTAACGGTACGGTTACACTCTCAGCTTCGGGCGGTACGGCAAAATACGGTTTCAACATCAGTCAGTCAGGAATTTACGATGTGGCGGTGGATATTTGCTTCCCGTTCTGGAACAAGAACGGGATCGACATCGCCTTGGACGGTTCGGCGGTCAGCTTCTCCGAAAACCGCCTGTGGTGGCCGTATTGGAGGAATACGACGTGGCTTTCGCTCGCTCAGAATGTGTATTTGTCTGCGGGCAGCCATACGCTGACCATCGAAGGCGGCGTTCCGGGCGCGCAGTTCTATGGATTTCGGGTCTGCTCGGCGTTCAGCGAAGCACCCTCTGCGGGGTCTGCGGCCTTTGCACTATCCCCGAGAAGTTTTAAAGATAACGACGGTAATATGGCGGTTCCCGCGCAGGGTTTCAGACTGACCACGGAAGTTCTGCGCCGTAAGTCCGATTCGGCTCTTGCGTGGTACGAGGATTTTCGGGACTACGTCACGCTCCAAGCCACCTACTGGAGGACGCTTTCCGGCTCGTGGGCGGTGTGGCGAAGCGACGAGTATTCAACGGAGCGGGTCTACTCACAGCTTGAGGGTTCAGGGCAGCTTGCTTGGAATTATGACGGCTTCTCTGACATTCACCTTCGGGCGAGGATTGCGTTTCCGGCAACTGGGATCGGCCGCACCGGGGTGTTCGTCGGTAACATCTTCTGCTGCATCAACATCGACAGCCAGTGCGTGGAACTCTATCAGGGCGATTCGCTCCTCGGCAGTTGGCAGGGTTCGTTCTCCAAAACGTCCAACGCCGACATCCGCGACAATCCAAATATGTACCTGATTGAAATGCGGAAGCGCGGCAATAACGTGCGGGTTTATTCCGGCGCGAGCAATACGCTCCGTTTCACGGCGAGCAATACGCTCCGTTTCACGGCGAGCGTATCGGCGACGAGCGGCTACTGCGGTATCCGTTCGGACGGGCAGATCAAGTGCGAACTGCTGCGCCTTGGCGACGCTTGGGCATACGAGCCGTATGAGGCGTTCAACGTAACAATGCCTGACGGATCGGTTACAAGCTATGGCAGGATAAACCGCGCGGGGGTTACTTGGGACGACGAGTTTCAGGTGTTTACCCTGACAAACGACGTGGAAGAGCCGTCTACTCGAACCGAGGACATCTCGATGGACTACGACTTCGTGCATTCGTCTTTGCTCTCCATACCCTGCAATGCGGACTACACGGCGGTTTTTACACCGACCGACATCAATATCTGGTGTTCGCGGCTGTTTCTCGGCGATGCCGATGGCTTTGGCATCGTCTACTACCAAGACGTGGACAGCCTCGTCTATTGGAGCAACGAAGCGGCGTATCGGTGGAAGCTGCGCGGCTTTGCGCTGTGGTCGCTTGGGCAGGAGGATTTACGGCTTTGGGAGGCGCTTCCCAAACAAATATAGCCGCCACGGTCGGCAAAATCGAAATTCGGTATAGGGCGTTCCGCACCAAGCGGGATGCTTTTTTTATACACCAAACTCAAACAGGAGGACTTCGAAATGAAAACTATCTGGACTTGGACGCAGACCGCGTTCGCGGCAGTCGGCGGTATCGTCGGCTGGTATATGGGAGGGGCTGACGGCTTTCTCTATGCGCTCATCGCTTTTGTGGTGGTGGATTACCTCACGGGTGTGCTTCGGGCGATTGTGGAGAAAAAGCTGTCGAGCAGGGTCGGTTCAAAGGGTATCGCCAAGAAGGTCGCTATCTTTCTGATCGTCGGTATCGGGCATCTTTTGGACGCTTACGTTCTTGGCGGCTCCGGCACGCCGATTCGGACGGCGGTCATCTTCTTCTATATCTCCAACGAGGGCGTGTCGCTCCTCGAAAACGCCACGGCGATCGGACTGCCCGTGCCTGAAAAATTGAAGGATGTACTGGCGCAGCTACACGGAAAGGACGAACAAAAATGAATCTTCATAAACTCATCTTTACACAAAACGCCTGCTATAAAGCGGGCAGAACCATCGCGCCCAAGGGTATCATGGTTCACTCAACTGGGGCGAACAATCCCAATCTCAAACGTTATGTGGGCCCAGACGACGGACTTCTGGGCAAGAACCAGTACAACAACCATTGGAATCAGGACAAGCCAGACGGACGTCAGGTCTGCGTCCACGGCTTTATCGGGAAGCTGGCCGACGGCTCTATCGCCACCTACCAGACGCTTCCGTGGAACTGGCGCGGTTGGCATGGTGGCTCCGGCACGAAAGGTTCGGTCAATGATACACATATTTCATTTGAGATCTGTGAGGACGGTCTGACTGATGCCGATTACTTTGCCGCCGTTTACAAGGAAGCCATCGAACTGTGCGCCTACCTCTGCAAGGAATACAAGCTCGATCCGCTGGCGGACGGCGTTATCATCGGGCATTACGAGGGGTATAAACCGGGCATCGCCAGCAACCATGCCGATCCCGGACACTGGTTTCCGAAGCACGGCAAGTCGATGGACACGTTCCGTGCCGACGTCAGTAAACTGCTCACGGCAAATGAGGCGGATCAGCCGACTACGCCGACGTCTTCAAACGAGGAAACCATCTGGAACTTCCTCTCGGGCAAGGGGCTGAACGCCTACGCCGTTGCGGGCGTCATGGGCAATCTCTACGCCGAAAGCGCACTCAAGCCCGCCAATCTCCAAAACAGCTATGAGAAGTCCCTCGGCTACACCGACGACAGCTACACTGCGGCAGTCGATAACGGCTCCTACACCAATTTCGTTAAAGACAGCGTGGGCTACGGTTTGGCGCAGTGGACATTTTGGTCGCGGAAACAAGCCCTGCTTGACTTCGCAAGGGCGGCGGGCAAGTCAATTGGCGACCTTAATACGCAGCTTGACTTTCTCTGGAAGGAACTGCAGGAATATACGGCGGTCTTCGCCACACTGAAAGCCGCAACATCGGTAAAACAGGCGTCCGACGCCATTCTGACGGGATACGAAAAGCCCGCCGATCAAAGCGACGCCGTAAAAACCAAACGTGCCGGCTACGGGCAAGGTTATTACGATAAGTACGCCGAAGCGGACGTTCCAACTCCCGTGCCAACAAAGAGCGTAGATCAACTCGCTAATGAGGTAATTAGAGGTGATTGGGGCAACGGCGCGGACAGGAAAAATCGCCTGACCGCCGCCGGATATGACTACGCGGAGGTTCAAGCGCGGGTCAATGAAATCCTGAGCGGAAAAACCTCAACATCAACCGCTGTCACTTACACGGTGGTCAAGGGCGACACGCTCTGGGGCATTGCCGCAAAGAAACTCGGCAGCGGGGCGCGGTATCCGGAAATCAAGTCGCTCAACGGCTTATCCTCAGACATCATTTATGCCGGGCAGAAATTGAAACTGCCAGCCAAATAACCCTCATTCACTCCCGCAATTCGGTTTTTGCCGTCTTGCGGGAGCTTTTCTATTTCAGGGGGTTCGAATCCTACAATTTTATCGGTTATAGGCGGGAGGTAACGCCTATGACCAGCACACAAAAACAACAGATTGAAATTTTTCGCGGCAAAGGCGAAAGCTACGCCGCTATCGCCGAGACGCTCGGTATTTCAAAGAACACCGTCAAATCCTACTGCCGCCGTCATAACAACAACTCGCCCTTTGCCGCCGATCCGATGCAGTCCACGAATGGCGTTTGCGTGAATTGCGGTGAGCCGCTGATTCAAACAACGGGTTCTAAAAAGAAACGCTTCTGTTCCGACAAATGCCGTCTGGATTGGTGGGCGGCGCACCCCGAAGCCGGGAACCGAAAAGCAGTCTACCATTTCGTTTGCCCGGTATGCGGAACCACATTCACAGCCTATGGCAACGCACAACGGAAATACTGCTCCCGCGCCTGCGCTTCCTCGGCGAGGAGGGCTTGCCATGAGTAAAGAGGAAGCGATCCTTCGCTACAAAACATCTATGGCGGTCTTCAAAAAATGGCGTTCCGAAGGGGCTATCACCGATGCCGACCTGCTGGCAATAGACACATTGCTCGCCGAGAAATACAGTTTATCCTCGTGCAGTATATTCCTCGAAAATGACTTGCTATGTGGGGAAAAAAGAGTGATAGATAGTACCGTGAAAGGAGGCAGTTATGGGAAGAAAAATAACCAAAATTGAAGCCGTGACGCCGATGCCGAAGCGCAAGCGGGTGGCGGCCTATGCTCGCGTTTCCTGCGGTAAAGACGAAATGCTCCATTCCCTCGCGGCTCAGGTCAGTTTCTACAGCGACCTGATACAGAGCCGCTCCGACTGGGAGTTTGCGGGTGTGTTCGCCGACGAAGCCGAAACAGGAACAAAGGACTCAAGACCCGAATTCCAGCGACTCATTGCCAAGTGCCAATCGGGGCAAGTGGATATGGTCATCACGAAATCTATCAGCCGCTTCGCCCGAAACACGGTCACATTGCTTGAGACAGTCCGTGACCTGAAAGAGCGCGGCATCGACGTATATTTTGAAGAGCAGAACATCCACACCGAGAGCGCAGACGGTGAGTTGATGCTGACCATCCTCGCCAGCTACGCACAGGAAGAAAGCCGCTCCGTCAGCGAAAACTGCAAGTGGCGGTATCGGAACGGTTTCAAGGAGGGCAAACCCTCCAACTACATCCGCGTTTATGGATACGACTACAAAAACGGACGCTTGACCGTTATCCCGGAAGAAGCCGAGGTTGTTCGCATGATATTTACCGACTACCTCGGCGGCATGGGCAGGAACGCCATCATGAAGAAGCTGACAAGGCTTGCCGTTCCCACCAAGACCGGCGGTCACTGGTCGGAATCAACGGTGATGTCGATGCTCTCCAACGAAAAGTATATCGGCGACATGATGCTCCAGAAAGGCTATGTCGCCGACCACATCACGAAGCGGATAAAACCGAACCGTGGAGAACTCCCCATGTACTATGTGGAAGGGACGCACGAGGCGATTATCGATAAAGAGACCTTCGAGGCGGTGCAAGCGGAAATAGCGCGCCGCTCGGCTCTGTCACACCATCCAAGAACAAAGACGTTCAGCGAGTTCAGCGGCATGATACATTGCGCTCGCTGCGGCGCAAACTTTTGCAAAAAGGTAAACTGCTCCGGCACGAAGTACGCCAAGGTAACATGGGCTTGTCGGACGTTTACTTACCGTGGCAAGCGCGAGTGTCCGGCGAAGCGGATACCCGAGGACATCCTCAAAGCAAAATGCGCCGAGGTTCTGGGACTTGCGGAATACGACCTCGAAGCGTTCAAATCCCAAATCGCCGCCATCACCGTTCCTGATGACGGCGTTCTTATTTTCGAGTTTCAAGACCATACTCATACGACGGTCATGTGGGAGAACCCCTCCCGGCGCGAAAGCTGGACAGACGATATGAAAGCCGTCGCAAGGGAACGGGCAAAGGAGGGACACGCCAATGGCTAATGTAAGGGTTATTCCAGCGACAGAGCAAATAGTATCGGCGCAAGCGGCAAACACAACCAGTAATCGGCGGGTAGCCGCCTACGCAAGGGTCTCAACGGACAGCGAGGAGCAAATGACCTCATACGAGGCGCAGGTGGACTACTACACTAAATTCATCAAAAGCCGCTCCGATTGGGAGTTCGTGACCGTCTATACCGACGAGGGAATCAGCGCTGTAAACACCAAGAAGCGCGAAGGGTTTAAACAGATGGTCGCCGACGGCTTAGAGGGCAAGTTCGATTTGCTCGTTACCAAATCGGTCAGCCGCTTCGCCAGAAACACGGTTGACAGCCTCACAACCGTCCGCAAACTCAAGGAAAAAGGCATAGAGGTTTGGTTCGAGAAAGAAAACATTTATACGCTGGATTCCAAGGGCGAGTTGCTGATTACGATTATGTCGAGCCTTGCACAAGAGGAGAGCCGCTCTATTTCGGAGAACGTCACATGGGGGCAACGCAAACGCATGGCGGATGGCAAAATCTCGCTCCCATACAAACAATTCCTCGGGTACCGCAAGGGCGAGGATGGTCTTCCAGAGATTGTGCCGGAGGAAGCCGAAATCATCCGGCTTATCTTCAGGCTGTTCATGGAAGGCAAGACCTACTCGGCAATCGCCAAGCACCTCGTTAAAAACGGTATCCCGACACCCGCCGGCAAAGAAAACTGGCAGGCCTGTGTGGTGCAGTCCATACTGAGCAATGAGAAATATAAAGGCGACGCCCTTTTGCAAAAAACTTATTGCGTCAATTTCCTCACCAAGAAGATGGTCAAGAACACGGGGCAGGTTCAGCAATACTACGTGGAGGACAGTCATCCCGCCATTGTCGATCCCGACGAGTGGGACGCTGTGCAGGCAGAGATGGAACGTCGAAAAAAGCGCGGCTCTATCGGTCGATGCGGAAGCCCCTTCGCGGGGAAAATCGTATGCGGTGAGTGCGGCGGATTCTACGGTAAAAAGGTCTGGGGCAGCTACAAATCCGACAAGACCTACCGCAAGGAAATCTACCAATGCAATGAGAAGTACAAGCACAAGGAGAAAGGCGGCCGACCATGCGGGACGCCCATTGTTACGGAGGACGAGGTCAAAGAGCGGTTTCTCAGCGCTTTCAACAAGCTGATGGAGAACCGCGACGGGCTTGTCTCCGATTGCCGCATGGCGCAGTCCACGCTTTGTGATACCACGGCGATTGACGCCGAACTCGACGAGCTGCGACGCGAAATTGAGATTATCGCCGAACTCTCACGCAAGGCAATCTATGAGAACGCCCGAACCGCCCAGAACCAGATGAACTTCAACGAACGCAACAACGGCTATCTTGACCGTCACCGCCAAGCAACGGTGCGGGTCGATGAGCTGGAAGCGGTGAAACGAGAACGAATCGCCAAGTCCAAAACCCTTGACGTCTTTATCCGAGACATTGAAAAACGTCCGTTCGCCCTCGCGGAATGGGATGAAGCTCTCTGGCTTACGGTAATCGACCAAGTCACGGTCTCCACGGATGGCACGATGACATTTCAGTTCAGGAACGGTTCGGAAATCATCGCTTAACATTGCCACATCAAGGTTGCCACTCCCGAAGGGTGATTGGCAACCTTAAACCATGGAAAAACCCAGTAGCCACGCGGGTTCACCGCTCAAGGTTGCAAGATTGCCAAGGGTATCCCGGCTCGCCTTCGGGCGGGCTTTTTTTGTGCCTTCAACCGCCCTTAAAACAGCCCAAATGAAATGTTGCGAAAAATGGGCACGGGCAATGAGAATCGTTAAATTTGAACCCACCTGACAGGGAAATCGTTAAAAGACACTCAGAAATCGCTACGGTTCAGGTCAAGTGTTCTCCGAAAACGCCCTCTGGTTCTAACCAACTATTGATATAGGATGAGAACCCCGAAGCTGAAAAAGCCCAGTAATACTGGACTTTCGGACAAAACAAAAACCACCTGCTGATAAAATTTCTTTTATCAATAGATGGTTAGTGATTTGGTGGAGATGACGGGAGTTGAACCCGTGTCCGAAAGCCAAACTTCACTGCTTTCTCCGAGTGCAGCTGACTGTTTTAAATTCCCCGTTGGAGCGCCCAGCAGCAGGCTATCCATTGGGTAGCTTCATTAATTCCGTTCCCAGGGGCAAAGCTTATCCTAGGCTCGTTTTACCGGATATTTGACGCCCTTGTCCTAACTCCGGTGGATCAGGCAAGAACGAAGCAGCTTACGCTGCTAAAGCAAAATTATCTTCTGCGTTTAACGTTTCCCGTGTTTTTTTAAAGCAGGTCCACGAGATCCTTCTACTCGCTTACAGAGACATTCGTGCCCCCGTCGAAACCATTACATCCCCATAATCTGGTGATCCTAGTTTCTTATTTTATATCACGCGGAGATTAAAATCAAATAAAAGCCTGATGCGTTCTGTAGACCCGTCCCTTGAAGCGAGAATCGCCGGACAGGAAGCTAGAGTGTTTGGCTTCAGCGATAGGAGAAGGTTTCCAGTCTCCTTGGTAGATTCATAGGTACCCCCTCGAAGGATCAAAGGAGAAACCAGAGTGCTTGGATGGCTTTTTCTGGGCTTCCTAAAATCTATCAGTCCCCGTTAAACTCTTAGAAATGCCCTGGCAAGCGAAAGATACAGCGTCTTGGCCTTTATCGATCCCCAAAAATAGTTTACAATGTTAAGGTATTAATCATAAGATGGAGGTTCGTTATGAACAAAGTGAAAAAGTTTGGATTTTGGTCCATCGTCCTTCTCACCATCAATGCCGTCATAGGAACGGGAATTTTCCTTTCTCCTGCAGGCGTCATCACAACGGTGGGAACCTACACCCCTTTGGTGTACATCCTCGCGGCCTTATTTGCGGCAATTCTCGCCATCACCTTTGCCTCAGCGGCAAAGTATGTCACCACCAATGGTGCAGCTTACGCCTATGCTAAGGCAGCTTTCGGCGATACGGTAGGCTTTTATGTAGGGATTACTCGGTTTGCTGCCGGAGCCATCGCCTGGGGCGTTATGGCCACCGCTGTGGTTCGTACGACACTCGGGATTTTCGGAGGCCCTAGCGCCGTCACAAAGAGCAATATTACTCTAGGATTCTTAATCCTCATGGCCATTTTGCTGGGGATTGTCTTCTCCGGCACGTACATTACGAAGGTTGCCAGCAACATCTCCACTGTCGGTAAGGTTGCCGCTTTGGTAGTGGCCATCGTCGCTGGCCTCGTGATTTGGCTCACCTCTGGCGCCAACCACTTCAACGACATCACCACCATGATGCTGCCCAACGGCGAACCCGTGGTCAAGCCCCTAGACGTCACCATTTTTGTCGGAGCCATGCTTTCTGCGTTTTATGCTTACACGGGTTTTGAATCCGTTGCTTCCGCTGCTTCAGAAATGGTTGATCCAGAGAAGAATCTTCCCCGCGCCATTCCCTTAGGAATCGCCATCATTGCCCTCATCTATGTCGGCGTGGTCTCCATTACCATGGTCATCAATCCCACCGGCGTCGTCTTTTCCAAAGAACCTGTTATTTTGGCTTCAGCATTCACCAATCCCATCATCAAAAACGCCATTGTCTATGGAGCGGTAATCTCGATGTTTGGAATCAACATCGCAGCAGCTTTTAGCACCCCGCGTATTTTTGAGGCCATGGCTGATGCCGGACAGCTGCCCCAAGTGCTGAGAAAACGTACCAAGCAGAATGTTCCGATCTACGCCTTCCTCATCACGGCAATCATGGCCATCTTTGTGCCCATGGCCTTCCAGTACGACATGAAGGGCATCATGATTATCTCATCGGTTTCCCGTTTCATTCAATTCTTGGTTGTTCCCTGGGCTGTTGTTTCCTTCTATAAAAACAAGAGCAAAGAACCCATTTTGACGCCGGCTCGAAAGTCCGTGCTCACCGATGTTATTATTCCCATCATCGCCTTTTTCACCTCCGCCTTCTTGCTCTACAAATTCAACTGGGCCGGCCAATTCTCCATGAAGGATGCCTCCGGCGCAACCGTAACGAATTACTATGCGATCTGGGCAATGGTCATTGGATACGTCATTCTTCCCTTGGTCCTGTTCATCCCCTACAAGATGGGCATGTACGAGAAGAAATAAGGGGTCCCTTGCCCGACCACTTAAAGCCCTCACTACGCTAAGAAGCGCCATCGAATTTTTTCGCTTGGGGCCGGGCCGATCGCTCGTGCCCCTAGTTGCTGGGTGAATTACGACACTGCTCGCACGGAGCCGGGACCTTAAAATGTCCGGCCGTTGCGAGCTTTTCTTTGGGGAGGGCGCACTAAAGGACCTAACGTTCAACAATATTTCATCGCCAATCCCTCTGTTAACTAGGATCCGCCCGATCGCTTAGCGCGCCCCCCGCTTTTTTAGGAGCTGCAGCCTTCCATCGGGCTTACATCATCCGCTGAATTTCTAATTTTTCAACGGCTCCCTTTTTTTCAAGGAAGTACAAAAACCGCCTCGCATCCTCTAAAAGAGGGCGAGGCGGTTTCTCTATATTGGTTTGCTCCGAGAGGGCCCTTTGATCTATTGCTCCTTCTTGCCGACTTCTTTACGGCTTTCAGCAACAAAATCTTCAAACAGTTTCTTCATCGGTCCGGCAAAACCAGCCATCATTTCCGGGTGCCATTGAGTGGCCAAGATTCTTTGCTCCTTGGATTCCACCGCTTCAATAGTTCCATCCAGGGCGCGAGCGCAGACCAGCAAATCATCTCCCGGGGTCAGCACCGTCTGATGGTGGAAACTATTGACCATGATCTCTTCGCCCAACAAAGAGGCCATGCGGGATCCGGGAAGAATTTCCACACGGTGAGTCCCCAGCTGAGGCGTATGTCCTTGCATATGCTTTTGAAGCGGGGCTTCGCTGTAGGATAAATCCTGAAGCAAGGTACCGCCAAAATGGACGTTGATGATCTGGAATCCCCGACAAATACCCATGATGGGGATGTTTTGATTCAACGCTTCTTTCAATAAGGCCAAATCAAAAGCATCTCGCTCTGGAAAGACCTCTCCGATTTTTTGCTTAGGCTCCTCTCCGTAACGTTGAGGCGCCACATCATGACCTCCCGAAAGCAGCAATCCATCCACCATGGCCAAATATTCCTTGGGCGCCGCTTCATCCAACGAGAAGGGAAGCAAAAGAGGAAGGCCTCCTGCCGCTAAGACTGCTCGAACGTAATCATCATTTACGTAAGCTCTTGGATATCCCGGGAAAATTCCTCCGGCATCTTTCATGATACTGCATGAGATCCCGATAACAGGGCGTTGATTCATGGTGTAATCCTCCTAATAATTGTCTTTAGTACCTTTTAAAGTATAGCATTCCCCTTTCTTGCTTGCACCTTTTTCCCCTTTGAACTCTTGGGCAAGGTCCCGCTTCCCTGCCCAATGTGAAAATCTCCGAAGGTGCGTTATGATGGAAAAAGAGGTGATTCCTATGGCTATTTTTCTTCAATCCGATAGTTTAACCGGTCCTTATGGACTTTCTCAAGGCCCTTACCTTGGAGAGCGCCTAGCTCAAAGTCTCGCGCCAATTCCCCTCATTCACCGCTGGCGTAATGGTGCAACCACAGCAGATATCTTGGCGCAAGGATTGGCGGATCCTCTCCCGCGGACGGGAGATTTGTTTCTTTATTTAGCGGGAACCAATGATGCGCTTTCATGCGTTCCAGCGGCCGATATTTATAGGCGCTCTGCCCTTTATATAGAGCGCATTGCTTTTTTAGGCTCCGAAGTCCTTTGGTTGATTCCGCCGCTTTTGGAAGTTGGAGCGACTCAAGACCCCTCCCGCTCCACCCAAGCCAACGCCATCTTAGGTACTTATCGCCGGCTCATTGAGGCCAGCGGTGTGTCCTGTTATGCCTTGGATCCCCTCCCCCATTTCAAGGAATCCATGCCTCCCGAAAAGCGCCATTACACAACGGATGGTGTTCATTTCACCCAAGACTTTCATCGATTTTTTGCGGACGATGTACGAGATCATCTCCTAGGCTGCCTTAATTGCAATCCCAGGGGTTGAGTCATCCACCATAAAATAAGAGCCGAAGTGTCCCTAAGAAAGCGTCCCTATTTCTTGAAGGACCCCTCATAGGGTTCATCATAGAATCAGAATGTTCCTTTTGCTGGAGTCCAAAAATGACCCGTCCATTCTTCGCGTGGCTCGTTGATCTTTGTAACTTCATCATAGAAGTCCCTTTTGAAGGATCAAAAGCTAGTGAACCTTCCCCCCTAAGGCCCCCAAAGAGAGCTCAAAACAGAACTCTCTTTGGGGGCCTTGGCTTATTTTTTCCTTTCTCTTGGACGCAATATCCTCAGTTCATTTGACGCTCACGGGATCATTAATGGCTCACTGATTTGCCGTCTAGTTTTGTAGGACGATCCCATCGCTCTGCTCTTTGTTGGGCTAAACCATAAGAGGAACTCGCCTAGGGTACCCAGTACGTACAGCCATGGGGTGGCTTGTTCTTTTCGATCACCGTTTTTCTCCATTAACATGGGAAAGATTTCAGCATCCCAAATGAAAAATCCCTCCAATGGTTTGAATGGGAGGGATCCTCAAAGAGGTATCGCAAAAGAGCTCAAGGGACACTATAATCGTTTTTCAGCGCCGACATCCAATGTCAAATCCAACACCCTCACGTTACCTATAGAGCTTGAGCACATCTCCTTTGAACTCTTAGGTTGCGAGCCCCCAACCTTTGAGATTGGATGACTCAAACACCTTCGAAAGCCCAAGAGGGTTTTCGAAAAACCAGAAGCATTCAGACGAAGGAATTATCCGCC
Source organism: Clostridiaceae bacterium JG1575 (assembly GCA_002838815.1). GTDB lineage: Bacteria > Bacillota > Clostridia > Clostridiales > Clostridiaceae > JG1575. Next base: position 7,166 of record LQGW01000013.1, on the reverse strand, counting down.
AAAAACGGCCGCTTTGGGGAAGTGCTTAGACAGTCGTTTTGCCTCTTTTTTTAGTTTTTCGATCCTTTTTATTTTTTTGGAAGGCTTTGCCCTTGCCCCATCCCGAGAAGGGCGATGTTCCGCCCCCTCGCCGGCTGCGTTCTCTTTTTCGGTCTTTTTCCCTTTTCCCAAAAGTCCCCACTTGCAATGGGGCCTTTGAAGGTCTTTCGGGACGCTCATCTCCAGGAGTTCGTTCCAACCCCAGCAATTCAAAATTGATGTCCCTGCTGCCAAGGTCCACGGAGGCCACCTGGATCCTCACCGTATCTCCCAGGCAAAAACCTCCATGATGGACGCTGTCCAAAATCATTCGCCGCTCATCGTAAATGACATCGGCGGGGAGTGTATTGATGTGGACAAGGCCCTCAATGGTATTGGGCAATTCGACAAAGAAACCAAAGGGGGTCACCGAGGAAATGATTCCCTCGTACTCTTCCCCTAAGTGAGCATGCATGTATTCCGCTTTTTTAAGATCCTCCACTTCACGCTCTGCGGATTCCGCCTCACGCTCTAGGTCACTAGCAATGAGCGAAACCTTCTCCGCCATTTGGGCGGCATGATCCAAAGCCCCACCCGTCAGGCTCCCGTTCAATGTTTTTTTGATGATTCGGTGAATTTCCAGATCAGGATAGCGGCGAATGGGAGAAGTGAAGTGGCAATAATACTTTGCAGCAAGCCCAAAGTGTCCGGTGTTGACGGGCGAATATCGGGCTTGCATCATGCTTCTAAGAAGAAGCTTGGAAAGTACATGCTCGGCGGGGGTGCCCTTCACCCACTCCAAAACCTGCTGCAGATCCTTAGGCGTCACATCCTTGCCGATGCGCATAGAGACATCCATCATGTTCGCCATTTCAGAAAAGACTTCGAGCTTTTCCGGATCTGGCTCGTCATGAATACGGTATACAAAAGGAATACGCTGCCAATGAAACTGCTCGGCCACGGTTTCGTTGGCGGCCAGCATAAACTCTTCAATAATCCGATTGGACACCCCGCGCTGTAAAGGGCGCACATCCATGGGCTCCCCTTTATCGTTCAATTCAATTTCACTCTCTGTGAAATCAAAATCCAAGGCGCCCCGCTTCATTCTCTTTTCGTTGAGAATATGGAACAGTTCCTGCATGGATTCAAAGAGCGGTAACAAATCATGGTACTTTTCCTTTAATTCAGGATCGCCTTGCATCAACATCGCATTGACGTCGTCATAGGTCATGCGCGCCGTAGTGCGGATGACGGATTCAAAAACATCTGAATGGACCACTTGGCCTTTCCCGTCAATCTCCATTTCGCAAGAAAGCGTCAACTTATCCGTATAGGGGTTCAGCGAACAAAGGTTGTTGGACAGTTTCTTGGGAAGCATTGGGATGACCAGGTCAATCAAATAAACGGAAGTAGCCCGGTGCAGCGCTTCCTCATCGCAAGGCGATCCCTCACGGACATAGTGACTGACATCGGCAATGTGGACCCCTAAGTGATAGTTTCCATTCTGAAGGCGCCGGACCGTGACGGCATCATCCAAATCTTTGGCATCAGCGCCATCAATGGTGACAATCACCTCTTCCCGCAAGTCTCTTCTTTTTTCCAGTTCCTCCGGGGCAATCCCCTCCGGAATGGCTTCTACGCAATCGAGAACCTTCTGCGGAAATTCCGTCGAGAGACCATACTTGGATAAAATCGCCAAAATGTCTACTCCGGGCGCCCCCTTCTGGCCCAAAACGGAAAGAATCCGACCTTGAGCCTCTTGATTTTTAGTGGGATAGCGCAGAATCTGACAAACGACCACATCGTTATTTCGTGCGTGAAGGGAATCTTCTAGAACAACATAGACGGCTTCCCGCATTTTTTTGTCTTCAGATTCCACCACGCCATAAGAAGGCCCGTGGGTATAAACGCCAATCACCGTCTGCGTGTTTCGATGCAACACTTTTACCACCTCGCCGCTTACCTTTATAGCCGCTGGGTTTTCTCCCTCTTTAAGACGGACGAGGACCGTATCTCCGTTCATCGCCTGTAACGTTGCGTCCGGCGGAATAAAAATATCGCTAAGGCGTTCCCCTTGAGGGTTCTTTCCTCGGCTTAAGAAGCCAAATCCCTTAGCATGAAGTTGCAGAATTCCTGTGTAAAAGCCCATATCTTCGGGCAATGCAATCCGCCCTTTTTTCGTTTTTATAATAACCCCACTGGTTTCCAGAGATCCCAAAAGAGCCATCAGATCGGTAATCTCTTTGGGTTGAAGCGCCATTTCACTGGCCATTTCCTCTATTGTGGGCATTTTAGTGGATTTGCGATCGCGCAAAAAATCCACAACTGTTTGTTGATTCATCTGTTTTCTACCTCGTGAGGCCGGAACCTTCCCGGCTCTTGTCTTGTGTTTCCAAGTGTATGATCTTCTTACATTATAGAGAACTTCGAAGTTTTTTGCTGTTTTCCCTAAAACTTCAACGACTGGACACAAAACTGGAGCCAAGTCTTTCCTTGACCCGCCTGCCGTTTATTGATTTTGGCAAAACTACAAAAGCAAGAATGCAGATCGCTCATTCCTCAATTTAAAAGGGGTTCCTCGGATCCACCGGATCCTCATAATCCACATCGTTGCGCGAAAACCCAAACAACCTTAAAAACGCCTGATTAAACGCTGCAGGATTTCCTAAACTCGGTGAGAGAGACTGCCCTGGAACTGCTTGACTCCAGCGCTCTTTCAAAACGTTTTGTACCTGAGGAAGCAATTCATCCTCATTGTTTATATACAGCACGTCTTCACTTGAAGAATAAAAAACATGCTCCATCATGCGGGCAATATGAGATACACACGAATTATCCCGGTGGTTTTCTTCGTAAAGCTTCATTAAAAGCGTCATATATAAGGAGATGGAAGGAATGACCGCACTAGATTGCGTGACCACCGCCGGTTGGGAAACAACGTGAGCTTGGAGGATTCCCTGGTCATTCAACCAACGAGCTGTTTCTAGGAGATGATCCTTAGCGTAGCCAATGGTTCCAGCATTATAAATTCCTCGTGTCAATTCAGAACCAATATACGTGTAGGCAAAGGTTTTGGCTCCCTCATTCAAGAGTCCTTCATGCTTCAAATAGTGAACCCAGTCCAGCCAATCTTCTCCGCCCATAACCTTTCTCGTCTCATCCGCCTCTTCTTTGGTAGCTGGAGCCACGGTAATCTTTGAGATCATACCGCTTTCCGGATCCATATCCAAGGTTTCAACCGGCGCTCCCAAGGGTTTGATGGTGGACCGATACACGCGATCACCACACAGCCTTCTAGGAGCGGCAATACTGTAGATCAAAAGATCCACTCCTCGTGGAAACGCATCCCTTAAGCATTTCGCGGTTTCTTGCTTGGCGGCCAATGAAAAAGCATCCCTATTCACATGGTGATGAATTCCCGAGGTCTTTTTCAATTCCTGAGCCAAGGCCAACGTGTTGTACCACCCCGCATCTGCTACCCGCTGGTCTTCGGGAGGGCGGGCATAATAGACGCCCAGAGTATTCGCCCCCATGCCAAAGGCTGATACAATCCTTGAAGAAAGGCCATATCCGCTGGACGCCCCGAGGATCAGCACCGTCAAAGGACGCTGAGGAAATGGTAAGGCTTTTGCTCGGGTGATTTCTTCTTGAACATTGGCCGCACAGCCCAGAGGATGGCTGTTGATGCAAAGAAACTTTTTTCGTTTGGGTTTAATGACCATAAGGATCCCTCCAGCACGATCAACACTAGTGAATCTAGAAATTCAGATAGTTTGATTATCTAACTATTAAATTCATCATATCACACTCCCATTCCTCGCGCACCCCCAGAGAGCCATTTCCTTTTAAGAACGAAGCGTCCAAACTTTCGGCATTAACGTACAGAAAGCGGAGAGAATACTCTCTCCGCTTTCCCTTCCCTCCTATACTCTTCAAGATGAACCCCTCTCGTAGAGTCAAAGGGAAGAATGCCTTTTTATTTCTTTTTGCGTCCTAGAGCAATTCCCGCTAGAACCATCAATCCGCCGAAAAACGGTAACGAACTGGGAATGGTCCCCGTCCAAGGCAATTCTTCCTTAGTGTTGGTCACTGTAAATCCATTGACCTCGCTGCGGTATCCTTTGACGTGATCTTCCTTGATGGTGTAGCTGATGAGCTTACCTGCTTGATCCACAATGGGAAGTCCTTTGAAGGTATGCTTGGTTTGTCCATTCTTCAAAAGGATTTTGTCGATTTCCTGGCCATTTGCAAAAAGACGAATGGTAATCGATGGTTTTTGACTCGGGGCCCCTACCCAAACCTTCTCAATGGAAATATCCGTGGTTTTTTCTACCTTGAGGCGGTTGGTAATCGTGAATCCATTTTTTGTGTTGCCGCTCACTGAGGGCTCATAGCCTGCAACCTCGAGCTCCTCCACGGTGTAGACGATCTTTTGGCCCGAAGCCCTCTCATCGAGGTCTTCAAAGCGGCCCGTCCACTGATTTCCTTGCGAGAGCATCAAGGTCTTGCCCGTGTCCTTACCATCGGCCAGAAGCTTTACGGTGATGGACTCCGGTCGCTTGCCGTCTTGGTTGTTGGCATCGAGCCATACCTTATTGACGGCAACATTGACCGTTCCAGGCGTGTAGCTGTTGGTGATGTTGAACCCGTCAACGACGGCGCTGTAGCCTTCCACGCCTTCCTCTTTGAGGGTGTAGGCAATCCTTTGTCCCGCTTCATAAACCGGGAGGTTTTCAAAGCGCCAGCTCCAGTTTTCCTTAGCCGTTACTTTCTTCGTCTCTTTCTCAATGCCGTTGGCAAGGAGCGTGACGTTGATGAATTCCGGCCGTTTGCCGTCTTGGTTGTCCTTATCGTTCCAGGTCTTTTTCCCTTCTACAAGGGTCGTTTCCGGGGTGTAGCTGTTGGTGATGGTAAAGCCGTCTTTTGCGTTGCCGCTCAAGGCTGCTTGGTAGCCTTCAACCTTAACCTCTTCCACGGTGTAGACGATCTTTTGGCCCGAAGCCCTCTCATCGAGGTCTTCAAAGCGTCCCGTCCACTGATTTTCTTGCGAGAGCATCAAGGTCTTGCCCGTATCCTTACCGTCGGCCAGAAGCTTTACGGTGATGGACTCCGGCCGCTTGCCGTCTTGGTTGTTGGCATCGAGCCAAACCTTATTGACGGCAACGTGGATTTTATTCGATTCCAAACGGTTTTCAATGACAAACCCGTCATCAGCCGTTCCAGCAATCGATACAAAGTAGGTATTGCCGCCTAGTTCAATGGTTCCATCGGCCGTGCCAACTTCCTGAACCGTATACTCATATAAATTCCCCATTTCATCCGCTACGGGCAAATCGGACCAAGTATGCTTGGTATCTCCATCTTTAAGGGCAATGGGGTCTCCATGCTCCTTCCCGTTTCTCATTAGTTGAACCCTTACTTGGGGCTTTGGGGTTGGGGCATTCACCCAATTTTTAGTCACCGAAACCTTTGTCAATTTTACGCTGTTGTTGATCGTTAATTCTTTACCTTCATCATCCGATTCATTAACATCGAATTCAATGGTTTCTGCATTTAGGGGATCAAAGTCGATCCAAGAGGGAGCCGCGATTTCCTTGAGCTTATATTTTGCCACGGGAAGTTTTTTAATGTTTGCGATTCCCTTGTCATCGGTGGTGAGAATGATCTTTCGTTGACCCTCTTTAATGGGCTGTCCATCTGCTCTGACCAAACTAAATTTTACATTGGGAATTCACACCGATGTCCCGTTAACGAATTTATGAATTCGTAGTTCTCCCTTAACCGTTCCGTCAATTCCTCCACCAGCTGAAATGTTTTGTACCCAAAAATTGAATTCTTCTCCATAAACCGGCTCTTTTCCGTTTTCTTTATACCAAGCCTGAGAGTGATTTGCGAATTCCTTTTGATTCGGCTGGTTAATTTTTGTTCTGTAATGGATCATAAAATAATTTAAGGATCCATGAGCCTGTGGAATGATAATCGTGAGCTTCCCTGGGTTACCACTTGCTGAAAAAGTAGTCCCTCCATATCTACTTTTAAAATTCTCAAGAGCGCTGGCGCCATAAAAACGCCCTGGATTAACCCCCTCCACATTAATATCGAACGAATCCATTACTAAAGTTTGTCCAGGCTGGATTTGATCTTCAATTCGGATGGGCCCTTCCACATAATTTTTGTTGTTATTGATTAGGAGAAACCAGCGAACATGGTCTGGGTCTTCAGGACTCATATCGCCAACTTTGGAGTAAAAATTACTAACGTATCCGCTAGAACTTTTAGTAACGGATACATTGGCGCGTTTATTCCCTGCAACAATAGTTCCTGTTTTAGTATCCTCACCATCTGTGGCAGTCAGATTTCTTCCTTGTATCTGGAATTCAGCCCAATCAGTGACATCATCCAATGGATTGATATTATTGTTGAAAACAATTTTTGCTCCATCGAGTGTAACGATTAAATCAGCGACATGTATGCCGCTAATTTTTAAAGGCACCGTTGTCTTAAATCCCTTAAAAATAAGATCCCCTGTGGTCGGCCACGTTACCTCAATAACATCACCGCCCTGTATGTTTCCATACCCTTCGCTGTAATCGATGCGAACGGTAGCGTTTTGGCCATCCCATATGTTTTCTGGTGTGACCCTTATACTAGTAACATAAGAATCGGCATTTCCACTTATTTCAGCATTCCTTTTCAGGGCTGAAGATGGTTTCTCAGAACTATTATTCTTAGCCTTCTCTTTGGTTGTTCTTTCTGTTTTAGACTGCTCTTTAGGAGCTGCTGAAGTCAGCGGCGCTGTGAATGGCAGCACAAAGCTTACAAGCAATGCGACGATCAAAATACGCCAAAGTAATTGATTTTTCTTTGTTTGGTTCACTGAAATTACCTCCTAGAATTATTCAAATGCTTTTGGGCACAATGAATTGAATCTATTATAGTTGAGTGATCTGGCGCAAGCGATGCCGTTGTTGACCCATTCTAATCCTTTTATTGCTTTTTGTTTTTGGTAATGTAAAAGTACAACATTTGGAAGCTATAAATACAATTGAGTAATTGCCAGTCCCGACTTTAAATACTACCCTAGAAGATGACGAAATGCTTTTAGGGAGGAAAGAAGGTGCTAACAATTACTCACTTCGATTATATCC
>LQGW01000012.1 GCA_002838815.1 Clostridiaceae bacterium JG1575 | reverse complement strand
AGAGGCTCTTCAAGCCCTCAAGGACTGCAGAAGCATCCGTCGCCTTGTAGGTGTTCTTAAACTTTTTGTTTTCAGGCGCTGTTACGACTACTTCGAGATCCTTGGTACCGTTACTCGATACACTAACCGAATATGTTTTGACGGATGCATCATACGTGACACCGCCCAAATTTTCTTTCACTTCTCGAATGGTATAGGTGTGAGTCCCCACATCTGCTAATCCATAGTTAATTGCGGGAAACGGGATTGAACCATCTTCGAGATTTTTAACTCTGAACTTCACTTCATCGCCTTCTAAAAGTTCAAAAGTGAATTCATCGGCTTTAAGGGATCTTCCACTAAGTTCTTTTTCTACATCCGGAACGAATTGACCCGTAGGATAAAGGTTAGTAACGACATACCCATTGTATTGAACCAGATATTTATTGTTCCCCACTTGGTATTCGTTGTTGACCTCGCCTTTTTCTTGAATCGTATAAGTGAACTCTTTCCCCTTGTGGTCGTATTTAGGGAGTCCCTTCCATTCAAAGATATATTCATCAGAGGGTCCGGAGTTTGGATTCGTCACCGGAGAGATGGCAGAATACTCAGTTCCATTTTGTTTGAGAATCAATTCAACCTTTTGATGATCCGCCTCAGGTCCTCCGCTCCAAATCTTTTTCGCTTGAATCGTAATCTTGTCGTTCCCTGGTTGGGGACGGTTTGTCACCGTGACAGATGCTTCCTTGGTTTCTTGGCTGAGGGTAACCTTTCCCCCTGCAGGTTCGTAGGAGGCAGAAAAACCCATGGGGTCGGTTTCCAAAACCGTATAATTCCCATATTGCAGAGAATCCAGTTCAATCGATTCACCTGCTCCAAGTTCAAAGATCTTAACATACCCATTGGGACCTGTGACTTTAAAAGGAAATTTCGGTTCCGAAAGGTTAAAGAGCATGGAACGGCTACGGATCGCCTGCGGAATAAACACCTTTCGTACAATTAGCTTTCCAAGTTTCTTTTCTTTATTGATGACCCTAATGGAAACATCTGGGTCTCCTCCCTTCACCGTAAACGTGCTGGTTGGTTGCCCGTTGATGAGGATAGTTTGGTCATAGTCTGAAAGGCTTCCTTGGTTGGTAGCTGTTTCCGATACATTATAGACTTCTGTAGTGCGAAGATTTGTAAAGGTCTTTTTAATCCCACCCTGCAAAGAATAGCTGTGATCATAGTCTTTTCCTTGAACCGCAAGGGTAAAGGTTCGCGACTCATCAGAGATGCTATTCCCTTGCGCATCTTGAAGGACTTTTTCTACAGTCATTAGGATGGGGTCTACTTTAGGAGAAATAAATTCTTGAGTCTGTTGTTGTCCCTCTCCATCTTTGTAGGTTACTGTAGTTTTTCCATTGGTTTTGAAGAAACCATCTTCGTTCAGCGCAACTAAAATATCATCATTGATTTCCACCCGATAGGTGAGCTCGGCATATTTAATCGTAGGATCCCCGGGAAGCGGAGTTGTCAAAGTGCCTGGCTTCCAAGTAATGGTCTTGGTGGATTTGTCATAAATTGCTTTAGGGGTTGCGGGAATGGTTTTAATGCTGGACACAGACGCTTCAGGAATTTCAAATCCTTTTCCCATGGGGTCGGTAATTTCGGGATCTTTCATCCCAGACCCGATGCTTCCAGCAATAGTTTTGAAGATGGATTGCAATTGAGCGGGATTTGCAGTGAAGGCACTGTTGGGGGAAGCTACCCCTTTGAGCACTTCATTTCCTTCTTCTCCAGCTTGTAGCGCTACGGTCCATAGTTTTTGATTGGATCCCGCTTTCTTGAAGAATCCCGCCTCGGCTATGGTACTGTTTCCATGATGAATGAACTTATTTATGTCCAAATTAAAGTCATTATATGGATGGTAATAACAATGAGCAATCGCATATCCGCTGGGATACCTTCTTTTGTAGTCAAACTGACTGACAGGGACCTCAGTGGACGTAACGTTCTTGCATACCCGGTTCAGGATATAACTTGTGGTGTTAGAGTCAATATCGTTTTCGTCACCCCAGGAGGAATTCGTAATTTTATGGGGTTTTAGATACCATTCGGGATTAAAAATTCGGGTACTGTACGTTGGAACGCCATCCGACAAAAGCACAATATGCTTAAAATCTGCTTGGGATTGCTTCAGCTGATCACGGGCGACTTTTAAGCCTTGCTGGGTGTAAGTCCCCCCCTCGGCAGCTAATTGGTCAATGGCCCAGTTCAGATCAATTTTACTAGTGGTAAGTGCTTGGTCAACTTCTGCATCCTCAGAGAAGGAGACAATCGCGATCCGATTCAATGAATTCGGACCGTCTAAAAGAACTCTTACAAATTCCTTCGCGGCTTTTTTCGCTGCCACCATCCGTCCTTCATCTAACATACTACCGGAACGGTCGATGACAAGGACGATATCGGAAGTTTTACGGATATCTTTGGCTTCCATCCGGACTGTGATATCCCAAGTATTTACAAGGTCCTTTACCGGACTTGCTGTCTTAGAGAGCGTTACCTCGCCATCTTGCGTGGGATGTTCTTTTGTTGATGCAGCTCGACGGCTTCTTGGAGAAGCCACCGCTAGAGAATTACTTGAATTAAGCGGGGTTCCAGGACTGCCCAAAATTTGCACTTGCGGATTCGGCTGTGGCTGGATCCCTTTGAGGTGATCGGGGTTATCTAAGGAAATTGCAGCCCCCTTCACTACTACGCTGGGCTTGGTGCTGGCTGGTGAATTTGGTGTAGGATTCGGTTTCGTCGAGGCAGCCACCTCGGTCTTAGGAGCGGGTAAAGAAGTGTTTTGTACCTTCTTATCTTTCTCTGGGGTAGGAGTTGATTCCCTCGTCTGCTGAGATTCGTCACTGGTTGGGGTCCCATTAGACATATTCCCTGTAACTTTCTTGGTTTCCACTGTCTTTAAGGGTGTTTGTGCCATAGCTAAAGAGCCTTGAGGCAAAACACCTAAAAGCATGAGAAACACAAGAGTCAGGGAAAGGATTCGCCTGGCTTTTGACATTATTAGATTACCTCCGATAATTCTATTTGCTTGTAGGGTCCAGTTTCAAAGCTTTGAGTGTTGAGATTTTGTTTTTATGTTTTTAGGATCAAAGCTGAATGAAACCAGTTGCGACGGCAAAGATGCGTTCATTCCAATGAGTTCTGTGAGGGAGACGTCACGGGAAGAGGGCGGCATCCATCTAGAAAACGATCGATGTCTAGGTACTTCAACGGCAAAACGGCAGGAGCAAGAGCATCAGGTAGGTTGCTATATTCTGCAAAAGATCGAAATAAAGCTGAATGCTTTGTTTAAATACGTAACAAATAATGCTTTTGAGGAGAGGTTTGTGATCAAAGAGTTTAACTAGGTGTCATCGTCAGTAAGCTAAGCCATACAGATAAAAACTTAAGATCTCAAATCCCTTTTTATGGAAACTGTCAAATGAAGAAAGCAGCATCAGGGAAATTTAAAAAGAAACGACGTTAAGCATTAGTATATGATATCTGATGAAGCCAGGCAAATTGTGTAGATTAGGTTAAGATTTAGAACCAGTCCCATATTCGCATGATTTAAACTAGCATAATTTATACTTCTTGACTAGCACAAAAAAAGCATTCATTAAAAGGTAATTCTCGGGAAATGGCTCTCTGAGCCTGTTCCATGGTTAAATGTTCATTTAATAAATTTATTGCTTTGTTTATTTAGTTTTAATTAGGCCCTTTTGTATTCGTCCATATTTTAATATTAATTTCAAATATAAACCGCCTGTGTATCCTTTACTATATATATTTAAATCCATATCATCCGCTTTTTAATATATTCCCCAAATTGTAGAATCAGTTCTATTTTCTTCGTTTTTTCCCCAATTCCCCCTTCATTTAATGGAATTTCAGGAATTCATTATAAATTCTCATTGTACAGAAAGTAATATCACTCTTTAAACATGCTTTATCAGTTAATCCTTAAACTGTGAGCCACGATTCATTGATCAGAAACCCAACCCCGAGCTGTGGTTGAAGCTACTTCTCAACAGCAATTCAAAGTCAAACACAATGGACGTTTTAAAGCGGCTATAAAAAATAGCGAGCCGCCACAATCCCTCATTCCTTCATTTTTCTTCGCCCGCCTTCGCCTTTCAGGATTTACTAGCATACATAATTTACAACCGAGCACCGATTTGGGAAATCGAACGCTTCCACTTTGATCGTTTTGGATCCTTTTCGCCGCACTAAGGATTCCATCTCAAAGTGCTGCTCAAGACATTAGAGGCAAACACACATTTCTTTAACCAAGAGATCACGCAAAACAAACTCTGTCCCAAAGGAGAAACTATCCTCTGCTAAAAGCGGAATTCATGCACGCTCTAGGCGGATAAAGAAGGAGGCCCAACGGATACTGAACCTAACTTTCGCTCAGGCTGGCCCCATCGAAAAGATCCTGTGGTAGGCTTATATGATTGCTTTGAATTAAGGATGGCCTTTCAAATCACGAGATATGGTATCACTCGATGAATGAACAACTCCGTCGGTTGGTCAGACGGTTGGATCCCATAATGTATAGGATTGAGTCGTTTTTCATCCCAAAAAATCTTGAAAAACCCTCTCTGATCCCCCTAGAAAAATGGATCTCACTTTTAAGCGTTCCATTCGTTTTTTACGCTAAGGAATTATGCGATAAAAACTAATGAATGATTCCTCTTTTTATTACTACATTATTTCCAATCAATCACGATATCTGGTGAAATTATATTTTCATTAGGAACCACTCCCCAAACCCCCTTGTTCTGGTTATGCTCAAAGAAGAAATCGTGTGATGAGCTGTATCGGCTTAAAGGAGGACTACTTAATGATTATTCAAAAATCAACCGAATGGATTCCCTTAAAACTCCAAGGAAATATTCCCCTGGTTGACGCCCAGATTGGGGACAAAAGCGTCTGTTTTATATTGGACAGCGGGGCAAACTCAACGATTTTAAACGCTACCTACTATCAGCACACCCAGGATTATGACGGCAAGATTCCAGAAGGCTCCACCGGAAGTATCTCCATCCAGGGAAATATTACGATTCCATCCCTTTCTTGCTTAGGGCTCGAAGCAACAGACTATGACGCAATGGTTATGCCACTCAATCATTTGGAGCAGAGTTTGGGTTGCCGCATTGATGGACTCATCGGTTTCACATTCATCCAAGATTATGCATTGGAACTGGATTATGCAAACCAAAGAGTTCGCCTTCTAACAAAAGAACAAATTCCCTCAGTCGCCTCGGGAATGAAATTAATCCCTTTAGATCGCCACAAGCATTTGGGCATCACCTCTTCTCGAGTTCATGGATCCCTCTTCCGTTGGATCTTAGATACCGGAGCCAGCCGGAACATGGTTGATTCTTCATGGTCTACCCACCTCCCGAAGGAATGGATTAATTTACCTGAAGAGGAACTGATCGGTGCCAGTCCAACGGACGCTCCTGTGGTCCCACGCGGAACCATGGGCTCTATCGAAATGATGGATTTCGTTACCGATAACCCTGTTTTCAACGTGAACGATATGGGATTTTTAATCGCCTCCATGGATGCTCTTAATAAAGATCTCGAAAAACCGTGCCAGGGTATTATGGGTTTTGAACTCTTCAAGCAAGGCCGGTGCATCATCGATCTGGATGAAAAAGTCTTTTACTGGCAGGCGTATGATTCCATGACCGCTTCATAAAGCACCAAAGAATATACCATTCCCATTCAACCAAAGGGTCTAATCTTTAGATTAGACCCTTTGGCCTTCTATCAATGAATGTATCGTCCCGTTTTATAAGATCTTCGAGATAGCCCCTCATCTTATAAGGTAGGAAACACCACGCCATACTTTCTTTCGTCAGC
>LQGW01000011.1:72665-83254 GCA_002838815.1 Clostridiaceae bacterium JG1575 | reverse complement strand
TAATGGGAATTTCATTAGCACAAAACTATTTACAGACCCCTTTTGGGATCCCCATCTGCCATGCCCCGCTTCTGATTTTGAGGTTTTTTCAAAGTAAGTGCCCGATCGGGGGCCCTCACTTTGAAAATTAAGGAACTTAAAGAAAAAGGCTTCTCCCCATTGACGCCCCTTCTTCCCCTTGTTATAATCATGTTCGTATCAATTTCATATTTTCATTAATTCGGAGATTTACTCAAGAGGCCGAAGAGGCGCCCCTGCTAAGGGCGTAGGTCGGGTAACCGGCGCGAGGGTTCAAATCCCTCAATCTCCGCCACAAAACCACTAAACCCCCTATCCCAGCCATTCTTAATGGAAAAGGCTAAAAAAAGTCCAACAACTGTACAACGATGACGGTTGTTGGCTCTTTTTTTAGGCCTTTCTATGCATATTCATTGGCCGTTGGTATCAGGTCTTGTCGGCAATTCTTATTTCCCTTCAAAAATATTCCTTTTTTCAAAAAACCAAATAAAGTCTCCCATACGGGTTTTGGTGTATAGCAGTAATAAGGTGTCTCCTCCAATAAATTCTATTTGACGAGGACAAAAAATCCATTTCTCTCACTATAAGAGTTTGCGCATTGCCCCCTGCTGCGAGAGAGCAGTATCAATCTAGAGTATTTTCCTTCACCTATATATTTTTATCCATAAAAGACTTCTTTTACGACGATTTGATTCCTTAATATTTTAACGATGGGCCTACTCTTGGACCAGCTCCCATAATCTCTCGTAACTACTTATTACGTCATACTTTACATTCTTGCCACTGATGGCATGGAAATGTTCTCGGGCGCAGTGAGCTTTTGCTTTCTCAATTTCTCTTAATTCCAAAGAAGACATATCTCCTTTAGTTTCAGCAACAAAATAAACATGCTTAACTTTATCCTCAAAGAAAGCAATTGCCCAATCAGGGTTATATTTTCCCACAGGTGTGTTGATATAGAAGCCTTTTGGTAACTTGACATAGACTTCTATTTCTTGAGAGTGTGTTTCCAGTTGTTCCGCAAAATTACGTTCGTTAGTGGAGTCATAAATCACATAGTCATACAAGTGCCTCTTTGCTTCTATGGCATTGATCCCTAAAGCACCTTTCTTTAGATCTGGTTCAGTAAATATATTTGCACTAAATTCAGAAGTTAGCTTGTCGTATGTGATATGTTCAATGATCGCGGTAGCTTTCTGCTCGTTGATTATATTTGCAGCGCGCAGAATGAATTCTTCAGGGTTATTGCCAAACTGATCAAAGATTGGTTTATCAATACCACTTAAAATCGAAGCTGCTGCTTTGCGTGTCAGCCCCGTTTCAGAAACAACCTTTCCAACGAGATCATACCGCAACGAATTGCTCGCCTTCATTTCCGAGTAAGCAGAACCTTCCTCTCGTACCTTAGCCGCTATCACAAAAGCTTCTCCAGCTTTCAGCTGTTCTTTTGATTCGATCTTTTTGGCTTGCTCACCTTTCTCCACCTTGAAGTATATTTTTGATACACGCAATTTAGAGTTTAGTTCAGTGATGGATTTTTTTATCAGTTCTTCTTCATCAAAGGTTACGGTGTAGTAACTTCGGCCATTAATCCTTGACCAAAGCTCCTGGAATGCGCGACTGTTCATTTTCTTCTTATCTAAAGTTATACTTACAGTGTTTTGGCGAGCATTCTCTGGTTTACTACTATTAGGATCGTAGATAGTATCAAGCACTGAGATTACTTCTTGTTTCTCTCTAGATATTTCTTCTGGCAGTTGGAGCGAACCATTATGCCTTGCTTCGTAATATTTTTGCGTGAGTTCACCCTTCTTGATATATCCATTCTCTATTAAGCTTTCATAAATAATCAGAGCAGTATCTTCTCCAAATTTCTCTTCAAAAAGCTTCGGTTGAACTTTGCGAGGTCGATCAGCAACTGCTTCAGCAATTTCGCTTTGCAACCCTTTTGCAAAAATATCGTAGCTTTCATTGGCAATAACAGTTAGCACATTCACATTGTGAATTTCTTCGTGAGAAAGGATATTCTCGTCCATTCGCTCCCCCAATTGGTTAACTGAAAGACGCAACCCACGACCAACTTCTTGCCGTTTACGTACATCGCTACCACTTTGCTTTAATGTACAGATTTGGAACACGTTGGGATTATCCCATCCTTCACGCAAGGCTGAATGGCTGAAGATAAACCGTACAGGCTCGCGTCGATCCAAAAGCCGTTCTTTATCCTTCATGATCAAATCATAGGCATCAGCATCATCCGATGTACGTTCTTTTTTATCTCCGAGCTTGCTGTCGATGATTCGACCACTCCTTTTATCTACAGAAAAATATCCAGTGTGTGTCTGATCTGCAGATATATTTTCAATGTACTTTATATACCCATCTGTCTCATCAAAAGAACGCTTCATTTCCTCAATTATAGCCCTATACTCTTCTTCAAATATCTCGGCATAGGTACCTGCAATGGCATTCCCTTCAGCGTCGTACAGCCTATATTTTGCAACTTCGTCAATAAAGAATAACGAAAGTACTTTTATGCCCTTGGTAAAGAGTTGGTGTTCTCTTTCAATATGAGAGAGTATGGTTTCTCTTATTTGAATTCGACGTAACTGTTCTTGGCTTACTGAGCCTACTAAATCTCCTGCGTATAATTTTTTCCCATTCATAAACTCCACAGAAGAATCCCGGCCATCAATCCCTCGAACCGTATATCCCTCTTTATACTCAACAAGCTCTCCTGAGTTGTCGTAGAGATTGTATCCCTCAGTCACAGTTCTAGAAACTTTTCGAATCTTTGATTTGCCTTTAAAATCAAATTCTATGGTGGCTGTCGGATTGCCCTTGGAAAGATTAATACTTTGAATATAGAGATATCCTTCGGTTGCAGTGCTGCCAGACACCGATATTCCCTTTACAGCGATTTTTTTAACAAGCTTTTTATTATACGCTTCAAGGGCATCCAACCGATAAATCATATTGTAAATGCTGTTCGCCCGATGAGTTGCTGAATATCTCAGTGTGAATAGCGGAGCAAATTCTTTGAGTCTTTCTTTAGTCGCTGCACCTTCAACAGACTGTGGCTCATCGATAATGAGAATTGGATTTGTTTTAGCCAAAATATCAATTGGTCGTCGCGACCGAAATTCATCCAGCTTCATATAAATACGCCTAGCATCTTTCCCTCTGGCATTAAATGCTTGGCTGTTTATAATCATGGCATTAATTGAGCTATCTGACGCAAAGCGGTCCAATTCGGTGAGTTGCGAAGAATTATAAATGAAATAACGTATTTTTTTTCCATACTCTTCAGCAAAATGATCTTCCGTCATCTGGAAGGACTTATAAACCCCTTCTCGGATTGCGACGCTCGGCACCACGATAATAAACTTACTCCAGCCATATCGCTTATTCAATTCATACATGGTTTTAATGTAGGTGTATGTTTTCCCTACCCCTGTTTCCATCTCCACCGTCAAGTTGTATCGTCCCTCAAGCGATTCGGAGGGTTTGATCTGTTGAGCCCTTTGTACCCTTTGGATATTATTCAGGACAATATCATCACTGATTATAACAGGAGCATTGTTGAACCCCGTAAATTTCTCCGCTTCCTCCATGCTGATTTGTCCATTACCAGGATCTATCATATATGTTGGCGAATAGAAGGGTTGCCCATTAAACGCTTCACAGATTGCATTGGCGGCATCCGACTGAAATTTTTGGTGTCTGAATTGTAATTTCATCCGTCCAACCCCCTATATCACTCGTATAGTCGTATTGGGAGAGAGAAGCTTAAATATTTCACCCACATTTATTTTTTGTGGAGAACTCGTAAAACTACTGTCACGAAAAACTACCCGAAGGGGTTGCCTCATAGCAATTTCTCGCATGACCTCTTCACTAATGTGATCCTCAAAACAAGCGATTAAATCCCCTTCATTGTAGGTGTGCACTGTGAACCCATCAATCTTCTCCTGGGTATGCGGTAATGAAAGTGGTAACCCCCACTCAAGAAGACATCCAAAAAGAAGATCCATATCCGTTCGATCTGTTTTGATATTCGACTCTACCAAAGACACCAAGTCTTGTGAATAATCACCAGCCGCATAGTAAACATCTTCCATATTCGACTCATCGACTTTAAGGACTCTAAAGCCTATGTCCAGCCCTTGTCCAACCAACCCAGCCTCTTCTTTTATCTTATTCCCAGCAACCTTAATACGCTTCTTTCCGATTTCACAGATATTCTTGAATCCTGATTTAAATGCTTTTGAATTTTCTTCTGTGTGTTCAGGGAGTTGTATCATTATGAACTTACGATTTCCGCCATCTCTGGCATTTAATTGCATGACAGCGTGAGCAGTAGTGGCAGACCCAGAAAAGAAGTCTAAAATGATAGAATCCTTTTGCAAATTAGCTATCGCTAAAAGGTGAGTTAATAACCGAACAGGTTTAGGGCCATCGAAAGCACCTGCCTCGATTAACTTGGTAACCTCTTGAGATCCTTCTTGACTGTGACCCACATCTTTAAAAAACATAATCGACGTTGGAGACATTCCACTAAATTTCAACTCTGACAAGAAGCGTTTTATTCTAGGTACTCCATTACCATCAGAACCGAACCAAATTCGATTGTCCTGGAGTCTCTCTGAAAAAGCTTTTTCAGAGAGACTCCAGCAGCGTCCTGCTGGAGGCTCTACAATACGCCCAGAGGGCGTTTTGATGGGATAATCGCCAGAAGGCGAGTAGGATTTTGCAGTTAAATCACTTGATTGCCACACCCCTCTTGGATCATTATCAGGATTGGTATAACGACCATTTGCTTCATCTGTTCTTGGCAATCGACCAATCGTGAAATTCACGATGGATTTTGTGTACATCAATACATAATCATGACTATTTGAAATATATTTGGCATCATTTTTAGGAGCGAAAGCTCTTTCCCAAATTAACTGTGCTATAAAATTACTCTCTCCAAATACTTCATTACAGATTTTTTTTAAGTTTTCTTGTTCATTATCATCAATACTTATAAATATAACGCCATCTTTGCTTAGTAAATTCCTTGCGAGCACTAACCTTGGATAGATCATGCTACACCAGTCCGAATGGAAGCGTCCATTCGTTTCAGTGTTTTTAAAGAGGCGCTCCCCTTCTTCATCATAAGTCCCTGCTTCTTCCTCATATTCTTCACGGCTCACTTTAAAATCATCACAATATACAAAATCATTTCCTGTGTTATAAGGAGGATCGATATATATCATTTTTACTTTGCCAAGGTAGCTCTCTTGCAAGAGTTTAAGAACATCGAGATTGTCGCCTTCGATGTAGAGGTTCTTTGTCGTATCCCAATCCTTGCTTTCTTCAATGCTGGGGCGCAATGTTTTTTGGATGGGTCTTCCAGCTTCTGCTATAGCCGCTCTTTTTCCTACCCAGGTAAATTCATAAGCCTCATCTTTACTTATTTCATCCCCAAGCATTGACCTCAATAAGTCAAAGTTTATTTTCCCATCTGTTATCACCCCGGGAAAAAGATTCGCTATTTTTTCTTTGTTTTCTTCAGTTACACTAACTGACTCAAATTTCATTTTCTCTATGTCTCTCACAATGATTCCTCCTAGTATTGTCTTCATTAAAAAATTATAAATTCTGTTTTATGTTTTTTAGTTTTCTATTCCAACTCTCCTAGGCAATTGAGCCAGAGCTTGCGCTCCACATAATTAAGTAATAGATTAACCATTAAGGTGTTCTAGCTCCTCTTGAAGTCTTTTCAATTCACCATTTAACTCCACTTGCTTATTGAACTGTTTTTCCCTCAACATCTTTTTATTCAGGTGGGAAATTTCCCTTTCGAGTTTAAGCCTTAATTTATCCTTTTCTACGGCGTAGGCGAGGTCTTTCCCTGAATCTAATCTTCCCCTAGCTATATTTCTTGCCATGGTTTCATATACAGTATCGAGATTTAATCCCTCAAGCTTTAAAATAGCCCCGTGAACCGAATACCATTCGGTACAATAAAACGTATCGGAAACTTCGATCCATGTTTGAGCGACATCTTCAAAGGTCAGTATAAATACTATTTTATAGGGGATTGCCTTATTTATTGCCGACAGAACCCGTTTATCCAGACTTTGCTGCCGTAAAGAAATCTCAAGCACTTGGATTTCTTTAACATCCTGTCCAGTCGCTAAACCTATTGTTGTGTCAGACAATTTATTTCTCCAGATAATGGACTCAACTTGATTTTTTATGATATCACGCAATGAAGGTGTCATCGTCGCGTGCGCGTATATTTTTTCCTTAGCCACACGCCGATTAACTTCGGTTGAACGTGGTAATCCTAACATATTTTTACCTCACCACTAAAAAACAGACCATTTCAAAATCATCCAATCCATTTATTTTATTCTCCAAGGCAGATGTTCCGCCTTCATTAAAAAGACTGTCTGTATCATTATCTGCCTTTACTTCAATGATAGACGAGATTGCCTTTGTAAGAAGTGTGGAGATTCTTTGCATATCCCGCCCATCTTTTGTCTCAGCATTAAAACCCTCACAAACATCTTTGTTGGGGGTATTCATTCCTTTGCATAATGACCTGAATTTATCGAGCAATTTCTTAGGTGACAGATGGTCACAGATAACCTCCTCATCCTCGCCCACATAAACCATATAGAATGGATGAAGTTGATTTTGCATATCTATGTTAACACTGTTATTTATATTTTTTAGAACAAAAACGACTCCACTAGGGCAATCATCAGATGCGGGAACCACAGCATGGAGCCCATAAGGGATGGTATCCATGTCTCCGTTTTTCTTGACGTATTCAAGCAAATCTAAGCGGAACTCATTCAATCCCAAATCCATAATCGATATTCCAGATTGCATATCCTCAATATCCACAACTTCTTCTTGAAGGCGCTTAAGTTGTGCTTTACGGTACTCCAGATCTCCTTTTTCCTCAGCATTGAGCAAGTCATCATCCCCAGTGCCAGTCATGACTGAAATTCGCATCCTCGTTTCAACACGCCCTTTAAGAGACAGATATTCGTCCAGATCCACATCAGGCCAGAAATTAACAAGTTGAATAACAGAATTGTAGCTACCAATACGATCAATCCGTCCAAAGCGCTGGATAATTCGAACTGGATTCCAATGAATATCATAATTCACACAGTAGTCACAATCTTGAAGGTTTTGACCTTCTGAAATACAATCAGTTGCAATCAATATAGAAATTTCATCCTGACTATTTGGCATCAGCAATTTTTTATCTTTTGAAATTGGTGAGAACAATGTCAGCACCTCATTCATGGAAGCTTTTTGTCCTTTAATCGTAGTCCTGCCATCAACACTTCCTGTGATTAATGCTGAATGTAAATCATATTTTGACTTCACGAGAGTACTTATGTTTTTATAAAGATATTCAGCCGTGTCGGAAAAAGCGGAAAAAATCAAAATTTTTCTATTGCCTTCATTGATTGGATTGTTTAACTTGCTTTCGATTAATCCTAAAAGCGTCTGGAGTTTGGCGTCATAGTCTGGTGTAATGTCATCAATCATTATTTTCAGAAGGCCTAGAGTTTCCGAGTCTTCAAAAAGCTTTTGACGCCAAGACTTGTAATCCATATCCGATAAATTAATTTTAATGCGATGTTCAGTTGCAAAGTACTCTGTATTGCGGTCATCTTCATCAAAATCAACAGCGTCACCGGCTAATTCAAGACCTATGATGATGGAGGCACCGCCCGAAGCAAAGGCATCGATTTCTTCTATTGTGGCATCGATGATCTGCTTAACCCTCTCTACAGTTAAACGAAAGGACTCCACTGAGCTTTCAAGGCGTTTTAATAAGTTGATGCTCATCAAACGCTGTATTCCCATTTCTCGGCCTGACCGGTTTATATTAATCGAGGTATCTACATACTTACTTAATTGACTAGGAAAGATGAAGTTGGTAGGTACATATACTGATAGATTTAATCTCATCAACTGCTCATAGATTTCACTATAGTTGATCGATCCCTTCAGATTGGTTAGGCGGGGTCGAAGAGAAAGGGGTTTTAATCGTTCGGGAAACGAACCAATTTCATTCATGTTGTAATACTTCTGAATGTGCTTTCTGGAACGGGCGATGGTAACACTATCCAGAACTTCAAAGAAATCAAAATCCAGCGATTTTAAAAGCCCTTCTGTAGTTCGCTTGCCCTCCTCTTGTTTATTCCAATAATTAAAGGCTTTTTGTGCATTACGAAAAATCTCATCAATCGATCGATTCGTCCCGAGCTTATCATCAATAAGGCTTGGATTCCCCTCATAGGCAAGTTCAAGCTGATTCCTCAAGTCAACAAAACGATTATTTACAGGAGTTGCTGAAAGCATAAGGACCTTAGTTTTAACTCCCTCACGAATGACCCGGTTCATAAGTCGAAGGTAGCGATTTTCACGACGATCCTCACCATAAACCCCACCGCCATTTCTGAAATTATGCGATTCATCAATGACTACAAGGTCATAATTTCCCCAGTTTATTTTGCTTAAATCCAGTCCATTGGATTTGCCTCGTTCTCTTGAAAGGTCTGTGTGGTATAGAACATCATACCTTAATCGATCTGCAGCTATAGGATTATTGACATAGTTATCTTTGAATGTATTCCAGTTGTCGGAGAGTTTTTTGGGGCAAAGGACGAGTACATTACGATTGCGGTTCTCGTAATACTTAATAACTGCAAGTGCCGTAAAAGTTTTACCCAAGCCTACGCTGTCAGCCAAAATACATCCATTGAATGATTCGAGTTTATTAATGATTGCAAGAACTGCATCCTTTTGGAACGTATAAAGTTTATTCCAAATCTTACTTTCCTTGAATCCAGTGGCCTCTTTAGGGAGTACATCCGCAGATATATCGTCTAAGAACTCATTAAAGATATTATAGATAGCTAAAAAATAAATAAATTCTGGGGCATTTTCGTTATAGGCTGCGGTAATTCCTTTAATCACCTGCTCAGTCACATCCTGCAGAAGATTTTTATCATTCCAAATCTCGTCAAAAACGCGAATATAATTTTTTGTATAGCTCCCAGTCATCTTATTCACTACATTAATTATATTATTTCCCCGCTCACAACCAATGTCCGGATTTGTAAAACCATAAAGGGGCGAATAGGTAGTGGTCTCTCGGCCAATTACATTCATAAAGCCACCCATGTTTCCAGACGTTACATTTGAGCGAAACTGCACTTTCTCTCGAATCCATTGCGCACATTCTTGAGCGATTGCTTTTTGTGTCAGTTCGTTACGAAGCTTCACCTCGAAGTCTGTCCCATATAAGGATCGCTCACGATCCAAACGAGGGATGTAAAACTCTCTTTTTTCTTTTGGGGCTTTCTCGCTTAAGAACGTCGGCGAGGTGAAAACAAACCTAAGCTCATCAATTCCATCGAGCTGTTTTTTAAGGGCTTGATACGCATAAATAGAAAAACACGCCGCCGCAATGGACAGCTTATCCCCTTTTTTTATTGTGACCACCAAATCGTCCTTGAGGGTTTTGCTGATATTATCCAAAAATTCCGACATTCGTTTGGTTTACCTCCACTTCGTTATTGTGTGAACCATTCCTTCCCCTACAGTCTAAAGCATACCAGATGATAGGGACGGGCAATGAAATACTCTTTGGCGCTCCGTGGGACCTTGCTGTCGCTTTTGGGGATAGATTGGCAAATTGGGGTTTTGTTTTTTTGCTATAGGTCTTACGCATAACACACCCCGTGTGAATATTGTCCCTTCACTAACAGTCATAAAAAGTGTAGCATGTCCAGCTAATAGCAACAAAAAAATGAGAACACTTAATAGCTAAATTGGTATGTTTTATTTTACTGTGTCCCATACCCTAATGAAGCTTGCTCATATTCTCCAAAGCTGTTTGTTCCAAGATTAAAGAAGAGACCTTTTGGGCTCTCAGACTGTAAACATAAGAGGTATTTTAAAATGGAGTACCTCTTATGTTTTTTTGAGCCAATATTTAAAATGCGCTTTTGGAGCAAGTTGATTCGCTCGATATGGGATAACCAGATCCCATTGTTTTGTTCGATCCAGGTGACTGATCAAATTCTTCATATTATGGGCGCATAAGTTAGCGCTGGCGTTATTTCCATGGAGCGCTTTCCTATGAGCATCGTATAGCGGAATCCAAACACTTCCTTGCTCAAGCCAAAGACCCTTTCTATGGTTTCTTTCCTCTTGGCGTAGATGTCCTTGACGCCCCTCACGTGGCGAAGTTCTTCTGCTTCCTCCAGATAATCCTGCCCCACATGACGCGTCACCACCTTGATCATGTTCTTGCTCTTCGTGCATTGATTCCTATGGGGGCCGTCCTTGCACACGTTCGGATCGCTTTTGTATTCCCGATAGCCTTCTCGATTGGTGGTGGAATACTTTAACGGTTGGTGGTTTGGGCAAAGAAAGCAGTCGAAACATTTATCATAAATGAATTCCTTTTTGAAGAAAAATTCTTTCTTCCTTTTGATAGTGTCAACTTACTGTCGGTTCAGATATCGAGGGGACCCTGGCTG
>LQGW01000011.1:0-72610 GCA_002838815.1 Clostridiaceae bacterium JG1575 | reverse complement strand
ATTCTCTTGTCTTTTTAACCTACAGGAACTTTACACTAACGTGGACTGAGTACTCCATCACATATGCCTTCTTATCACAAACTGTTTGGACATTATAGGCGAACACCTCTTTATGCTCACCCTTATGGAAGAAACCTGACTTTGGATCGACATCGCTCACGGTAATGCTTGGTGATTGAGTTTTCTCGGTTTTTGGCCGTTCCTTCTTTCTAGACAACTATCGACCGATGCCAATTTCTTTCTCCAATTCATCAACATACCAGCTTGCGGCCTTCTGGATCTGCTCGTTGTGATTTTTCTTTTTATAGGCATGGACTTTCACATGAGTGACATCAACGAAAAGGATTTGGGGATCAATCCCGCCATACTTAATGCAGCTGTCCAGTACATTTTCAAAGAGAGCTCGAAAGACTAAAGACTCCTTGAATCGACGAACGTAATTCTTGCTGAACGTGCCAAAGTGGAGGATCGGATCAAGGAGCGTATCGCCTAAAAACCAGCGATAGGCGATGTTGACTTCGACTTCGCTGATGGTTTTTCTCATGCTGCGAATCCCAAACAACTTCTGGATGAGCGCGAGCTTAAAACAGAATTCCAGGATTGATGCTGGGGCGTCCTTCCTCTTGCGAATACAAATCTTTGCAAAGGTCATAAACAAAGCTAAAATCGAACCGATCCGCCACTTTACGAAGCAAATGATCTTTGGGCACAAGCTGTTCAGTGGAAACAAATAGGATCTGATTCATCTCAGAAAATTGGTTCGACGACATCATTACGCATCACCCCCTACCACTATTACAGGCTAAAAAGCCCATCAAACCTTGTGATACCAACGGTTTGATGGGCTTTTGGGTCTATGGTTTTCTCAGACTTTGTCTGCCGTCAAAGAGCCCTTGCGGGCTCTTTGGAGGACTCGGCGCTTGGGGCATGACTTCTTATTTAAAAAACGTGAACGGGGCGCCTAAGGGCAAAATTTCGCGATTGAACTGCCGGTTGAGCACGTTGCCTGCAGAGCCATAAAAACTCAAAAGAGCGATGGCAAGCTCAGCATAGGCCGCCAGATGATGGCCCAGCTCACTCCCCAAAAGGGTGCTCAGGGAAAGTCCTAGGAACAAAAGGTCAATGCAAATGAATATGATCAATAAAACCTTATTGGTTCCTGTCGCCGCGACGGTCATGTAGAGAGAAAAAATCAAATAGCCGACAAAAGCGACCCCCATTTCCTTCACATCGACGTTTTGGGCCATTGAGACTCCAAAAAAGCCATGCTGAATGAGCCAGCTCATCGCCATGCCCATCCAAAAGAAGGCATAGGCGCCAAAAGCCGTGGTGCCAAAGACGTTGTTCTTTTTGGAGTCTAAGATTGCTGCAAATAGCTGGGCAAAGGCGCCGAGAAAGAGGGCCCAAGGGATGATGAAGGCCGTTCCCGAGGTCCAGCCCATCTTTTGCGATGAGGCGACCAAGGTGACCATAGCCAGTCCAAAGAGTCCAATGGCGGAAGGATCCGCAACCGTAATTTTTCGTTCTTGATGTTCCATGATAGTCCCCTTTTTTTTAATACAACTCATGCCAATATATCAGCTAAGTTGGGGCGCGGTCAAACCCTTTTTTGCTGCGATTGAACATCGCGAATTCTCTCTTAACGCGAAGGTCATTTTTGACTCCCTCGAAAAAAGCCTCCGGAGGCTTTTGAAAATCCTCGGAGGCTTTTATGCAACAAGCGTTTGGGTCCCCGTAATGACCGATGTCCTCCTAGGGTCCCTCTCTCAAAGACTCGGCTTCTATCGACAGGCTCTTTCGAATCAAAGCCACCGCCCGCTCCAAATCGTTCGTGATTTCTTCTCGGTTCAGACTGTAATAAATGCGCACGCCCGATTGGCGCACGTTGACCCAGTTTTGGGAAATCAGATAGTTTAAATGGTGAGAAACGGTAGGCTTGGTGAGTTCCAACCGCTCCGCTATTTCCTGGCCGAAATGGTCGCCGGTGGCCAAATACTGGAGGATCATGAACTTGGAATTCTCAGAGAGATTCCTCACCTGGATCAAGACCTCTTTAAGATCCTGTGCCTCATCATCGGGATGCGTTATGGAATCGCTGTTGGGCCCCAGAACAAGGTAGGCAGCGCCCTTATTGTCGATGCTGATGAGCAAGGTCACCATGGCGGAGGTCGTAACATGAACCGTGTCAAAGGTGCTTAGGTCCACATACTTGCTGTATTTATCCAGAAAAATTTGCGGCTGTTCTTCAATTTCCCGCCGCACCCTTATCTCCCAGTCGCTGAGGTAGTCGCCGCGCTGAGTAGAGATGCTCTCGAAGAGCTCCAAGTTTGCTCGGTAAGCTGAGACCAGCTTTTTCATATAGTCTTTTTTGTTGTGGATAAAAAGATAAAATTCCCACTTGATCTCTCGCCCAATGGAGCTTTCCTCCAAAAGCTGGATGAGCTGTGCGTCCGTATACGGCTCCGTTTCTTCTTTTCCAGAAGTGGATCCCTCCACGAAAATATTCAAAATACGGCTTTGCTCCACCCGAAGATCCCTCTCCGTGAGCATTTCCATCCGATCCAAGTACTGCTCTGGCGTCTCCACAGTAAACCAGGACTCCGCAGAATAAAGGTAAGTGGGTTCCAAGGAATAGTCGGTACAAGGGTTCAGGATTTCAGCCTTTTGAACCTTATTATCATAGGCGGTTAAGACGACCTCATCAAAGGAGGTGGTTTTAACAATACCGTTTTCCTCCCGCCGCTTCGCAAGCTCCTCAATATTATGCACCATCCAAAAGCTGAAGAAAAAATCCAGAATTTTGCCGGCTTGTGCGTTCCACTTCAGATTCATAGCCATCTCCCTTGCCATCCCAATACTTTTATTCATTTTACCACACCCCATAGGCTAGGGCAGGGGGTCCTCGATCCGCTATTTTTCGAAAAAAAGGGAGGCGGATCCCTCCGGCAAACGATCCGCTCCCTTTCCTTTTGTATCGATCCTTTGCTCTGCTTGTAACAGAGCCTTTGAGCCGTTAGCGATCCAACAGCTCTGAGAGCTTCCAATAGACGTTTTCTGAGATGCTCTGAACCCCGCCAAGCACCGTCAAGTGCTTCAGGGGTAGCCGCTTCAAATACGCCTTCGTCTTTTCGGGAATGCTCTTTTGAGTCACCAACACCATGGGGGCGCCGGCTTTGGCTGCTGCCACGCCGCCGCAAAGAGCGTCAATAATCTTCTCTCCGCTGGCGATAAACGCCTGCTGACCCATTGTGGTAACGATCCGCTCACTGATCTGCCGATTCGTGTCATAGCGGTCCGTACCGGCGACGCGCTCCACGGTGACTCCCAAGCCCTTGAGCTCGGCCTCCACTCTAGCATCAATGCTTTGGGGTCCGCCCAGCAACACGACCCTTTGGGCCTTGAAAGAAGCAATGGCGTCCCGAACATCCTTGGGCAGCTGATGCTTCTTCGTCAAGAGGAGAACCCCTTTTTCCTGGACGACCCAAGGAGCTACGCTCATGCTGTCGGTGTGACTTTCTCCGGATGCAAGCATCACGGTCTTTGGCATCGTTTGGGTTTTCTGAGCAAGCTGAACGGCCGTTTCGTACCGGGTCGCACCCGCTATGCGTTCCACCTCATAGCCTTTTTTCTTGAGCAGCTCTTCCACAGAGGAGGAGATGACGACTTTGCCGCCTACAAGGACGACTTTTTTCGCGTTTAAACGAGCCAGCTCATCCATGATTTCTTGAGGAACTTCCTGGACCCCCGTTAAAAGCACTGGCGCATTCTTCCCAGCGGCATAAGGAGCGGCGGTAATGGCATCGCTAAAGCGTGATGCGTTGGCCAATAACACCACATCGCTTTGCTGGAAGGTTTTTTTCGACAGGAGAACGCTGGTCTGATAGCGAGACGTGCCGGCCAGCCGTTCCAGCGTGGCGGGGTCTTCCGGAACGGGCGCATCCTGTTTCACCGTGATGGTTCCCACAGAGACGGCACGGCGCTCCGTGTTCCCCTTGCGAATCACATACTCCACTGGAATCTTGGCCAAACGGAGATCGGAAGGAACCACCCATTTGGCTTCATAGATGCCCGGCTGCACTTCTTTCATAACCGGTGCTGCTTTTTGGGCTTGCAAGGCCGGGACTTTTAGAGAATACGTCCCTTGTCCGCCCTTAATGGTGGTCACGGCCCTCAAAAGAACTTCTTGTCCCGGAGCCACCATGACGTCCTGTTCTGGAGCCACCGTTTCAATGACGCCAGGATCAGGGTCCCCAGGATCGGTTCCCCCGCTCTTGCAGGTGATTTCAAGCTTTTTCTGCGTGAGGTTTCCCGCCCAATCCTTCGCGATGAGGATGATGGTGTTGGGTCCTTCCTTGAGGATCCTCTCATGCTCGAATTGTCCTTTCTCGTTCACAGCCACCGCACCACCATTGATGGTGAAGGATTGCAGATGCTCTTCATTGATGGTCCCCGCAAGCGTTAACGCTCGGCTGTTCACCGTCGTTCCCGCCGGCTGGGTCACCGTGAGCACCGGCGCCACTGCGTCTAAGACGATGGAATACTCCTCAGAGAAGTCCGTATATTTTCCATTGACGTTCACCCGAGAGCAAAAGAGATTCATTCCCTTTTTCAGGGATACGGGCGCTTCAAAGGCGTCGTTCTTGGAGTCAACGGTGGTGATCAACGCCTCTTTTTGGAAGATCTCGACCTTCGATGGACTCTTTGTCAAGCCCTTTAAAACCACTTGGTCTTGATTGGTATACCATTTATGTTCAAACTGGCGGCCCGGGGACACTTCGGTGAGGGTGGGCGCTTTAAAGCCGCGTTCCCCTTCGGCACGGATCATGAGGGTGCCCGAGAGGGCTTCATCCTTCATGCGTTTGAAGAAGGTGCCCCCGAAAATGTAGGAATGATGGCCATCCTTCTCATTGTCTTCATCGATGCCGATGCCCGGGGAATCCTCTTTGCCCTTAATCTGAATGAATACGGGCATAAACGGTTGGTCGGTGGTGATGTTTTGATCCGTCAGATCAAAGGTATTCCAGGCGCCCCGCTCCACATCCACCGTGATGGGCTCCATCAGCAGGCGATTGGAGGGACTCAAATCATCATTTACGGCATAGAGTGCCAATTTGAGGGTCGTGCCGCCGGGCGTGGGGAAGGTATAATCCCAAAAGTACGCCTTGACCTTTTTAATCCTTGTCCATTCGTGGTTGTCAAAGACCACGCCGTATCCATGTCCGGGCTGGTTGACGGCAATGGTGGATTCCTGCTTGCCGTCGTCATAGGCAAACTCATCTTGGTAGGGAATGAAGGGCTTCATCAGGACCGTGACCTCTGCCCCGGCTCCCTGGGCGGCCAAGGGCACCGTTTTCATGAGGTAATCGTATTGATAGACCTCGAGGGTGTACGTTCCTTCCAGCACCTGGTTGAGCACAAATTCTCCCTTGGCATTGGTTTTCACCGGCGTGATGCGGGCATCTTCCAAGAGCCGAATTTGGGCATTGGCGATGGGGGCCTTGGTCTGCTCATCCAAGACCGTTCCTTTGAGGGTGGTGATGGGAATCCTTTTGAGGGTGAGCGCTTCCGTGATGGTCTGATCGGCCACAATCTTGACGTTCCGATCCAAGGGATAATACCCATAGGAGGAGGCGCGCAGCGTGGCGCTCTTCCCTTCTGAGGTGGCGGGATGACGCAGCAGGTATTCTCCGTTGATGGAGCTCACCTTCGTTCCAATGCCCGTTTCCACGATCTCGACCCGAGCGTCTTCAGGGGGAATGGCGGATTCCTTGGATCGGCGCGGCGGCAGCGTATTGTTCATTTCCTGGGTCTGCTCCAAGAAATAAAAGGGCTTGGTCGGTTGTTCAATGGCCTTGGGCCATACTGGAGGCGGTTGATAGGGCTTGGGTACGATCCAGTCAGGATCGGTGACCCTAAAGATCCCCACGTCGTCCACATACCAGCCCATGAAGGACTGGGACCCGACGTTGTAGTGATCGCCAATCATGCGGAAGCCCAACTTAATGGTTTTTCCCTTATATTCGGACAAATCATAGGTGGCGTTCATCCAGCTGAGGATGTGGCCGGCCCAAAGCGCTTGGGGCACTCGCTTATAGGTCTTTCCGTCATCCTCGGAAATTTCCAAGATGGCGTAGTCCCACAAGCCCTCGTAAAGGTCGTTGTAGCGTTCGCCGTCGTACCAATGCTTAAAGTTGACGACGACTTTTCCCTCTTCTTGAGGAATAGCGATGGCGGGCGTAACCAGCCGCCCGTTGTGATCTACGGGATAGTTGCCCGCGAGGCGAGTCGCCCACAGTTTTTTTCCGCTCCACGCTTTTTTGGGGCCGTATGCCACGACATCCCCATGCTCCCAGGAGTTGGTGGGAAGGTTGTCGTTGGGCGTGTCCCAAGCCGGGAGCTCCGTAGTAAATTGCCCATTGTTGGCTTCAAAATCCCAAAAATGCAGGACGACCTTTTCAATGGCCTTGGCGCTGGCCGATTCGCTGAGCACGCCTATGTTGCCAGCGTGGTCGATGGCACGAACCTTGTAAGAATAGGTTTTTCCGGATTCCACGGTGGTGTCCGTCCATTCCTTGGCCGTCGTTTCGGCGACTTTTTGGTAGGCGGAATCATTGAAGGAGCGATGAATTTCATAGCGGGCCGTGTCCCCATCTTCCGAGGCGGCATACGCCACACGCAGCCCATCCACTTCTCGTTCCACGCGAAGGGTCTTAGGGGGCGCCGGTGGGGTTTTGTCGGTCCCTTCGAGTTCCACTTCATTGAGATACCATCCGGCTCCATTGGCATAACCGCCGGAGATCAGTTCAAAGCAAACGTAGACCGGAGTTGTGGCTCCGACAAACTCATCCAGTACGACAGAGTCGGCCAACCAGCCGCCGCTTTTGCCCGTATAGTAGTCTTTCGTCAATTCCGTCCAGTGTTCGCCAAAGTCCTTAGAAGCGTAGAGGCGCCCCACGCCGACGTTTTTCGCCAAGGCGAACCAATGCCGGAATTTGAAGGTCGCCCGTTTGACGGATGCGTCCCGAAGGTCAATGGGCGCTGAGATCAGCCGACTGACGAGTTCATCGGTGATATAGACATCGCCGACTCGAGTTCCAAGAAGATACTCCCCGACAACAGGCTTGGGTTCTGGAGATCCCCCGGGCTTTCCGTAGGACCAGTCGCCGTAGAGTTGCCAACCGGGCGTCCCGTTTTGGAAGGTTTCTTTATAGGTGTCCCGCTGGGCGCCAAAGAGAACTTGCGGGGTCCCCAGATCCAACTCCACCATTTGATCGGCAAAATCCGTAACCTGAACCTTCAAGGTCATTTTGCCTTCTTTTAATCCGTCCTTGGGGGTTGCTCCGGGATTCTTAAAATTATGCTTGGGGATAGATCCCCGGTACGTACCGTCTTTGGCACTGCCCTGGATCAATTCCATTTTGCGGGTGAAGAATTCTGGGTCCTGTTCCCACTTATACGTCATTTCGACTTTTTTCACCGAAACATCATCCTTGGCATGGATTAAGAAGGCAAAATCCGTGTCCATGAAGACGTGGTCGGGCAGATATTCGACCTCTGCCTTGGGTTTTTCCACATCGCTGCCGGGAATGAGCACCGTGCCTTTGACCGTTCCAATGCCGTTCCCAAGGGACTGAACCGCCAAGTCCGCATTGGCCAAGCCATAGCCATAGCCCATATTGGGGCTTAGGGGATAGGCGCCGTCGACGAGTGGCTTGGCGGTGGCGGTCATGGTCGAAATCAGATCATCGACCGTAGCGCTGGTATTGGCCGAAATCATCAGTGCGGCAACTCCGACGATATGCGGAGTAGCCATGGAGGTTCCCGTCATCAATCCGTAGGATCCGTCGGCAAGGCTCGAGCGGATGCTGACGCCGGGGGCCGAAATCTCAGGCTTGATGAGCTTTTCATCAAACGGCGTGGGCCCCAATTTGGAAAAACTGCCGCGCCGATTGTTGCGATCGATGGCCGCAACGGCAAAGCTTTCGGGATAATTGGCCGGAATTTCGATGGACCCAGGTCCCGGCAAGGGTTCTCCCTGCCGTTGGTTTCCTGCGGCAAAAACGGGGAGGATGTTGGCCGCACGCCAGGACTGAACGAGGCTGCGGTACCATTCGTCCAGACCGGCTTCTCCACCCCAGCTGTTGTTAATGACCTGGGGGGCTTTGGTGGCATCGCCTCCTGGAGCCAGCATCCATTGACCCGCATCCAATAAGGAGCGGTCGCTGGATCCGCCACTGGCCGTGAAGGCCTTAGCGGCAATCCATTTGGCTTCCGGCGCCACACCGATGACGTTCTGCGTCTCCGACTCCCGCCCAAGGATGGTCCCGATGCAGTGGGTGCCGTGATTGTGGTCATCGTAGGGGCGTTCTTTATGATTTTGCGCATCAAACCAGCTGTACTTGAGCTTTTCAAGATCCAAATAATCGGGTTTGCTGGCATCGTACGCATTAAACTGCTTTTGGATGGCTTTGTGCATAAAGGCGCCGCCGGTATCGATGATGCCGATGGTAACCCCTTTGCCAGTGGCTCCGTTGGCCCAAGCTTTGTCCGCCTGAACGGCTTTGATGTTCCATTCAATGGCCGAGTCGGCGATGGCGGAAGGCGCCATGGGTTCTTCCAACATCTGATGGGTTCTATTTTTATACACTTTCAACACCGCAGGGTCCTTTGCGAGGCTCAGGATCTGCTGGTAGTCGGCTTTGACCCACATCATGTTGACGATATAGTACGACTGGTATTCGATCTTTTCACGTTCCAGCGTTCGTACCATGGGCTGTTGGATGCGCAGCGCGTCGGTCTTGAGGGCCTGCACCACAGCGGTTCCCTTGGCCTGCTGGAGGCTCATGCCTTGGGCCATCAGCTGAGGGGCCGGGTGGACGCGCTGAGGATCCAGCGACGTTTTAAATTGAACCAGGTATTCTTGAGGGCCCTTTTGATGCGAATCGGCTAAGACCTCCCTCGCAAACTTTGCGAGGGGGTCTTGCCCTTGCTGGAGTTTTGCCGTAAGCGATTCCTCTTTCGCGAAAGCGATTGAAGAAGGCATCAGAAGCAAAAGAGCCAGCACCAGGGAAAGAAAACGTTTCATACAATCCTCCTTATTTCAGGTAGCCCTGAAGCTGTTTTTCAAGCGCTGGGCTCACGGCGAGCTCCCCGCCGAGGATGAGGATTTTACCAATCGCTGCATCCTTTAGGTAGCTCTTTTGATTGTTCAGCAATCCCTTTTGGTCCACCAACAGGATGGGATTTCCCAAGGGTGCTGCCGTCAACGCATCTGTGAGCTTGTAGCCATTCGCTACGGTGAGCACGGAAGCGTTGGGCGCAAAATGGCTCAAAACCAACTGATTGGTTTCCAATCGATCCTTTCCGGCAAAGCGCTTATGGGGAATGCTTCCCAGCTGCTTTTCGATCTCCCCGGAGAGGGCGACGGTGCCGCCCAAAAGAGTCACTTCTTTGGCGCCTTTAAGGGTTTCCAGAACGTTGGGGGGCAGTTCTTTGGACGGCGTCAGCAAAATGGGAACACCGTAGACGCCCACCGAGAGCGCGTCGGCGGCGGAAAGACCCGAGGCAATGAAGAATCGATCGTTCACCTTGAGCTTTTTTGCGACTTCCAAAGCGGTTTCGTAGCGCGTCTCGCCCATGAGGCGGGACCCCTTGAGCCCCTCTTTTTTGAGCATTTTTTCTACGTCTTCGGACACGGATCGAGGGCCGCCCACGATGACCACTTGCGAGGGCATCAGTTCCTTCAAGGCCGTTAAGACATTTTCAGGGAGCTGTTTTTTAGGCGTCAAGAGAATGGGCGCCTTTTCCTGACGGGCTAAGGGACCGACCACGGTGGAATCCACGAGGGTTTCTCCGCTGGCCAGATATACTTTGCCCCCCTTGGGGAAGGTCTTGGCGAGCTTCAGAGCCGTTTCGTAGCGATCTTTGCCACAAATGCGCTCAATGGCTCCTTCTTCGGGGGCCCCGGTGACGATCTGTACCCGTCCGGGGGCGACTTGATACACCTTTTGGCCGTCGGCCTCGAGGCGAAGATGTACATAGAACGTGCCCAGAATCTTCTGCGGGATGGTCAAGGTGCCTTCCCATGCGCCCGCTTTCTTCGTCATGGGCGTCCAGCCTTCTTGCGCAGGCGTCTGGGTTAAGCCCAACTGGAAGGATACGGTGCCTTCTTTTTCGGCTTTGGCGGCAATCCGTACCAGATCGGTGGCCTTCACCTTTACATCCTCTAAGGGCGCGGTGACCGTCAGGGTCGCAGGGTCGAGGGGATCCAAGGGAGACGCGGAATCGTCTACGGTGATGCTGCGCTCCAAGAGGGTCTGATTGCCCGCACGATCCAAGGCGACGTAGCGAAGAACGTTTTTGCCTTTTTTGAGGATCATTTCGTGGCTGAAGGTTCCGTCTGCCTTCAATGCGATGGCTTCGCCGTTGAGCGTGAAACTCTCCAGATACTTATCCGTCACTCGGCCCTTGGTTTCCAAGAAGCGATCCTTGACCGTTCCATTGGCTGCTGGGTTCGAAACGGTGAGAACTGGCGCTTCCTGGTCCAAAATGATTTCGACCGGCTGGGTTTGTTCGGTTTCCACGCCCTGTTTCAGAGCGGATGCCGAGAGCTCATTGACGTCTTGATCCAAGATCACCTTGGTTTTGAAGCGATTGTTTTTCGCGGTTACGGTTTGAACTTTTTTACCGTTGAGGTACACGTTGACGTCGCAGTCGGCAGGAACATGTCCTGTGACCTCAAACTCTTTGTCTTTGGCGTAATTTTTTACGCCGAGATTCTCAAAGCTAATGTCCTGAAGGGATTTTTGCATCTTCGCGCGAATCATCAGATTTCCGAGGACGCCCATGCGCTCAATGAGCATCATGGAATGCCCCACAGAACGGTAGCTGTTCTTTTGGTAGACAAAATTCTTTCCCTTGGTGTCCACAGAAATCGCCGGCGACAATTCCGTGTCCTTCGTTTGAAGAACGCCTACACCAAAGCGTCCGCTGGTGCCAAAATCATACTCCGATAAATCAATATCGGTCCACCCGCCGCGGTTGAATTGAACCATCTTCGGCGTGCCGACAAAGCCCTTGGGTTTTCCATCTTCGCCGATGCGTTGAATTACAACGGCCGCTTCTGTTCCGCCAGGAGTGGGGAAATCCGCCGCCATATGAACGCGAACGCCTTCCAGCTTCACGAAATCTTTGGGCTCAAAGACCACAATACCGGCCACCTTTTGTCCAAAGAGAATGGCGTTTTCTCCAGAACCATCGTCAAAGCCTTCCTCTTTGCTGTAGCCGACAAAAGGCACCATGGCAATGGTGTGGCTGGGATCCTCGCCAGGGGTCACCGTAATGTCGAGTCGGGCTTCTTTATGGTCCGTATGATGGATCACGAGGGTGTCGGATCCGATGTATACCTTCGGCAAGGTAAAGAGGCCTTGATCGTTGGTGGTCGCTTCGGCAATTCGTGCGTCGCCCTTTAAGCGAACTTTGGCGCCGGACAACGGTTTCTTCGAAATGGAATCCACAACCTTTCCCTGAACCTTATTTTGCGGTTTGGGAACCAACAGGAACTCGGCGCTTACGGCCTGATCCTTGGCAATGGTGACGCTTTGATCCAGATCCGTAAATCCGTACGCGCTGGCCCGCAACGTAAAGCGCCCCACGGGATGATTTAATTCAAAACGACCGGTTCGATCGGAGCTCACCGCATAGCGTCCCGTTTCCAGTACGGAAACCTTGGCTTGAACCGGAGCCGTATGCAGTGCTTGAAGCGCTGCTTTTGGGGCGGTTCGCTTCATCTGGTGAACCACCTTGGGTCGTTTGCGAAGATTTTTGGAGCCCTTTTGTGCTTGGGCGTCCCCTTTAGCGTAGGGTTCTGGCTCAAAGATCGGCTTCATCGGTTGCTGGGTGTTGTATAGAATGGCCGAGGAAAGATACCAGCCCTTGAATTGGAACAAATCATCGGAAATCATCGTGAATCGGACCTTGATCCGCTGTCCTTTGAATTCCGTCAGATCAACCTCCGCGAGACTCCAGTACAATTTTTCATTCCGATACTTCTTGGAGACGTTTTTCCAAGTCGTTCCTCCATCGGTGCTGACTTGAATGACCCCATAATCCGCGAAATGATCGCCGTCGGGCGCAATGTCATACCAATGGTTGTAATTTAAGTAGCTGTAGCCTTCATTGGGAAGGTCCGTATCCATATCAAACTCAATGTAGCTGTTGCTGCTTTTGTCGTAATCTCCCTTGAGATTGGTTCCCCAGACATATTCTCCATTGGGAGGCTTCGACGGATTCGATCGATTGGTCTCATCCCATTCCGGCTGCCCATACTCCCAAGTGTTGTTGATGCCGCCGGTGATGAAATGTTTGCGATACGTGGATCGAAAGGATCCGCCGCGAAGAATCGTGCCCTTCAAAGAATCCGCCTGAATCTGTGCCGGCTGCAAAGACAGGATCCCTGCAAAGTTTTTAGCCACCACCTGGTATTTGTAGTGACTGTTGGGGAAGGTGTGGCCATCCGTCCATTTCAAATTTTGAGTCTCTGCGACGACTTTGTACTCCTGCGAGGAGGCATCCGCCCTGGAAATAACGTAGGTATCCACTGAAGGATCGTTGACCTTTTTCCACTCCAGGGTAATGCCATTGATGGTGGCGTCCACCAGCTCCAGACCTTGCACATTAGGGGGCGGCGTCTCATCCGGAACTTTTACGGAAACGTCATCGATGACCCATCCGTCGCCGGCGTCAGAGCGGTCCGCAAGCAAATCAAAGGAAACGATGATGGGGTTTTTGTCGTCCGCATAGGGCGCCAAGTTGATGATGGTCTCTTTCCAGCCCATGCTGTGGCCTCGGAACTCAACGCCCGGTTTTTCCCAAGTCTTTCCATAGTCTTTAGAGATTTCGATCTGGGCGTAGTCCGAGTTATTGGTCCGACGGATGTCGTGCCAAGACCAGAAGCTTAGGTACGCTTTTTTCTGCACCCGAAGATCAATGGGTGGGGTATACATCAAAGATACCTTGCCATTGGAGTATGGGCCCCTAAGTTTGGTGGCCATGACCTTGGTGCCCGAGTGGGTCTTGGGTCCGCCGTAAGGCTCTTTGGCGGGTTCTCCCCATTCCCAGTCGTTCATCCAATTGAAGCCTGAAGGATAGGATTCAAAATCCTCTTGGTATTCGCCGGGCTTCACGCCGAAGAGAACATGGATGAAATGAGGACCGCTTTGACTCTTCTTTTTATGGAAGTTCTCCGCATGGAAGGTGTAGCTTAATTTCCCTTCCTTTAGTTCTTCTCTGGGAATCGTATAGCTAAAGACCCCAGATTGAGCGTTGCCGGACTTTTGCACCATGGGGTATGTTTTTGTCGCCCCGCCCATGACGACTTCGACGCTGACGTCCCCGAGGGCCACGGTATCGGTCACCTTGGCTTCAAGCTCAAGATCCCAGTTCATATACGCTTTATCAGACGTTTGCTGGTGCTCGATGGCAATCTTGCCTTCTTCAGCGGACGCGGTATGGACGATGCCCTTGACGTTGCCCAAATCCTTCTGCATCATTTTGTGGTAGGCCCTGTGGGCATCCACTAAGCCGTATCCATACCCCATATTGGGCGCTTTATAAAATTTCTCGTCGGTCTTTGGGGTGGCGGTATCGCGCAAAAGGGTCTCAAAGAACTGCACCAATTCTTCATTGGTTTTATCTGCATTATATTTCTGCTTCAACAGAGCCAATACGCCGCTGACGTGGGGCGTCGCCATGGAGGTGCCGCTCCACCCGTCCTCATACCCGCCTCCAGAAATGGAGGAACGGATGTCTACGCCAGGGGCGCTGACATCGGGTTTGATTTTGGAGGGGTCGTAGGGCGAGGGGCCCAAAAGGCTGAAGGATCCTAACCGGTCGTTGAGATCCGTTGCTCCTACAGCGATGACGTTCAAATAGTTGGCCGGTGCTCCGATGGAGCCGGGCTTTTGAGGGGAATCTAGGCTTGCGTTGCCTGCTGCAAAGACGGGAATAATGCCCACGGCACGCCAAGATTTGATGGTGCGCTCGTAAAAATCATCTTCCCCGGCGCCTTGACCCCAACTGTTGGAAACGATGTCGGGCTTCTTCGCGGCCATGAAATCTCCGGCCTTTAAGAGCGCGCCCAAGGTTCCTCCTTGAGGGCTAAACGCCTTGGCGGCAATCCATCGAGCGCCTGGAGCAACGCCGATTTGATTGGTGCCGTTTTCTTCGGATCCCAAAATAGACCCGGTGCAGTGCGTTCCATGAGGAACCGTGCTCTCATCGTATGGAAATTTTTTTCCATCCATGGCGTCCAACCAATAATCACGCCAGTTCTCCTTGCCGTGTCCCGCCCATTTTCGAGCCAAGGCCGGATGGTTGCCATCCACACCGGAATCGATGATGCCGACGACGACGCCTTCCCCGGTAATGCCTTCCTTCCAAAGAAGATCCGCGCCCACTCGAGAGACGTTCCACTCGACGTTGGGGTCTTTTTGGTGGTGGGCTTTATCGGCGGATTTTTGAATTCTGGGCTTTTCCAGGGGAACGATCCGATCGTAGATGACTTTCGATACATCAGGGCGTGCCGCGATGGCTTCCACGACGGATTTTGCCGCTTTGAGCGACAATGCGTTGGCTGAAAAATACGATTCCACCGATGCCGCTTTTCCTGCGAGTATCTCGCGGTTCAATGCTTGACGCAGCGGTTGCTGAGAGCGATCCGTCACGCTTTTAAGCGCATCGATGACGCGATTGAATTGCTCTGGCTCACGATTTTTCAAAAGCGAACCGGATCCTTCCAATTGGGGGAACTCCTTCATATAAACGATGACCGGAACCAATTCCTCTCCCCGATCAAAAGCCGCAGCAATCTGCGGATCCAATGGGGTCGCTTCACGAACCGAGGGCGTCGCTTGGGACTCATTCCCCCGACCGGTTGCGTATGCCGGGACGCTGCTGATGAAAACCAGGCCCGCGACAAGTAATGAAAGTAGACGCTTCATGTTTCCTCCTTGTAGATCTGTTCTTTCGTAAGGGTTCTTCGGCAAGCTCCAGCATGCGATGAAGAACACACTCCGATGAGGGAAACAATCCATTCCAGCGAGGGGAGTCCATAAAAAGGGTGCACAAAAAGCCCTGGAAGGAGTCCATTCCATACCGCCGGGGATTGTGAAGGGGGCAGAGTCCCTCAAAGGAGTCCACCCGATTGATTGAGGTTTTGGACGTTTAAACCACCGTCCGAAAACAAGGAATTTTAGCTTACACCATAAACCCCGAGGCCCCCTTACGGGTCCTTACCCGTGGGCGTTTCGCCCAGGACCCAGACAAGCTCCAAAGGGCTCTTCATCTCTAAACAGCGTCCGGGGTTTCTTTTGGCTCATTCCATAAATAGGTTGCGCAGGATGGGGGCAAAAGAGGCTGGCGTAACGCATCGCTCTTGGAAAGTTTTTCAAATCCATTAGAAAAGAAAACTTTAAGCCCTTCCTTGTCGCCCAATTCTTGCATTTCTTAAGAGCAGCCTGTCACACAGGGTGCTGAGTTGAATTTATAATACAACCGTCTAACTATTATGTCAAAAGCTTCGAACCAATCCTTGAAAATTTGATAAATTGCAAGGATAGAATTAAAAAATGTGTTGACGGTAAACGAATATCAATAAAAAGGAGCCTCTGAAAATCAATTCACTATTTTTTTAAAATATGGCGTCCCTCAAATCTTTTTTTCCTGGTCCAAGGGATCCGCAAATTATGTTTTTCTTAAAAAAATATTTTTTTTGCCGATCTTTTGCCTTTTCCATCAGGTTCCCTTAAAGACGCGCTCATAGTCTTTGCTCTTCCTCTTAAAGCAAAAAGCACAACCCCGTGCGAGGGATCAGCAAAAAGCACAACCCCGTGCGAGGGGTTTGATCTACTTTGACGATATAACAGGATGCTTCTTAAGAGGTCTGGCGTTTGTTTTTTCGGGAATTCCTGGGCGAAAGAAAGGGCATGACAAGGGGTGCTTTTCATGCAAGAACTCCTCTTTTTTAAGAATCATTATTTCAATCAATGATTCCAAGAAAACGGAGCAACTAATGTAGTTCCTCTATTTTATGTTATATTGTCAATTGAACCCCCTATTTTTGCGGTCCATAAAAACAGATGTTAATCCAATGCCACTTCTATTAAACACTCAGGCAAAACTTAAAAAATGGGGCCGCCAAGATGAGCAACCCCTTTCAAAATTAAATTTTATTCAAAAGCGCTGGAAATTACGAAAAATACAGATATACTAATGAAAGAAGGCCAATAATCCTCGGAGGTTCGCCCAATGACCGGTCGCAAATTTACAGAAGAAATGCGCATCGCCATTGCAACGTACTGCATTGAGCACAACTATAACTATTCAGAAACCGCAAGACGTTACCGAATCAATTACCAACGCGTTTATAACTGGGTGAAAAAATACCAAAACGGCCCGCCGCAAAGCACCACGGCGAACGCTTCCGGCGAGTGCAGGGAGGCGTCCCTCACAGAAGAAGAACAGCTAAGACGAGAATATGAAGGTCTGCAACGCCGCTTTGGCGAACTGCTGGTCGAAAATGCTCATCTTCGAAAGACCTCTCCCCTGCCAGATCCCTCCAGCCGTAAGGAAAGCGCCCGAATCTATCAAGCCATTTATCGCTTAAGTCAAGAAGGCTATCCCGTGACCCTTCTTTGCGAAGCCGCCGGAAAAACGCGGCAAAGCTTTTATCAATATTTGGAGAAGCACCCCGAGCTCACTCAATCCTTAAAGCCCTCCGAACCAATCAAAGACCGCCCCTGATGGAGGCGGTCTTTGATTGAGTAGATGGGCCGATCAAGGAGCTATTTTTTTTGCAGGCGGGCACGATATTCTTCCATTTGCAGATGGTCCTCCCACTCCAGGTCGTATTCGCCCCCTTGGTGTTCCAAATGATGGCGTAGCTCATGGCGCAGGGTTTCCCGCATCCGCGAACGCAGGGCCTCTTCACTCAAATGGGAAAACAGCCGGGCAAAGGATCCATAGTAGATGACGATGCTTCGACCCATGGCATCCTTGCGATATTCACCCAAAACGTACAGCGCCTGTTGCGGTTGGGATGCTTCGCTGGTCCGCACCATGGGCGAAACATGGATCCCCAAATTCAATTGATCAAACAGCCCATCCGGCAATTCATCGGCGCATTCCGTGAGGATCTGCGTAAAGCGCTCCTCATCGGGAAAAGCATTCATGGGGATCACTCTCCTTTTGCAGATCGTTCCAGAAGGTCTTGGATGACTCGGGCGATAAAAGAGCCGGGACGCGCCTCATAGACCTGGTCACAGTATTTTTGTACGT
The DNA here is from genome assembly GCA_002838815.1 of Clostridiaceae bacterium JG1575. GTDB lineage: Bacteria > Bacillota > Clostridia > Clostridiales > Clostridiaceae > JG1575. Next base: position 55,276 of record LQGW01000011.1, on the reverse strand, counting down.
CTTTCGGCGCACCGGTCAGCGTATAGGCCCGATCGGCTTTTTGCATCATTTCTACATCGTTGTAATAATCCCCCGCCACGGCAATCTTCGCCTCGACGCTCTCCTGGATCTCGGCCAGCAAATGGCCTTTGGACACGCCCTGGGGGGTCAGTTCCATATACTGCGCTTGGGATTTTACCACCCGCAAATCGGGTCGATGGGCCAAGAGATACTCCGCCGCTTGAAGCACTGCACCATCACAGGTTTCTTTGGAAAGCCCAAAAAGAACTTTATTGCAGTTTTTACCCTCCACCTGGGAAAACTCGATGCGGCGGAAGGGGTGATGATTTTGGACGCGGGGATCCTCCTCCCCATTTGGGGTAATGAGATCGATGGAATTGGCGTCGTAGAGCTGAATCATAGCCTCCGGTACTTCTTTTTGGATCAGGTCAAAAAGCGGCTTGAGCCCTTGGGTGGAAAAAGTATATTCTTTTAAAATCGCCTCTTGTTTCCGATCATAAAGCAAGGCGCCATTGGCAAAGATCGCCGGGAAATTGGTCGGAGTCTCTTTCATGTGCGCTTCAGCATTGGTTCGACCCCGCCCGGTCGCCAACGTAAAATAGTGCCCTTGATCCATAAAGTCCAAAATGGCGGCGCGGTCCTTTGATGAAAGCTTCATATCCGGGCCTACTAAAGTACCGTCAATATCGGCAAATAAAATCCAGGGGCGGGTGCCTCCTCGGCGGGCCTGCCCCTTTCGGATTATTTCTTGCAGCTCATTCATAGCATGACTCCTCGTCTTCGTTCCGTTTTGATCCCTTCAATCCACACAACCTCATTTGCTAAAAAGCGAAAGGGCGCTCCCGACGAGATCTGTCTTTAGTATATCAAATATGCTCCCTAGGCTCCGTCCCAGTCGGTAAGAACCCCGACAAAGAAAAACAATATCCGGCTCTTTTTCACCTTCAAAGGAAAAGAGCCGGACGTCCGGTAGGTCCAAGGTGCGTTTAATAAAAAAGGCGCTCCTCATCCAATTTGTAGGGCATCACCACAAGATTTGCCGCAGGGTATACGTTACGGGCTACGGTGTGCCATTGGCCGGTGGCCTCTTCCAAAAGCTTCACCTCCAACCTGCTGATGGTTCCGGACTGCATCGCCCGCTCTAGAAGAATCCCATGGGTAAAAATGCTGTTGAGATCCTGCGCCAGGTCCTCTTCCAGGGCCCCGGATGCCTCGTAATCGCCTCGTTGGTACCGCACCATGGCATCGCAAAGATGCAAAAGAACCACGCCATCCACTAAAGTGATCTTCAGGGGGTTTTGCGCCGTTAAGACGATCTGCCCCGGCGTTTGAACCTCTTTGGGCCAACGCTCGGGAAAGCGTTCCTGCAAAAACCGCCCGAGGCCTTTCAGCGTCAGCGGCTCTTCCTGCGGCAAAAAAGTCTCATGACTCATGGGTTCATCTCCTTACAACTCATCTTTATCCTGCGTTACGTCCCCTTTTTTAGGATTGTATTATTCTGGTCGTTTTCGGAATTGGTCATTGGACGCATACTCCGAATTTTCAACTTGGTTCAATTCGTCGGTTGTTTGCCCCGCCTGAGGATTGGTGTGGGCCAGCTGATCTTCTTTCCTTGTAACGTCAAGGCTGGGCAAAACCTTCTGGCAGGCGGCACCTGCTTTGCGGTCATCCGGTGGATTCGTGAGCGTTTGCTTTGCCCCTTCTTCGTTGGAATTTTTCCATTCGTTCAATCCAATCACCTCTTCCTTCAATACTGCTTTCCTTCATTCTATCGAAGGGCTGTTGATAGGGTTTGTACAAACTAAGACCATTCATTGAATCCCACAACGATTTCGGTCCCCCTAAAGGTTTGCAAGGCAAGCCAACCCCTAGAGGGCCAAAAGGAGCGATGATGGACGCCTTTTGAGCCCAATCTACCCTCGAGGGTCCTTGGGCAAAACCTCTTTTTCACCACGCAGCCGATATTTTAAAGCGCCCGTGGGACACTCATTGACCACCCGGAGGACCTCATCCACCGGCGCCAGATCCACCATGATCCACGGACGGTTGGACGGATCAAATACTATTTCGTTTTCTCGCGAGCAGATCCCCGTATGATTGCATTTCTCTAAATGGTAGTAAACATCCACCTCTTTCCCTCGATATTTTCGGTACCCTTGCTTGAGCAGTTCTTCTTCCGTCATGAGGCGCTCCTTTCCTTGATCAAATTCCGACTATTTTTATCAGGTATACACCCTCATTATAGCGCCCCCCGAAAGTCTTTGGCAACAGCAGAAAACTCCTGCTCCCGCTTGACGCTTTTCCCTCTAGGGCGGGGCGCACCCTAGGGATGGCCGAAAAACAAGGGTGCAAAAGCTTCGCTGCTTTTACAGAATCTCCTCAATTCTTAGAGGGATTTTCTTGGATGCCAACGCCTTGCGCGCTTAGACTCTGAATGCTTGGAGGAGGGATCCCAGACCCCCTACAGATGGCTCAGCCCTGGAGGGCGTGCCAGGGATTCAAGGCTTTTTTTACCTTGGCCCCAAATCCTTCGTCAAAAAGCAGCGGGACGCCCGTGCTCTCCAAGAGCCGATAAGGCTCTTCCCTCTCGCTAACAATAAAAGAAAGATTCCAAGGCAAGCCAAGGATGATCTTCATGGAGGGGGTGAGCATTCTTGGCCTGAAACACGAGGGGCAGCAAAAAGATTCTGCGTAAGGATTGCTTCTTACACAGAATCTTTGTCATTTTCCCAAAGGGGATTCCCAAGGGCTTCCTATGTGGTTTTTCGGTTCACTCCCCCCCTATTGGGCCACCTAGGCCCCCGGTGAGAGCTTTTGCCGCCCTGCCTCGGTGAGTTCATAAAAATAGTTCACCATGTGGTTTTCCACCATGGTCATCCCACTGAGCCGATGCAGCGCCAAAAGGCCTTCCTCAGCCAATTGATCCAATTCATGGAGGACTGCTTCGGTATCATAGAGAGCCAGCTTGGGACTTGCCGTCAACGGTACTTTCGTTCCAGGTGCGGCTTCAGAGAGCACGGTCAGAATATCGCTTCGCAAATCGCTCAAAAGAAGACTCCTTTTTGTTAATATCTTTTTTACAATATTAAACTAGAGTTCACTTTTTGTAAAGAGTCTATCCATTTCTTCAAATCACCCGATGCGCGATGTCTCCTTGAAGATAACTTTGGATGTTTTCAGCGGTGACGTTGAGAATCCGTTGGCGCGCCTCCTTGCTGGCCCACGCCATGTGCGGCGTAAGAATGAGGTTCGGGATGCCCAAAAGCGGAGAATCCGCCGGCAAAGGCTCTACGCAAGCAACGTCCAGGGCAGCGCCCGCGAGCTCCCCTTGTCGCAGCGCCCGGCACAAATCCTCTTCCACCACTAAGGCACCGCGGGAGGCGTTGAGGAGGAACGCGTCGGGACGCATCCACCCCAAAGTTGTCGCATTCATCAGGCCTTGGGTTTCTTCCGTTAAGGGACAATGCAAAGAGATCACGTGCGAGGTCCCAAGGAGTTCTTCCAAGGAAAGCGTTGGCATACCCTGCGGAGCTCGGTGCCCCGATAGTGCGACCACCTCCATGCCGAAGGCTTGGGCCAGCGCCCCCACCCGCGCACCAATTCGGCCACAACCGATGAGGCCCAAGCGCTTTCCAGAAAGTTCCACTTGAGGCGTCAGCGTATAGCAAAAATCTGGGGTTTCACTCCATTGACCCTCTTGAACCGAGGCATTGTGCCGGCCCACCTGGTGACAAAGCTCCAAGAGCAGGGCCATGGTAAACTGCGCCACGGTGTCGGTGCCGTAAGCGGGCACATTGGAGACCGCTATGCCTTGTTGCCGGGCTTTTGTTTCGTCCACGCAGTCATACCCTGTGGCCATGACCGTAACGTACCGAAGATCCTGCGCTTGGGCGAGGACCTCTTGGGTTAGGGGTACTTTATTCGCCACCACAATCTCAGCGCCTTGGATCCGCTGGGCCACCTCATGGGGCAACGATCGGTCGTAGACTGTTACCTCACCCAAACCGCGCAGGCCCTCCCAGGATAAATCCCCAGGATTCACTGTATATCCATCCACCACGACAATTTTCCGCATGTTTTCCTCCCGATGCCTGTTTTTAGGGGCATGCCCCCTGAGTCCTCCGTTAAGGCCCTTCTCTTCCTCCATCTTACATGAGCTTTGATGCCTTGTCTTGCCAGGAGGTTTTGAAAATGAGAAAGAGCCCAACCGAAGGCTCTTTCCAACAGTTCAAGGGGATTAAAGCCAGCGCTTCAAGAACCGACCGCGGCCGCGCTCGCCCAAAAACACTCCTTCTTTGACGATGGTCTCGCCCCGGGAGATCACCCGATGGATCCGCAAGCGGTTGCCCCACCCTTCATAAATGGAATAATCACAGGTAGTGGCCTGTTCCTTGGCTCGAATCGGGCGATTGGAACCGGGCCCCAATACTACAAGATCCGCATCGGACCCCACGGCTAGGGTTCCCTTTTGTGGGTAAAGCCCCATTATTTTCGCCGGGTTGGTGCACAAAAGGGCCACCATGCGCTCAAGGGAGATTCGTCCCGGGAGAACCCCGTGGGTATAGATCAGGGGCAGGCGCTCCTGGACCCCAGCGCAGCCGCCAGGGGCCAACGAAAAGTTTTTCTCTCCCACCTTTTTTTCTTCCAAGGGGAACGGACAATGGTCCGTCGCCACCGTATCGCAGGTTCCATCCGCCAGGCTCTCCCAAAGAGCTTCTTGATCCGCTGGGCTTCGAAGCGGTGGCGCCATGAGGTACTTAAGCCCCTCGAGGGGGCCATGCTCCGTGTACGCCCCTTCCTGGAGCAAAAGATACTGGGGGCAAGTTTCCATGGCCACAGGGATTCCCCGGGCCCGTCCGGCCTGGATGGCTGCTACTCCTTCTTGGGTCGAAGTGTGAACGATATAGATGGGCGCTCCCCCAGAGAGCGCCGACAAATCGATGAGTCGACTGATGCTCTCCTTTTCACAGGCTGCCGGCCGTGTTCTCGCCTGCCAGATGGGCTCTGTATTGCCTCGCGCCAAGGCTTCTTTTTTCAAAAGATTCGTCACCGCATCGTTCTCGCAGTGCATGGTGAGAAGTCCCTTGGCTTCCTTCATAACGCGCAGCGCCTGGAATAGATCGTGGTCCGACAACGGGTACGCATAGGTTGAATAGGCTTTGAAGCTTGGAATGCCTTCCGTTTGAATGATCTCCCTCAGCTCGTTGAGGATGGACTCGTTGACGTGCTGAAGCACCCCGTGAAAGGCATAATCCACCGCGGCCTTTTTTCCCTTTTCCCGATACCGGTCAATGGCGTAGTGCAAGGGACATCCAGCGGGTCCAAAGCCGATGTGATCGATGAGGGTGGTGGTCCCCCCCAAAGCTGCCGCGACGCTGCCTTGGAAAAAGTCATCGCAGGAGCGATGCTCCGGGGATTGTTGCAATTCCATATGCGTGTGCACATCAATGGCTCCGGGGATCACAAAGGACCCCTTCGCCTCAATAATCTCGGCTCCTTGCGCCTCTTGCGACAAATCCGGCCCTAGGGCAAGGATGAGTCCCTCGCCCAAAAGCAAATCGCCAAAGACGATGCCTTCCTCAGTGACGAGACGGCCGCCGCGGACTAAGGTCTGATGACTGGGATCCCTCTCTACGACCTCCAACGTTGTTTTTTTTATTGAATCCATGCTAATTCCTTTCTTTGCGTGCTACCACCCTTGGGTACGCCGAACCTCATCCATATCCAAAAGGTAGGCGTTGGGGTGTGCTTTGAGTGCCTCCAGATGAGGCAGTGGTTCCTTTCGCAGGGCCAAGGCACACCGCCCTTGGTCCAATAAGCGCCCAAGCCCCTCAAGATAGGCGCCCTCTTGGGCCTCCAAAAAGCCCACTTCGTCGATGATGCGAAGCTTCGGGCTTTGCATTAGCTTTTCCAGCGCCTTTTGCATCGCGACGAACGCTCCAGGCAAAAGGCGCAGTCCCTGCGCCCCTCGGCGAGCCAACATCCAGGAGACGCCCTCCTCGGTCACGGCCCAAAGCGCCCCATCGCCCTCTCCCGTCCCAAAGCGCGTAAAAAGGGCCTCACTGGGCTCCTGGGCCGCGAGAATCTTTAAAAATGTCGATTTTCCCGAGCCTCGAGAGCCCGTGACCAAAAGGGCCGTCTGGCCTTTGCCGTTCATCCGCTCTTTTGTCTGTTGGAGCAGTTCTTCCATTCGTTGCTCCAAATCTTTCGCAGCCACGGGAATCACCGCCCGGCCGTGAACCCCCTGGAGAAGTTCCAAAGGGCCATAGACTTCTTGGAAAAATCGCTGGACTTCAAACGGCGACGCCGTCTTTAAAGAAAGGGCGCCCAAAAGCTGTCCTTGCCCCACCGCCAGCACTTCATCGCAGTGATTGAGCACTAGGGCGGGGTCATGCAGCGCCAAAATGCCCGTTTTGCCCTCTGTGCGACAAAGATCTTGAATCAGCCGAAACACCTCACAGCGATGCGCAAGATCCAACGCATTTTCCGGCTCATCCAACACCAACACCTGGGCCTCTTGAAATATCGCCCGAGCCAAAAGCACCAGCTGCTGCTCTCCGCCCGAGAGGGTTAAAAAATTCCGTAGGGCGGCCTCTTGCATCCCTACCCGCTTCAAGGCGTGGCGGGCCTGCGCCAACAACAACGGGCCGGGGGCTTCAAAGAGCCCCATACGCCGCACGGCGCCCATGGCTACCACCTCCTGCGCTTCAATGGGAAAGGTGATCTGATGGCGCTGCGGCACATAGGAAAGAACCTTCGCCCGCTGCGCAGCCGTTTTTTCCCACAACTGCTCCCCGCCAAAGCGCACGCTGCCGCCCTGCGGCGTCAAAAATCCGGCCAGGGTGCGCAATAGCGTCGTTTTGCCACTGCCGTTGCGTCCTACAAGCGCCGTGAGCGCGCCCGGTGTAAATCGATGGCTGATGCCCCGCAACACGGGACGATCGGGATAGCCGCAGGAGAGATTACAAAGTTCCATGGTTCCTCCCGATCAAAATCCAAGCAAGATACGGCGCCCCCATCAAGGTCGTGAAAATGCTGATGGGCATTTCGTGGCTCGAAAGGCTCCTAGCGGCAAGATCCGCGGCCAAAAGGAGCATGGCCCCCAAAAGGCAGGACAAAACCACCGGAGCGAAGCCGCCTTTTCGGCAGAGCCTTCGAGCCATATGTGGCGCCATGATGGCTACAAATCCGATGGGCCCCGTGAGCGCGGTGAGCGTGCTCACCAATACGGTCACCAAAAGGATGATCCTGCGACGGGTCGCTTTGGCATCCACCCCCAGCGACTGGGCCTCATCCTCAGAAAGTCCCAGAATGAGAATCCGAAACCCCAGAAACAACAAAAGCACCGTACCCGCAATCAGCGGAAGCAGGGTGGGGAGCAGATCCTTTGCCGTGACCTTGGCCAAGGATCCCATGGTCCAAAACTCAATGGCCGCCAGTTCCCGTTCGGGATCGGCCAAATACTTCAACAGCATCAAAGCGCCCCGAGCCAAGGCACTGACGATGATGCCGGACACCAAATAAGTGACGATGTCGCGCCGTCCGGACAGCTCCGAGAGCAGTAAAACGAGGACGATCGCCGCCATGGCGCCAAAGAAGGCGAATACCGGCACCGCCAAAGGGAAGCTACCGCCCCAAAGTATGCCCGCGGCCGCCCCAAAGCTTGCCCCGGCGGTGATGCCCATCACGTCTGGCGTCGCCAGGGGATTGCGGAACAGCACCTGGAAGATCCCGCCCGTGAACGCCAAGACCGCGCCCCCAAATAACGCAATCAGCGTCCGAGGCAGGCGGATTCCAAAAAAGATCAGTCGCTGCGTGGGGGCCCCCCGGCCTTGAAGGACCAAAAAGAGGTCCCTCAGCGACAAAGGATAGCGGCCAAGACACAATGAAAAGAGAAAAAGCAGCACGAGCAGCGCGAGGCTCCCCCCAAACAGCCAGCGATCTCCCTTATTTAGTTCCGACATGGTCAATGCCATAGAAGGTCTTATAGAATCCCTGCACCATGCGGTTAAAATCAGCGTCCGATACCTTCTCTGGATGCAGCACATGGGCCATCCAACGGGTCCCAACCACGGATGCGGGCACCGGGGCGTCCATCATTTCAAGAAGCTTGGGCATTTGATGAATCCGTCCGTTTCGGATGGCTGGTACATCCTTGAGCAGGGGATCCTTTAGGAGGTCGTCCTTGGAATACGTGGCATTGGGCACGATGAGAATGACCTCCGGTGCATACGCGATGAGCTGCTCTTTGGATAAATCGGCCCAATAAGCATCCTCAAGCTCCCGAGCCACGTTCTGCCCGCCGGCCAACGTCAGCATTTCCGACTGCAACATCTTCTTGCCGGCCGTACTCAAGGGGCTTTTGTTCCCCGCAAGATAGACCTTGGGCCGCTTGCCACCAGAAACCGCGAGACGCGTTTCTTCATTGGCATTTTGCATCCAACGCACCAATTCATCGGCCCGCGCCACCGATCCCGTCGCTTCTCCCAAAAGCGTCAGGGCTGAAAACTGCTCCTGAAAGGATTCGGGATTAATGGCCACCACCGGGATTTTCAAGGCTTCTAAAGCAGGAATCTGCTCTTTCAACCGAGCAGGAACCACCAAAAGATCGACCTTTAGACGCGCCAGCTCTTCCAAATGAACCTCCTTGCCGCTGCCGATTTGGGCAATCTTCCCAAACTGCGGCGAGAGCGCTCCATAGAGAGCTCGTTTGCCTGAATGCTTCTCAACACCCACCAAGTGCTCTTCCTGCCCCAAGGCTAATAATGAGGAAGTGGCCATATGATAGGCAGAGGCGATTCTTTGGGGAGCCACAGGGATGTCAACGGATCGCCCCAACTGATCGTTAACCGTTCTTGGAAAGGCCTGCCGCGAAGGATCCGCGGGGCGAGTCTTCGTGCCTTGGTCCTTGGGGACGCTGCCGGGGACCACGCTTTGGGTGGCCCCGACCGTTTCCTTCGTGGGGGGCACGGTCGTTGTGGCCTTGGGGGCGGTTTGGCACCCCGTGACAAGACTTAGGGCCACCAGAAAACTCCAGCCGCTGCTGCGAAGGCGCGTACGCCAATGTTGGTTCATGATTCGCTCCTTTCAGATTCTTTTGGATCGGGGAGAACCCACCCCCAGTAATGTAATCGACATTGCCCTTATTTTACTCGATGAAAAGGAATCTCAAAAGGGGCTTTCGAGCCCTTCCCGTTCAAGAAGCTCCCAAAGCATTTTTTGAGCGAACACGTCAAAAAATGAACTCTTGGCGGTGCGAAGGCCCCGTACGAGCGCTCGAATTTATCGGTAAGGCGACCCACCAAGAACAACTCTAATGCCCCCGGGAATTGAGAGCCGACAACCTGGTTCCCTCCGAATGGAATGAAGAACATGGGTAAGAAGAAAAAACGACCACGGCGAATGGGGGTGCAAACAAAGACTGGAAGCCACAGAACCTGGGCAACGTAAGACCCCTCCTCGGTGACGTCCGCGAATCTAAAAAGCGAATTTCAACGCAAGATCAGCATAACGTCCAAACTCGCTTGGGGTCTTTGAGCTTTGCCGGGCGTTCCTCTTCCTTTTTAACAATCCCCTCGTCCGCTGGGCTTCACCCCCTCTAAGGCCTCTCTTAGATTCCTCTAGGGAACCTTTCGCCCCGATCCATGGCGATGGGGGTCTTTAGGATATCGATCCATAGAGGCGCATTTTCCTCCTGGATGCAAAAGACCTCGACGCCTCGCCCCCTCAAATCCTCCTTAATTTCAACGGTTCTTTCTTTAGCCTTTTTTCTTTTAGGCTCGAGACCGGCCATTTATGATCCCCCTCAAAAACTGCTCTTTTTTGAGCGTCGAGGGGAAGGCTCGACGAAATCCAGTCCCTCGGGCACTATTCTTTTGTGCTTTATCGGGATCTTCTTGAGGTGTGGGGGATCCGAGCGTTGCGTTTCTCTTTCGTATATCCTTCTCACGCAAACTGGGGTGATGTCCCTCTTTTTTAGTCCAATCGAACTCGAAGAACTCCCTACGACTCCTTATTTGGGTGCGCCCCCAGCGACTCCATACATACCTCCCTAGACCACTTCTTAGATTTTTATGCCTGGGACCTAGCGCCATTTGGAGTAGCTTTTCGCCACCCTTTGACGCTTTCCATAGTTTTTTTTGAACGCCTGCCTTCAAAGGGCAAAAGGCAGGCGGAGAAGTCCGTCTGCCTTTTTTCGTCTCGGCTCAAGGATTTTCCGAACCATCAGAACTCCCTTGGGCCGATGCCCCATTATGCCGTTTGTGAACTATGATCCATTTCTTCGCGTTCTTTTTGTTCTTGCTCTAAAGTCTTATCCGGAATGATGAGATTGAGCACCAACGCGGCTAAGGTGGCGATCACCACGGGAGATTTGCCGAAGACCAGCATAAACCATTGGGGCGCCTGAGCCAATGCGGCCGGCGAAGTGGAAATCCCCATGCCCAACGCCACCGCCATGCCCACGATGGACATGTTGCGTGCCGTCAGTGGTTGCTGCGTGATGAGCTTGATGCCACTCATGGTAATCATGCCGAAAACCCCGACGGTGGCGCCGCCGATGACGGGACGCGGAATGGTGGTCATCAGCGCGCCAAATTTAGGCACCAGGGAAGCGGCCAAAACAAAGAATGCGGCGATGGCAAACACTTTACGAGCGACGACCTTCGTCTGACCGACGATGCCGACGTTCTGGGAATACGTGGCCACCGGCAGACCGCCTAGGAGCGACCCGATGGCGGCGGTGACGCCATAGCCCGTGATGCCGCCGAAGAGCTCATCGTCGGTGACTTCGCGGTCCATACCACCGATGGTGGTGGATGATAAATCCCCCACCGCCTGAATTGAATTGACGATATACATCAAGACCATGGAGAAAATGGCGGTGCCGTGGAACTCCATGCCAAAGTAGAGCGGTCTTGGGATCAGCACCCACTCAGCGCTCATCAAGGGGGCAAAATTCACAGCGTTCATAAAAAGAGCCACCACATAGCCCACGAGAATGCCGATGAGAATTGCGCCGAGCTTGACGATGCCCTTACCAAAGCTGCTGCAGGCAAGAACCACCAAGAGGGTCAAGATGCCGAGGAACCAATTTTGAGCCGAGCCGTATCCGGGAAGACCTGGGGTTCCACCGGCGATGTAGTTGATTCCGATGCCGTACAAGGACAACCCGATGGTCAACACGACGGTTCCGGCCACGATGGGTGGAAAGAGCTTACGCATGGGCTTAATGAATAGCCCCACTAAAAAGGCGGCGACGGAGCCCACAAGCTGAGCGCCTAAAATAGCACCCACATTGCCGTAGGAGGTGGCGATGGAAACCAGCACCGGGACATAGGAGAAGGAGACGCCCATCATCACGGGCAGGCGCGAGCCCAGCTTCCAAACGCCGTAAATTTGCAAAAGGGTGGCGATTGCGGACACCAAAAGACCGTACTGGATGAGCAAGGTTGCATCCTTCGGGGAGAGTTTCAAGGTATTGGCCACGATGATGGCCGGCGTCACGTTCCCGATGATCATGGCCAGAACGTGTTGAATACCCAAAGGCATTGCAGCGCTCAGATCCGGCTTGCCATCAAAACGAAACAGCGATTTGCTGTGTTGATTAGCAGTTCCATTGGATTGATTCTTTTTTTCCATTATTTCTCCAGTCGGCAGGATCCCTAGGCCCCGCCATTCGTTTCTAATCGTACGAAATTACAGTCGGGACCAAAGGGCCTTTGCCTTTTTACGACACTCAGCCATCAAAAGGGCGGTGTCTTTTTGGAGCAGGATGCGGTCCTTCATCACAAACCGCCCATTGATCATGGTGTCACGGACTTGATATCCGGAGAGGCCAAAGAGCAAGTGCCCGCCGGCCGTGGCTTCATTAAAAGGCGTCGGCGGATCGTAATCCAAGACGATCACATCCGCATAAGCGCCACGCATCAGTCGGCCCAACGGTTTTTTAAAGTGTCGGGAGGCGATGATCGGATTGTTTTTCATGGCTAAGGTCAGCGCCTGGGAAAAGCCCACGGTGGGATCGCCCAAGGCGTGGGACTGCAGGATTTTCGCCACCTTCATGGATTCAAAAAGATCGCTGGTGTAGGCATCCGTACCAAGACCCACCATGAGGCCCTTCTCCAGCATCTTGACCACCGGCGAGGTCCCCACCGCATTGCCCATGTTGGATTCTGGGTTGTGCACGACGCAGGTATTCGTTTGCCGCAAGAGGTCTAATTCTTCATCGTTGGCGTGAACGCAGTGGATGGCCAAGGTTTTTTCTCCAAGGATGCCAAAGCGTTCCAGTCGATGCACCACCGGCAGTCCATAGCGCTCCAAACTCAAGCGCTCGTCGTCAACACCTTCGGCCACGTGAACGTGGAACCCAGCGTTTAACTCCCGAGCCAAGCGGGAGCATTCCCTGAGGGTTTCGTCCGAGAGGGTGAAGGCGGCATGCAGCCCAAAGAGACCCGATACCATATCCCCCGGCTCTTGTTGGGCCCAGCGGATGAATGCCGCATTTTCTTCCATGCCTTGCTGGGCAATGAGGGCCCCGTCTCGATCGGAGGTTTCATAGCAAAGGCTCGTCCGGATGCCCAAATCCTTTGCGGCCTGGGCAATGGCAAAGAGCGATCCTTCGATGTGATGAGGGCTGGCATGGTGGTCAATGACCGTGGTGACGCCTTGGGCAATGGATTCCGAGAAGGTGGCGTACGCCGAGTATTTGGTATCCTCCACCGTCAATTCCTTATCCAAAAGCCACCAAAGATTCTCTAAAATCTCCAGAAAATTCCTTGTGGGGTTCTTCGGAGCAAAGCCGCGGGCAAAGGCCGAGTAAATGTGACTATGGGCGTTGATCAGGCCCGGCATGATGAGCCGGCCGCCCACGTCGATGACTTCCTCGTCCGGATGCTTTCGACAAAGGTCCACGAAGTCTCCCACTTCTTGAATCGTATCGCCGTCAATTAAGAGGGCGCCGTTTGCGAAGACGCGTCCGTTGTCGTCGTTGGTGAAGACGCGTCCATTGCCTAAGATCATAAGGTACCTCCAAAATCCACAATCAAGTGGCGGTGGTTTGTGGCGACGGCTCGAATGAGGACGTAAAGCGGCCCTTCGGGAAGATCGCCAAGATCCATTTCCTTAAGTTCGCCCGCCTCGTCCCGCAGCAAAACGCGCTCGGCGCCGAAAAAGCAGAATCCGACGTTGGCCGACTCCCGAAGATCCCCCTCGGTGCCAAACAAGGTCACCTTGTCGAGGTAGGGACTGCCGCTGTGCGGACAAAAAGTAGTGCAGTTGCCGCATTCATTGCAGCTGTAATCCAAATGCAGAATCTGGTGGGGGTTGTCAAAGCCCGCCAACGCAATGGCGACGTTGGCCCGATTGGGACAAACCTCCTTGCAGACCTCGCAGATGGCATCGCAGGAGAGGCACCGCCGGGCCTCCTCCGGCCCCTTTGAGCGAAGCTCCAGCAAGCCGCGCCGGGCATAAATCCCTTTGGCGCTTGGCGTAGAGCGCACCGAGGCCTCGCTTACGGGCTTGCCCCCCTCCTCGGCAATGAGCTCATAGGCGAGCTCCTTAGCCGCCGCCATGGCATAGACCGCCTGCAGCTTGGTCTTGCGATCCTTGCGGGTCAGACGGACTGCTTCGAGCCCTTCCGGTTTTCCCGTGGTGGAAATCCGAATCTTGGCGTCTTTGGAGAGCGCCAAGAGATGCTCTTGGTCCACGTTGCAAATAATCTTTGCGCCGCTGGCCTCGATGAGTGCTAGATCCAGCTCCATGGCCCGCTCGCTCAGTCCCGTTTTGGCCATAATGCCGTTCAAGAGACCAAACGGCTTGTCCTTTTTCTCCGCCACCGTGACCTGAAAGCCCGCGCGGGAGAGATAGTACGCCAAGGAGAGCCCTTGAACGCCTGCACCCACCACGAGAACCTTGGGCCCTTGCGGTGCTGGGGCCGATAGGGTCTTGAGGTAGGATTCCTGCGCCTTTTGCGTGGCCAGATGCTTCATCTTTCGAATGTCGAGGCTTTGATCCACATCTTGGCGAGTGCATTTGGCGGTGCAGGGATGGTAGCAGATTTCCCCGAGAATGGAGGGCAACGCGTTGTCCGTGGCGATGATTTCCATGGCCCGCTCGTACGCCCCCTCACTCACCGCCTCAAGATAGGCAGGGATTTTTTGTTCAATGGGGCAGCCTCCCTCTTGGCAGGGCGCTTGAAAGCAGTCAAACAGCGGCAGCGGCGTATCGTTTTTACGGCTCGCCACCGGTTCCCGAAACTCTTTTTGGTTGCGAGGGTCCAAAAGCACCGCTTCGGCTAATTCAGCAATTTTCTTGGCATTGGGTCCTTGGTACCTCAAAGGAGCTGCCCCCTCGGCGGCCTTTGCCACCTGAGCCAAGCGCTCATAGCCCCCGGGTTTGAGCAGTGTCGTGCACACCGTCACCGGCAAGATGCCCGCCGCCAAGAATCCTTGGATGTTCAGCGCATCGGCGCCGCCGGAATACGCCATGGGCAATCGATCCCCAAAGACGGCGGAGAGCTTTTTGGCGACATGCACCGATAACGGCAGCAGGGCGCGACCCGAAGAATACATTTGCTCCCCAGGCAGCTCGCCTTTTGTGATGTTCACCGGGAAGGTGTTGGTGAGCTTGACCCCAAAGGTCACGCCTTCTTTATGGGCCGTTGCCAAAAGCCCCTCCAGCATCTCCACGGCCTCCTCAAACTTCAGATCGGCCTGGAAATGCCGCTCATCAAAATCCAAGTAGTCAAACCCCAGCTGATCCAAAAGCCCTCGGGCCGTTTCATACCCTAAAAGGGTGGGGTTGCATTTTAAAAAGACGTTGAGGTGCTTATGGATTAACAGGTGTTCCACGATGGCCTGAATTTCGCCCTTGGGGCATCCATGCATGGTGGACAGTGCGAGGGTGTCACAAATTCTTGGGGAAATCCCCAACACTTCCTCGCGGGTCAACCCGGGCAGATGCTCCAACCGAGTCAAAAGTTCCTCTTGACACTCAAGGAAGGTTTTCTCTTGGGAGGCGTCCGTCAAGGCATTGAGAAAATCATCAATGCGCCGGGAGGTGATGCCTTCCAAAGAATACCCCACGCTCATATTGAAGGAAAAGTCCCGTTCGGGGGAGATCTTCAAAAGCTTTTGAGCCGTATGGCACAAAAACCACGCTTTAATGTATTCATCCCGTGCTTCTTCCACCGTGAGCTCCGTGGACCATTCCACGTTGTATCCTTCATCGGCGGCTGAAATACAGGGTTTTGCAATGGCCGAACGCATGTCGGCCCCGCAAAGGGTCTGAACGGTTTTCAGTTCCATGAACCGGCCGCCCATCAGATAGGATGTGAGTATGTTTTGAGCAAGCTGCGTGTGCGGCCCCGCGGCGGGGCCCGTCCCCGATCCAAGCGGGACCCCAAAGGGCGTCATTACTTGCGGACCCCCGTTGCGGTACACCTTCTGCAACGCCACGCCGAACATGGAGTTTGTGCGCTTATATTCTCCCAGCATCTGATCCAAAAGATCAGAAAAAGGAATCGTTCTCATCAAATCGGACATGGGTTCCTCCTTTTACAAGTCCCGTCCCCTGAATTATTCGCTGATCCAGGTTCCGGTATGCCCCGAAAGCGCTTCCTTGGCCTTTTGGAGCGACGTAATGAGGGCGCGCCGTCCCGGGCCCGATGCGGCATAAGCCATGGCGGCCTCGACTTTGGGCAGCATGGAGCCCTTGGCGAATTCTCCCGCATTGATGTAGGCGCGGGCTTCTTCCAAGGTCAAATGATCCAACCACTTCTCGTCGCTTTTGCCAAAGTGAATGGCCACTTGATCCACTGCGGTGAGAATCAAGAACGCATCGGCGCAAAGTTCTTCCGCGAGCTTCGCTGAGGTAAAATCCTTGTCGATGACGGCCGCCACGCCCTTGAGTTGCCGCGTTGGTCCCTCGGCGATCACAGGAATGCCCCCACCGCCGCCGGCAATGACCACATGACCGGACGCCAAAATACTTTCAATGGCGCCGATTCCGACGATCCGCACGGGCTTTGGCGAAGGCACCACCCGACGGTATCCCCGGCCCGCATCCTCTTTCATGACATAGCCCTTCAACGCCGTCAACTGTTCTGCGTCCGCCTTGGAGCAAAAAGACCCGATGGGCTTCGTCGGTTCCAAAAAGGCGGGATCCTGAGGATCCACCTGCACCTCGGTGACCACGGTGACCACATCCTGATGGATGTCCCGCTTGCGCATCTCATTGATGATGGCGTTTTGCAGGTGATAGCCGATGTAACCTTGGCTCATGGCCCCGCATTCAGGAAATGGCATGGCGGGGGTTTGAGCCTCCGACGCATGCGCGGCTTCAAAGGCAAGATGAATCATGCCCACCTGGGGCCCATTGCCGTGGGCAATGGCGATTTCATAACCTTCTTCCAGAAGGTCCACGATGGAGAGCGCCGTGACGCGCACGGCCTCCATCTGCTCCTCTGGGGTATTGCCCAGGGCGTTTCCGCCCAGGGCAATGACAATCCGTTTTTTCATCAACGGTTCTCCTTATTTCAGGTCCTTCAGCAGGCCTGTTTTTTCATTGAATTGTTGGATCAATTCATCGATGTCTTTGGCCTGTCGAGCCACTCGGTCAAAAGAGTCTTCCTGATCGTACCACAGGGCATTGATTTCTTCATAGGTTTTTCCCTGTTGTTCCACCCAGGTATAGTACTTTAAGTTATGAACCCGCTTGCGCTCGGTATAGGTCAGTTCCAGGAGGTTGTCGGTTTTTTGACCGATGAGGCGTCCGTAGAAGTCCACGGCGGCCCGAGTGGCATCGTACTCCCCCTCTTCTTGCGTCAATTCCTCCAACCGGGATTGATACATGGCCACGGAGTCCGTGAGCACAGTGGCTACGACGTCTTTTTCCGTCAGCTCATAGTATTTAGCAAACTTAATGGCGCACAGCATGTTGCTGATGCCCGAAATGCCCATGTAGGCCAGATGCTCTACATCCTCTTTCTTCATGCCGGCTTCTTCCACGAGGAACTTTTTGCCCGCTTCTTCATTGAAGAGACGCAAAAGAGCCATGGAGTCGTTGTCGTCGATGGCGATGGCCATGTCCGAGCGCTTCACGTTGTGAATCCAGGGAATGTGCTTGTCGCCGATGCCTTCCAAGCGATGGGCACCAAAGCCGTTGTCGAGGATGGTCGGGCACTGCAGCGCCTCACCCACAGCGGTTTTGGAGTGGGCAAAGACCGTCTTTAAGTAATCGCCGGAAGCAAGCGTTCCCGCCGATCCAGACGTCAAGGTTACGCCAGCGAAGTTCAGGCCCTCGCCCAAGGAACGGAACGCATCTTCAATGGCGGGTCCCGTCACATTGTAGTGCCAAAGGTAATTGCCGAATTCCTCAAATTGGTTGAAGACCATAATGTCGTCGCGCGTGGCCTTCAATTCATTGACTTTGTCAAAGATTTCCTTGACGTTGCTTTCGGTACCCGGGGTGGCGATGATTTCTCCTGCGATGGTGCGCAACCAATCAAAACGCTCCTTGGACATTCCTTCGGGTAAAATGGCAATGGAGTCCACCGCCAAGAGCTTGGAGTTGAACGCGCCGCCACGGCAATAATTTCCCGTGGAGGGCCAAACGGCCTTCTCCGAGGAGGCGTCGAACTGTCCCGTAACCAAACGGGGGACTAAGCACCCAAAGGAGGCACCCACCTTATGGCAACCGGTGGGGAAGTATTTGCCCACAAGGCAAATGATTTTCGCATCGACTCCCGTCAGGGCTCGGGGCAGTTCAATGTAGTTCGTGCCGCCGAACTTGCCGCCCCTTTCCTTGGGCTCGTTCTTCCACGTGATGCGGAAAAGGTTCAAGGGATCCACATCCCAAAGGCCCAGATTGCCGAGCTTTTCTTGAACCGCATCCGGGATCGTCTCCGGATTTCTCATCTGAGCGAGGGTGGGGATGATGATGTTATTTTCTTTGGCTTTTTGAATATTTTTCTCCAGGTTCTCCTGGTGGATGGTTAAATCCAACATATGGTTCTTCTCCTTATGATGAGGCAGCGCCGGCCTGTTGCTTCGCCTGCAAAAAGGCAAGGCTTCGGCGCTTTGGGGGAGCCGATCCGCCAAGAGACGATGCCCTTGGCGCGGTTTTCTTGGCGGATTGGCGTTCAATCGATGGGGGGCGAGTTCTAAAAAAGGAGGCTCGCCGCTTAGGCGTTTTTATTGTCCATGTAGATGGTGGGCAGCGCCGCATAGATCGCTGCGCATTTGACCAAATCATCCTTCCAAGTTTTTTCATTGGGCGCATGGGCTTCTTCTTCTTTGCCCGGGCCCAAGCCGACGCAGGGGATGCCTTCACGGCCCATGATGGACACGCCATTGGTGGAGAAGGTCCATTTGTCGATCTTGGGTTCGCCGTACATACCGCGGAAGGATTCGGCCAAGGCAACGACTTCCGGATCGCTCTCTTTGCGCACCCAGGTGGGGAAATAGCAGTCCGTGGGGTACACAAGTCCCGTCCAGGACGGACGCTCGTATTTATACATGCTGACCTTGGCGCCGTATTTTTTCACCGAAGGCAGTTCCTCGATTTCCTTGAGCGCACTCTTATAGGTTTCCCCATCGGTGAGGCGGCGATCCAAGGAGATGGCGCAGGAATCGGCCACCGCACAGCGCGAGGGGGATGTGTAGAAAATCTGCGAGGTGGTGACGGTTCCTTTGCCCAGGAATTCATCATAGTGAAGCTTGTCGTTCAAGTCGCGAACCTCTCTTAAAATATCCGCCATTTTATAGATGGCGTTGTCGCCACGCTCGGGCGCGGACCCATGGCAAGCGGTTCCATAAACGTCCACGCGGATTTCCATGCGGCCGCGATGTCCGCGGTAGATGTTGCCGTTGGTGGGCTCGGTGGATACGACAAATTCCGGACGGATCTTGTCCTCGTTGATGATGTACTGCCAGCAAAGGCCGTCGCAGTCTTCTTCTTGAACGGTTCCCGTAACGAGCACCTTGTATTCGTCGGAGAGCATGCCAAGATCCTTCATGATTTTCGCGCCGTAGACGGAGGAGACGATGCCGCCGAGCTGATCGGAGGTTCCGCGCCCCCAAATGTTGACCTCGTCTTCCTTGCCTTCAAAGGGATCAAATTCCCAGTCCTCGATGTTGCCGATGCCCACGCAGTCGATGTGCGCATCAAAGGCGATGACGGTTTCGCCCTTACCCATATAGCCTAGAATGTTGCCCATGGGGTCCACGATGGTCTCATCAAAGCCGACTTTTTCCATTTCTTCTTTAATGCGATAGACCTTGTCCTTCTCTTCGCAGGACTCACCATGCGCTAGGACGAGGTCCCGGAGGAACCGGGTCATATCGGCGCGGTACCCTTCAGCAGCTTGTTTGATCTTTGCAAAATCCAACTCTTGTTTTTTCATTGCTTGTTTCGCTCCTTGTAAGTGGGGGTGGCGACGCGCCAGACGGCGCGTCCCTTCGTTGAGGGGAACTGAATGTTGGTCGTACTCGGGGCTTTATGGAGCCTCTTTCTTGCGCGCTCCTTTATTTGAGACGGGCTTTTCCTTCCTTGGCCAGGCGCAGCAGCGTCTCCACTGGGTTCTCCACCTTTTGCATGAAGATCATGGAGGCGATGATGTAGGGCTTGAATCCCGCTTCTTTGTATAGCGGAATTCGGTAGCGGTCGAAGACGGATTCATCGACTTCTCCGGCTTTGCAGGATACGCCGGTGATGTCGGCGGGCAGGCAGTGCATGTAAAGAGCTTTGCCGTCCTTGGTCAGTTGCATCATCTCTTCAGTGCAGGCCCAGTCTTTATGCTCTGCATTTTGTGCGAGAAGCCGTTGCTCGAGTTCGTCAATGCCGGCCTGATCGCCCTTGGCGTAGAGCTCGGTGCGCTCTTCCATCGCTTTAAAGGGGGCCCAGCTTTTGGGATAAACGATATCCGCATCCTTGAAGGCTTCCTTCATATCGTTGGTCTTCGTGAATTTGCCGCCGTATTGCTCGGCATGCTTTTGGGCGACGGCTTCCACCTCTTCCATGATTTCGTACCCTTCTGGATGCGCCAAAGTCACTTCCATACCAAAGCGGGTCATCAAGCCGATGATGCCTTGAGGCACGGAAAGGGGCTTTCCGTAGGAAGGGCTGTAGGCCCATGTCATGGCGATCTTCTTTCCTTTTAAGTGTTCAACGCCGCCAAACTCATGGATGATGTGCAGCATGTCGGCCATGGCCTGAGTGGGGTGATCGATGTCGCACTGCAGGTTGACGATGGTGGGCCGCTGCTCGAGAATGTGATCTTCATAGCCCTGCTTGACATAATCGGAGACGTTTTTCATGTAGGTATGGCCTTTGCCGATGTACATATCGTCGCGGATTCCGATGATGTCCGCCATGAAAGAGATCATGTTGGAGGTCTCCCGCACGGTCTCGCCGTGAGCGATCTGGGATTTTCCCTCGTCCAAATCCTGGACTTCAAGACCCAAAAGGTTGCAAGCCGAAGCATAGGAGAAGCGGGTTCTGGTGGAATTGTCTCGGAACAGGGAAATGCCCAGCCCCGAATCAAAGATCCGCGAGGAGATGTTGTTTTCTCGTAAGGTGCGCAGCGCATCGGCCACGGTGAAGATGGCCTCCAATTCGTCCTGGGTCTTATCCCACGTCAGAAAGAAGTCGTTGTTGTAGAGATTTTTGCACTCGAGCTGTTCGAGCTTTTGGATCAAACCATTAAATTGTTCCATACAGTACCATCCTTTTTTATTGCGTTCCCCGTTAAGGGGTCTTTATGGGTTCGGTGCGTCCGAGGCAAGACGGGATCTAGTCAAAGCGCGAGAACGCGCCATTCCAAACGATGTCCCGATAGCGGTCGGGGTCCGTGTCTCCTTCGGTGGAGAACAGCAACACGCGGGCGTGTTCGTCCAGACCCAATGATGCTCGCACCGAAGCAAGCTCGGGATCCGTCATTAAGTGGTAGAGGGCTCCTGTGGGGGGGGCTCCGGATTCGCCCGAGACAATACGCGTATCACCGGGGAGGGGGTTTCCCAGAACGCGCATGCCGTCTCCGGACACATAATCCGGCAGGGACAAGAAGGCCGAGCTCCAATGTTTCATAATGTCAAAGGAGATGATATTGGGTTCCCCACAGGCCAAGCCCACCATAATGGTGCGCATGTCCCCAGAAATATTCACCAGGGTCTGCTGCGCGGCGGATTGGTAATAACAGTTGGCTTCATCAGGCTCCACCACGATGGTGACGGGGCACGCATCCTGATAGACGGATGCGAAGAAGCCCTGGCAAGCTCCGGCCATGGAACCGACGCCGGCCTGCAAAAAGATGTGCGTCGGCTCAGGCAAGTTCTGAGCCCGAATTTGCTCCAACGCCTCCAGCGCCATGATGCCGTACCCTTGCATGATGTGCGTCGGCACTTCGGTGTAGCCCTCCCAGGCCGTATCCTGCACAATGATCCCATTGTTTTTCTGGGCCATCTCATTGGCGTAGCGCACCGCGTCGTTGTAGTTCATCTGCGTGATGGACGCATCGGAGCCGCAAGCTAAAATGTTGTTGAGCCGCGCAGCGCTGGAGCCCTCCGGCATATAGACCACCGATTTTTGTCCGAGCTTTTGTGCCACCCAAGCCACTGCCCGGCCCTGATTGCCATCCGTGGCCGTATAGAAGGTCACATCGCCGATGGCTTCTTTGGTTTCGGGCTTCAAGAGCTCCTCCAAGGTCAACTCATCAATGTTTCGGTGAAGCTTGTCCGCCAGGAAATTCCCCATGGCCCAAGCGCCGCCCAAGGCCTTGAAGGAATTGAGCCCAAAGCGGAAGGATTCATCCTTCACATACACATTCGCCACCCCGATGCGGGAAGCGAGCCCCTCGAGGTTCACCAAAGGGGTTTCCTGATATTCGGGAAAGCTCGAAACAAACCGCCGAGCCCTTTGGACCTCTTTTTGCGAGAGGATCTCCACATACCGTCCCCGATCTTCTTCTTTGGGGAAGCCGTTGAGAACCATCCTAAGTTTTCTATTCATAGCACCTCTCCTCAAGTTCTGCGGATGGGGTCGGCTGCGGCTGTACATCCAGCCTTCCCGGGCAGATTCCAGCTGCCACACATCCATTCCACCTTATTAAGTAGCAAGAAACGTGCCAAAAAATGGATTTCAGTCCGCGAACCTTGGAAAAAATCTCTTTTATTTACAATTTATGCCTCATTCCCTGGATTCTTTGCCATTAACTCATTCACCCTCCAATCCTTCTTTTGTTTTATTAAAAGAAATCAAGCTCAGGCGAAAGCGCGTTGCGCAAAAAAAGTAACGAAGAAACATAAAAGGATTATCATTATGAGAATTTTTCTCATAATGATAATCCTTTTTCTCGGTGGACTCTTATCAATCCCTTAACCTACAAGGTCCTGTCCTTATTTTTTTTGCGAAACTTTCATCCATCTTTAGTTGGGGAAGCGTTTTATCAACAAAGCCCCCTAGTTCTCATTTTGATAAATGACGCCCAACTTCCGATACAGCGTGGCAATGCCGATGCCCAGGGCCTTAGCGGCCTTTTTCTTGCCTTCGGTGGTCGTGCCGTAACGCGCCACCACTTTTTCGATGTAGCGATGCTCCAGCTCGGACAGCGTTTGGATGGGCTCTCCTTTTTGAGGAGCGTCTCCTTCAGCCTCCCCCCCCAAATGCAGCATGGCCTCAGGGAGCATGTAGCGATGAATCGTATTGGAGGAGTCGGCCAGGGCGATGAGGTACTGCACGACGTTCTCCAGCTCCCGGACGTTGCCGGGCCAAGCGTAGGCCAGCAAGGCGGGCAACACATCGGAATCCACGTGGGTCACGCTTTTTCCCAAAGCTTCATTGTACTTGGCCAAAAGCATCTCAAAGAGCAGTGCAATGTCGTCGGTGCGCTCGCGAAGGGGCGGGACGTTAATGGGAATGACGTTGATGCGGTAAAACAAATCTCGCCGGAATTGATTCTTGATGATCATATCCTCGATGTTTCGATTGGTGGCTGCAATGACCCGAATGTCCAAATCGATGAGGTCGTTGGCGCCGATGCGGCTGAAGGCTCGTTCCTGCAAAATGCGCAGCACCTTGCTTTGCAAATAGAGGGGCATGTCCCCGATCTCATCCAAAAAAAGCGTTCCCTTATTGGCCAGCTCAAATTTTCCGATGCGCCCAGAGCCGGAGGCGCCGGAGAATGCTCCCTTGACGTACCCAAAGAGCTCAGACTCCAACAAGGTATCGGGAATGGCCGCGCAGTTGATTCCGATAAAGGGCTCGGCCTTTCGATCCGATTCCGCATGAATGGCCCGGGCAATGAGCTCTTTGCCGGTTCCCGATTCCCCACGAATGAACACCGTGGAAAAGGTGGGCGCCACCTTCTCAATGGTGTCGCGAATGTCTTGCATGGCCCGAGAGTGCCCCACGAGATTCTCTTTGGTGATGAGTCGAGACTGCTGGGTGATGCGATAGGCATTGCGCTTGATGTCCTTCATGGTTCGAAAAATCAGGATCCGGTCGTAGGAGCGGTAGGTCTCATTGAATTCCATCAGCTTCCCCGCCACCATGTATTGGCGACCGTGCAGCTCCAGGCGAAATTCCCGGTTCTGATCGTCCTCGGGCGATACGCTGCTCAGCTGTAGGGTCTCCCCCAGCACCGATTCCCCCGCACGCAGCTTCACCATGGCCTTGCGATTTACAAACTCAATGCGGTTCTCCTTGGAGATGACGATGACGCCATTTTCCACATCATCGAGGATGCGTGAGAGCATGGCCAAATTCTGCGTGGTTTCCTCCATGGACAGATGCTCTGTGACTTTGGCCGAAATTAAATCCGCAATCTGCGCCAAAAAAGCCACATGGGATGCTAAGTTTGCGTTGATGTGATCCTTTTGCTCCAACGTCGTGCAGATGAGGCCGATGACCCCAATGTTCTTGTCGTGGTAGCGGATGGGGGTTGAAATTTCCATGGTCTCAAGACAGGTTTCTTTAGCGTTGCACCCCAGGCAGTAGGGATCTTCCCGCGGAAACTGGATGATGCGATGGATGCCGCCATTTAAAACCTCCCGGTAAATTTGTCCCGGTGCTTGGTGATTGACGCGCTTGGCAAAAATCCCGGTGCCCGCAATACGCATCAGACCATCGTCCACAATTTCCACGTCCACGTGGAGCACCTGGGAGATGACCTTGGCAAATTTAATGACGATGTCTTGAATGTCGTGCAGGTATTTGGATGAACCCAAGGTATCGACCTCCTTTTTCGCCCCCTAGGGACGGACCGGCTCGGATGCTTCGCGCTTGAAGCGCAGTTTTTTGTGATTTTTCGTCAAGAGGATTTCCGCCAAGATGGAGACGGCGATCTCCTCTGGGGACCCATCGGCAAGATCCAACCCAATGGGCAAATGGAGCGCCTCTATTTTTTCCTTAGGAAATCCTTCCTTTAATAGAGTCGCCTTGATGGCTGCAGATTTTTTGCGGCTGCCCAAGCCCCCCAAATAAGCGTAGGGTTCCCTAAGGCATTCCCGATACGCCTGGGCGTCCAAAAGATGCCCCCAAGTGGCCACCACAATGTACGTGTCCTTAGTAAAGCGCAGCGCCTTTTTCGCCTCCTTGGGATCCGCACGCAAGAATTGGCAAGAACGAAAGACGGGGAGCTCCTCATAGCCTTCCCGCTCGTCCACCACCGTGATGGAAAAGGGCAACCCGTCCATTAAGCGCACCAGAGCTTGGCTGCAATGTCCGGCGCCAAAAACGATGAGCGAGGGCCCTTGGAGAAAGTAGCGCACAAACCCCTGGCAGCTCCCGCCGCAATTCATGCCAAGATCTTCGCCCAGGCGATAGGCAAAGCGGAAATGCTCTCCTCGTTCAAAGCCTTCTAGGGTCCGGCGCACCACTTCTTTCTCCAACGCGCCCCCCCCGCACGTGCCGGCAAAGCTTCC
Organism: Clostridiaceae bacterium JG1575; assembly: GCA_002838815.1. Lineage (GTDB taxonomy): Bacteria > Bacillota > Clostridia > Clostridiales > Clostridiaceae > JG1575. Next base: position 30,359 of record LQGW01000011.1, on the reverse strand, counting down.
GTCGGACGCCAGGGCCATCAAGGCGCCGGGAAGGCCCGGGGCCGACCCCTCCTGTTCCTCCAAGGTAATCAGGGCGCAGGGGCGCCCGCTTTCCATCATTTGGCTTAAAAAAGCGATGACATCGCGATCCATGCTTGCTTCCTTCCCGGCGTTGCTGCCGCTTAAAAAAATTATCATTTTGATTATACGCCTGACCGGATGCTTTGAAAAAGCCTCCGAAAATTTCTTGCCGAATTGTTGATATCCAGGCGATTTTCTGATAAACTGAAAACGAAATCAGGATATCGGGAGAGAGGTTGACATTCCAGGTCCCAAACCCCTCTGCCTCCGGCTGGCTGACTGTTTCCCGCAAGAGGGACAGTCTATTTGTGTTTCATCAAGAAAAAAGAGCCCCAAGAAGGCTTTTTCGGGTAAGTGGTGTACAAAGGAGGATGTTCATGTTTCAATTTCGAGTCAACGGCCAAGAGGTCCAAACAGAAAAGGACCAAAACCTGATGCATTTTTTGCGCGACGAGCTCTCGCTGTTTTCTGTGAAGAACGGCTGCTCTGAAGGAGCCTGCGGGACCTGTTCCGTGCTGGTGAACGGAACGCTGATGAAGGCTTGCGTTTTAAAGACCTCCCGGGTTCATGGAAAGTCCGTGGATACCTTGGAGGGCTTTTCCCCATTGGAAAAAAAGATTTACGCCCGCGCCTTCGACGAGTGCGGCGCCGTGCAATGCGGTTTTTGTACCCCGGGCATGTTGGTGGCCACCAAGGCCCTATTGGACGTGACCCCCAACCCCACGCGGGAGGAATGCGCTGCAGCCATTCGCGGCAACCTTTGCCGCTGTACCGGCTACGTCAAAATCATCGATGCCATGATCAAGACGGCTCAATGGATGCGCGAGGGCGAGGCGCCTTTGGATGCGCGCAAAAATGGCGTCTACGCCGACGTGCAAAAGGTCGATGCCCTGGCCAAAGCCTTGGGCGAGCCGGCCTACACCGATGACATCCACCTGCCGGGCATGGTCTTTGGCCGAGCGCTGCGCGCTCCCGCCCCCCGGGCCTTCATCCGCTCCATGGATGTGGCGTGCGCCCGCGCCACCCCCGGCGTTTTGGCCGTCGTCACGGCCGAAGACGTCCCGGGCCTCATCAACTGCGGTCACCTGGTGAAGGATTGGCCCGCCCTCATCCGTGTGGGAGAAGAAACCCGCTACGTCGGCGATTCCTTAGCTTTGGTGGTGGGTGAAACCGAAGAAGCCGTGGCCTTGGGACTCTCACGCATTGTTTTGGACTATGAGGAACGCCCGCCCGTCACGACGCCCCAAGAAGCCATGGCGCCGGGAGCCCCCCTGCTCCATGAAAAAGGCAACGAGCTCTCCGTTCAAAAACTCAAGCGCGGCAACGTGGAGGAAGCCCTAGCCCAAAGCGCCCACGTCGTGTCCCACCATTTTGAAACCCCCTTCACCGAGCACGCCTTCTTAGAGCCCGAGTGCGCCGTGGCCCAACCGCTGGGCGATGGCGTGGAGGTCTTCACCTCCGATCAAAGCGTCTACGACGATCGGCGGGAAATCGCGAGCCTTTTGGGCCTCGAAGCTGAACAAGTTCATGTGCGAGCCTGCTTAGTGGGCGGCGGCTTCGGCGGCAAGGAGGATATGAGCGTGCAGCACCACGCCGCTCTTTTGGCCTATCTTTTGAAAAAGCCGGTTAAAGTCCGCCTCTCCCGAGCCGAATCTATAAAGGTTCATCCCAAGCGTCACCCCATGTGGATGGACTTCACCTTGGGCTGCGATGCGTCCGGACGCCTCACCGCTTTAAAAGCACGAATCCTCTCGGATACGGGCGCCTACGCCTCTTTGGGAGGCCCCGTGCTGCAACGAGCCTGCACCCATGCCGCCGGGCCCTATAATTATCAGAATGTGGATATCGAAGGCCGCGCGTATTATACGAACAACGTTCCTTGCGGCGCATTTCGGGGCTTCGGCGTCACTCAGTCGATCTTCGCCTTGGAGTGCTGCCTGAATGATTTGGCCCAACAAGTGGGGATTGACGAGTGGGAAATTCGCCGACGCAATGCCTTAGTTCCCGGCAACATCATGCCCAACGGCCAAATTGCCGATGACTCCACCGCCTACCTGGAGGCCTTAGAGGCGGTGAAAGAGACCTACTATCACTATAAAGACCGAACGGGCTACTATGTGGGCATTGCCTCCGCCCTGAAAAACGCCGGTTTGGGCGTGGGCGTGCCCGACACCGGCCGTTGCAACGTCCGTGTGGCGTCCGGCAAAGTTCATCTGCAAAGCTCCGCCTCAGACATGGGCCAAGGCATTCAGACCATCATCTCGCAGATCTTTTGCCAAACCACGGGCATGGACGCTCACGACGTCATTGTGGAGCGGCCCGATACCGAACGGACCCCCAATGCGGGGACTTCCACCGCCTCTCGCCAAACCGTCTTTACGGGGGAAGCCACGCGCCTAGCGGCCCTTCGCTTCAAAAAAGCCCTAGAGGAGGCCGGAAGCTTGGCCGCCTTGGAGGAGCAGTCCTTCGTGGGTGAATACACCTTTGCCAGCGATCCCATGGGCTCGGACAAGCCCAACCCCGTGAGCCACGTGGCCTACGGCTATGCCGCTCAGGTGGTGGTTCTTGATGAAGAAGGGAAGGTGGAAAAAGTGGTCTCTGCCCACGATATGGGCCGCGCCTTGAACCTCAAAGGCACCGAAGGACAAATCGAAGGCGGCGTCGTCATGGGGTTGGGCTATGCCCTGACGGAAGACTTCCCCGTGGAGCAAGGCGTACCTAAGGTTAAATTCGGCACCCTCGGGCTCCTTCGGGCCCCCCAGGTGCCAGAAATACAGCCAATCCTCATTGAGAAAAACAAAGCCCCCCTCTCCTACGGCTCCAAAGGCATCGGCGAGATCGTCGTCATCCCTTCGGCGCCGGCCTGTCAAAACGCCTATTTCCATAAAGACGGTATCTTTCGCACGAAGCTTCCGCTGGACCATACCTTCTATCGTAAGGACAAGGCCCCCCGTTCATGAAGCCCCCGCTTTTAAGGGACTTTGCCTTCGCCCCGGGGGAAGTGGTCTCCATCGTCGGCTGCGGGGGCAAAACCACCCTTCTATGGACCTTAGCCAGCTTGGCCAAGGAACGCTTTACCCCCACCTTGGTGGGGGTGAGCGCCAAGATGTTTTTGCCCGAGGCAAAAAAAGGTGCGCCGCGCCTTTACGAAACCGTCCACTGGACCCCTGACGCTTGGTGCCCCCTTTGCCAAAGACCAGGCACTTTGGAGGTGGTCTGCCGGGGCCAAAACGCACAAGGCAAGCTGTTGGGCCTTTCGCCAGAGGATGTCGCATCCTTGAAGGCGCGCCTGGGCCAGGGGCTCCTTCTTTTGGAGTCGGACGGCTCCAGAGGCCTTCCCATCAAAGGCTGGAAGGATCATGAACCTCCCGTTCCCGCTGCTGCCGACGTCGTTTTGGGCCTTTTGCCCATCAGCGTATTGGGCCGGCGCCTCAGCGAAGATCTTGCCTACTACCCTGAAGGCATTCACGCCGCAACGGGGCTCTCCTTGGGCGATCGCCTCACGGAAGATGCCTTGGTGGAGCTCATCCTCTCCCCCAAAGGTTTATTTAAGGAGCGGCGGGGCCGCAACCTATTGCTCATCAACCAAGTGGAATCCGCGACGCAAGAGGCAGCCGCTCATCACCTCATCCAGGCGCTCGCCGATCGCCCGGACGCCTCTTTTCTCTACGCCGCCGCCCGCCTTAGTTTAAAGGAGATTGCTCATGAAGATCTGCGCCATTATTCTTGCCGCCGGTTCCTCACGCCGGATGGGCGAAGATAAGCTGGAGTTGCCCCTGGAAGGGGAATCCATGCTGCAGCGCGTCCTATCCCCCATTGCCGCGCTGGGTTTTGCCCAAATCCTCGTCGTGCATCGACCGGGAAAAAATAAGCAGGCGCTGCCCGAAGAAGTCCAATGGGTGGAAAACCCCAACCATGCCTTGGGCCAAGGAACCTCCATCGTTCAAGGGGTTGCTGCAGCAATTCCTGACGCCGACGGCTACGCCTTTTTTATGGCCGATCAGCCCGACGTTTCCCTGGACACCTTGAAGCAATTGCGCGCGGCCTTCGAGGCGCATCCCCAATCCATCATTCAGCCTCTTTATGCCGACGAACCTGCAGGCCCCGTATTTTTTCCAAAGGATCTTCGGGACGACTTTTTGGCGCTTCGCGGGACGGACACCGGACGGCGCGTTCTTCTCGACCATAAAGAGCTCCTTCGTCCCGTGCCCATCGAGCGAGAATGGGAGGGCCGGGACTTAGATACGCCCTCGGAATACCTCGCCCGAACCAAGGATCCTCTCATTTTGGTTAAGGGCGCGGGAGACTTGGCCACTGGGATTCTCTACGTCCTCTACCAGGCGGGCTATCGCGTGGTTGCAACGGATCTGCCCCGCCCCTCCTGCATTCGGACCACCGTCTCCTTCGCCAGTGCGCTTACGAACGGCACCCACTGCGTAGAAGGCGTCTGCGCAAAGCGGGCCGAAAGTCCAGAGGCCGCCCTGCGATTCGTGGACGAGGGACTCATCCCCATCCTCGCCGACCCCTTGCTGGCCGGGCGAAAAAAGCTGGCGCCCATGATTTTCGTCGATGCCGTCATCGCCAAAACCAACACCGGCACCCACCCAGGCCTGGCCCCCTTAGTGATTGCCTTAGGACCGGGGTTCACCGCCCCCAAAGACTGCACCGCCGTCATTGAGACCATGCGGGGCCCCAAATTGGGTCAGATTCTATACGAAGGCGCCGCGCAGCCCAATACCGGCGTTCCAGGGCTCATCGCTGGCGAGGCCGCTCGCCGGGTTGTGCATGCGCCCGCAGAGGGCCCCCTTCGTCCCGTGCGTCGCATCGGGGATGTGGTGCAAGAGGGCGAAATCATCGCTTTTTTGGGAGATACCCCCGTGCGGGCCCCCCTCACCGGCTTGCTGCGTGGTCTGATTCAAGAAGGCTACCCCGTGACCCGGGGGCTGAAAATTGCCGATGTGGATCCGAGCACCGAATCTACCTTGGCCTTCACCATCTCCGATAAAGCCAGAAAACTTGGAGAATCCGTCCTCTTTGTCGTGAAAGAATGGCAGCGAGCAGCCAAATCCGCCAAAAAATAGCGCTTTTGGGCCGGGGCATCTTCGCAAAACCCTCGACTCTTTGGTTGACGCAGGCTCCTGGATCCCAAAAAACGAGCCCCACCGCTCTTGTAATTGCTGCAAAAGTCCGTTAAGATATTCCGTGGAAACTTTAACCCGGTACCGAGATGCTGAGAAGTTCCAGGCATAGGTTGCAGCAGATGCACCCTCCCATTGGGACCCCACGTCCTCTTTTTCAGCCGGGTTGTTGAAAAAGAGGACTTTTTGCATGGAGGCTTGGATCATCCCCCCGAAGAAACCAACGAGGAGAGTATTATGACGAAAAAAGACGTAATCGTGGCACTGGATTACCAGTCCAAAAAAGAAGTGGAAGCGCTGCTGGCTCAATTCCCCGAACCCATCTACACCAAAGTGGGGATGGAACTTTTCTATCGGGAGGGCCCCTCCATCGTGAACTATTTGAAAGACCAAGGCCATCGGGTGTTCCTGGACCTGAAGTTCCACGACATTCCCAACACCGTTGCCGGCGCCGTACGCTCGGTTTGTGCCTTGAACGTGGATATGATGAACGTACAGGCCGCTGGAGGCATCCAGATGATGGAGTCGGGGGCCAAGGAGCTCTTGGCTCAAAAAAGCAACGCCCTGCTCATCGCCATCACCATGCTGACCTCCACCTCGGATGAGATTCTCAAAGAGGAGTTGCTCATCCAAGAGCCCCTGAGCGAAACGGTGCTCCATTATGCGAGCAACAGCAAAAAGGCTGGTCTTCAAGGCGTCGTCTGCTCCGCTTTGGAAGTTCCCTTGATCAAAAAACATTTGGGCGAAGACTTCCTCACCGTAACGCCCGGCATTCGCCCGGCGGACGCCGCCAAGGGCGATCAGGTTCGGGTGGTCACCCCCGAAGAAGCCCGCGCCCTGGGCTCTGACTTTATCGTGGTGGGCCGCCCCATCACCAAAGCCCCCGATCCCTACGCCGCCTATCTCGCCATCCGCCGCGCCTTTTTAGGGGAGGACGTTTCATGAAAGAAATTGCTCAGCTGCTCTTAGATCTTGAGGCCGTGTCCCTTCGCCCGGAAGAACCCTTTTTATGGGCTTCAGGGATTCTCTCCCCCATCTACTGCGACAACCGTCTGATCCTCTCCTACCCCAAAGAACGCCGTTTGGTGGCAGACGCCTTGGCCGCACAGATCCAATCGCTTTGGCCGGAGGCTGAAATGCTCATGGGCACCGCTACCGCCGGCATCCCCCATGCCGCCTTGGCGGCGGAGCGCCTGGAGCTTCCCATGGGGTTTGTGCGAGGAAAAGCCAAAGATCACGGCAAGCAAAACGCCATTGAAGGACGCATCCGGCCCGGCCTGAAAGTCGTCGTGGTGGAGGACCTCATCTCCACGGGCGGCTCCTCGTTGGACGTCGTAGAGACGCTTCGAGCAAGCGGCGTCGAGGTCATCGGTTTGATCTCGATCTTCACCTACGGCATGACCAAAGCCAAAGAACGCATAGCGGCGGCAAAGCTCCCCGTCTCTTCGCTGACCACCTACGAAGAGCTTTTGGAGGTCGCTGCCACCTCCGGGTACATCCAAAGTGACGAAATCAAAAAGCTGCGAGCCTTCATGGCCAATCCCCAATCCAAGGATTGGATGAAGTAAGGGCGACCCATGAAAAAAAGACCCCTCCTTGCTCCTTCTTGGGCCAAATCGGTTCAAGAAGGAGCGCTCTGAGGCGTCTTTTTTATTTTTTGTCTTCAAAGGGGCGGCGTGATCCATAGCCCCTTGGGGCCTTTTTTTACGCCGGCTATTTCACCAGCACCTGCAGCACCATGGAGACAATAAAGAGGGCGGTGACGATGTACATGATGGGGTGCACCTCCTTGGCCTTGCCCTTGACGATCTTGGTCAGGCAATAGAAGATGAAGCCCATGGAAATACCCGTCGTAATGGAGTAAGCCAAAGGCATGAGGGCCACGGTGAAGAAGCAGGGAACCGCCACTTCAAGGTCCGCCCAATCGATGTTTTTCAGGCCTTCCGCCATCAAAATACCCACGACGATGAGGGCCGGGGAGGTAGCAACGGCAGGGACAATGCCGACGATGGGCAACAGCACCAAGGAGGCAATGAAGAGAACCGCAGTGGCCACCGAGGCAAGACCCGTACGTCCGCCCACGGAAATTCCAGCGGCCGACTCTACATAGGTGGTGACGTTGGAAGTTCCGAACAGGGCGCCCACGGAGGTGGCGGTGGCATCGGCAAAGAGGGCGCGCTCCAGCTTTGAATCCAAACCGCCGCGGCTTTGTTCAAACTTCTTCGTGTCGCTCTCGTCGAAAATACCGGCTTTGCGGCCCGTGCCAAGGAAGGTTCCGATGGTATCAAAGGTATCGGTTAAGGAGAAGGCAAAGATGGTGGAGAACACCAAAAGAAGCTTGCCTGGATCCTTAAATAATCCCGGGATGTCCAGCTGCAGGAAGGTTTTGCTCAACGCGCCCAGGTGGGCGTCCGAATTGATGAGGGCTCCCGTGATCTGCACATGGCCCGTCAATACAGCCAAAATGGTGGTCAAGATAATGCCGATGAGGATGGCGGCCTTGACGTTGCGCAATAAAAGGATGATGGTGACGACCAAGCCGAATAAGGCCAAGAGCGCGCCGCGATCGTTGAAGTTGGTCAGCGAGGGGACGGCGGAAGAGTAAGAGCCAAAGCCCAACGCGTGGGTTTCATCCACTAAGAACCGAAGAAATCCCGAGTTGATCAGCCCGATGTAGGCAATGAAGAGCCCGATGCCGCCGGAGATGGCGTACTGCAGCGAAATGGGAATGGCATTGATGATCATCTTACGGATCTTGGTGACGGTGATGAGGATGTTCAAAAGGCCGCAAAGAAAGACCATGGCCAAGGCTTGCTGCCAGGTGAAGCCCAGCCCCTTGACGACGGTATACGTGAAAAAGGCATTGAGCCCCATGCCTGAAGCCTGGGCAAAGGGAACGTTGGCGTAAAGCCCCATGATGAGGGTTCCCACGACGGCCGCAAGAATGGTGGCGATGAACACCGCGTTTTCATCCATTCCAGTGGCTTTCAAGATGTTGGGATTGACAAACATGATGTACGCCATGGTGAGAAAGGTCGTCAGCCCTGCAAATAGTTCGGTTTTAACGTCGGTGCCGTTTTCTTTGAGCTTAAAGAATTTTTCCATGATTTCCTCCAATTACGAATGATTCATTTGACGATGTTTGTCATTGGTTGGATGAGGGAAGGGATCCTTGATTCTTCCCTTCGATTCGTTCTTCCTTTGAAGTGACCAGTGGCAATGCCAAAATGGAGGGGCTTCGCGGATTGCTCCTTGCCCATATTTTGGATGTTTACTCGTCGGATCCCACCTCCTTTGTTCCGCAGACGTCCCAGATGGCGTCAATGACGTGTGCATACCCCGTGCACCGGCACAGGTGGCCTGTGACTTCTTTTTTGATCTCTTCCCGCGTATAGCTCTTGCCGGATTGGGCAAGGGCCGTAGCGGTAAGGACGAGGCCGCTGGTACAAAAACCGCACTGCACGGCTCCGTGATCGACAAAGCTTTGCTGAACCGCATTGGGCTTGCCGTCCTTGGCCAGCCCTTCCACGGTGGTAATCTCGCCTCCATCGGCGAGGACGCCTAAAATCAGGCAGGAATCCACGGGGCGCCCGTTCAAAATCACCGTACATGCGCCGCACTCGCCCACCCCGCAGCCTATTTTTAAGCCGGTGAGGTGAAGGCGTTGGCGAAGCACTTCCTGAAGGGTTTCCCTAGGGTCAATCTCCACAACGCGCGCGCGCCCGTTGACCGTCATGCGAATGGTTTCTTTCATATCATTCTCCTTTCGCCTGGGCGAGGCAGGCGGTATATGCTTCCCGCAGCAAAACCCGCACCAGGTGCTGACGATAGGCCTTGGAGGCCCGCCAAGAATCGCGCAACTTCAAGGAGCCTTCCACCTCGGCTAGCATATCCTGAAACAGCTCCTCGTCGGGCCGGCGGCCCCGATAGGCGTCATCGGATAACAGCCTCAGCGGCGTTGGAGCGCATACCCCGAAGGCGGCGCGCAACTTTTCAATGCGCCCTTGCTTGAGGCTCAGCGCGAGCCCCACCCCTTGAACCGCCAAATCCATGGATTTGCGCACGGAATATTTAATATAATGCGCCGAAAGATCCCCCAGGTGCTCCTTGGGAATCAAGAGGCCGCCCAAGAGCTCCTCTGGGCCTCGAACGGTGGTTCCTGGACCCGTGAAGAAGTCTTTTAAGGGCAGGGTCCGTTGAGACCCTTCCCGCATCAGGCGCACCTTGGCATCGTAGAGCAAAAGACTGGGGATACAATCCCCGGAAACGGCGGCGTTGGCGACGTTACCGCCCACCGTGGCCACGTTTCGAATCTGCGGGCCGGCAATGGTTTGAGCCGCCTGGGCCAAAACCGGCAGGTTCTTTTGAATGAGGGGCGATTCGATGAGCTCGGTAAAGGTGGTCATGGGGCCGATGAATAAGTGCTCTCCTTCTTCATAAATGCCTTGAAGCTCCGGGATGTATGTTAACGCGAGGATCGAAACCTCCCGGAGCACTTGCCCCCGAAGCTCGACCAAAAGATCCGTTCCTCCCGCCAAGGGGCGCAACGGTTCATTCGACAGCAGGTGCAAGGCCTCTTCCAGGGAACGGGGCCGATATACTTTTTGAAGATCCAGCATCTCAATTCTCCTTTTCCATCAAAATCCCTGCGGCCTGGAAGGCTTCAAACACCCGCTGCTGACTCAAGGGCAAATCATTCATCGCGACCCCCGTAGCATGCAAAAGGGCATTTCGGATGGCCGGGGCCGGGGAGAGGGTCGGAGGCTCCCCTAAGGATTTTTGTCCATAGGGAGAGGAGGGATCTTTGGCTTCCACAAACAGGCAGCGCATGGGCGGCATGTCCATGGCGGTGCCAATTTTATAATCCAACAAATTGGGGTTGAGACAATGCCCATCCTTGGGCGAGAATTTTAAATCCTCCGTCAACGCCTGGCCGATGCCCATGGACATGCCGCCAAAAACCTGGCCTTCCGCGGTCTGGGGATTGATGACGGTGCCGCAGTCATGCAGGTTAAGGATGTCGAGGATCTCAATTTTTCCCGTGCGCAGATCCGTTTCAATCTCACAGAAGGTCGCTCCATAGGAAAAGGCATTCACCCTCGTGTTGGTGCTGACCTCCGCGGTGATGGGTTCGGCAAACTCCCGATGATAATAAGCTTCCAAAGCGGCATCCGCGATGGGCATCAGCACTTCCTTCGTCCCTCGATGGATCACATAATCCTCCCGGGTCTCCAGCTCTTCTGGAGGCAACCCCGTGAGGCGAGCCGCCACTTTGCAGATTTTTTTCTGAATGATCGTTGCGGCCTCATGGATGGCAAAGCCCACAACGTAAGTTTGCCGAGAGGCATACGCTCCGGTATCAAAGGGGGCAATATCGGTGTCTTGGGTGGATCGGACCCGTACCTTATCATAAGAGAGGCCCACGGTTTGAGCGGCCATTTGGGCAAACACCGTATCGGCCCCTTGGCCGATCTCGGTTGCGCCCACCATAAGGGTCAGCGAGCCGTCCTGATGAAGGCTCATGCGCGCCCCGGAGATCTCCAGACCCGCAGGATACGTTCCCGAACCATAGCTGAAGAGGGCCATGCCCACTCCTTTTCGGCGACAGCCCGTCTGATGCGCGTAGGTTGCCCGTTTTTCATCCCAGCCAATGGCCTCTTTGCCCCGTCGGATGCATTCAGGGATGCCAAAGCTTTTCACCCGGTTGTGGGTGACGGGATCCTCATAGCCTAAGCCGACGAGGTTTTTCATGCGGAATTCCACCGGGTCCATCTTGAAGCGGCGAGCCAGATCGTCCATGTGGCACTCCAGGGCAAAGGTCATCTGAGGCGCCCCGTAGCCCCGCATGGCGCCGGCAGTGGGCAGGTTGGTATAGACGGTTTTGGGTTCAATGCGAAAGGCCTGCCAATGGTAGAGCGGTCGAAACTTCGAGGTAGCCGCCATGATGATGGAGTGGCCGTGGGAAGCATAGCTTCCGTTATTGCTGATGGCCTCCACGTGGGTGGCCAATAGCTTGTGGTTTTCATCCAGGCAGGTATGAAAAGCAATTTCAATGCCGTGACGGGTTCTGGTATCCACAAAAACCTCTTCCCGGTCGTAGGTGAGCCGTACGGGACGCCCGCCCACCGCCAAGGTCATGGCCGCAACGATGGGCTCTGCAATAACGTCTTGCTTATTGCCAAAGCCTCCGCCCAGGTACGGCTTGATGACCTGAACGTCTCCCCAGGGACGATCCAAGGCTTGCCCCACTACCCGACGCACAATGTGGGGAATCTGCGTCGAAGAGGTGATGACGATGCGGCCGTCCGAGGCCACATGGGCTGTAGCCGTTTGATTCTCCATTTGCGCATGCTGGACAATGTTGGTGCTGTAAGTATCTTCCACGCAATAATGGGCTGTTTTCAGGGTACCCAAGGTATCCCCATAGTCGTTGCCAAAAGAGGCCAGAATGTTTCTCGGGAATCCTTCGTGGAGCCTCGGGGCTCCCTCGGCCATGGCTTCTTTGGGGTTTAAGACAAAAGGAAGCTCTTCATAGTCCACTTCAACCAACGCGGCGGCTCTTCGGGCCGTCAGCTCATCCTCGGCCACCACCCCCGCCACAACATCCCCCACATAGCGGGCGACGTCCGTGAAGATCAGCCGATCCGCCACATCCCGATGGGAGGGGTCCAGGGAATAGGGGTGCCCGGCGGAGGGGTAGGGGATGTGGGGCACATCGTCATAGCAAAGCACGGCGAGCACCCCGTCCAGGGCCAAGGCCTTTTCCTTATGAACCTTTTTTACCCGTGCATGAGCGTGGGGCGAATGGACCAGACGCCCCACCAACAAATCCGGGATCAAAAAATCATCCGTATACATGGCGCGGCCCAAGACCTTTTCCAGGGCGTCCTTTCGGACCACGCTTTTGCCCACGACATCACCTGTCATGAAAGTTCCTCCTTTTTGGATCGGGGCAGGAGCTCGCGGATCCTCAGCGCCATGGCAACATCCAGCCGCTGATCTTCTTCACGCAGATCCCTTCCTGTAATTTCCCGAAACCGGTTGAGTCGATAAAGCACTGAATTATAGTGCAAGTAGAGTTCCCGAGCCATTTCTCGAAGATTGCCTCCGGTTTTGAAATAAGCCTTCAAGGTGGTATAAAGCTGTTCTTTCATTTTTTCATCGTAGTCTTCCAAGGGGCCGAATACCGAGTCGCAGAAATCCGCCATCTGCGCTTGCGACCCTTCCTGAAACAAAAGCTGATAAATGCCCAGGTCTTCATAGAAGATGCGCCGGGAATCCCCGGAGAGCCGATGAATGGTGCGCGCATGGGCGGCCTCTTCGTAGCTTTCCCGGATTTTGGTGTGGGACTGCTTCATGCGGCCCACGCCGACGTCTGCGGCAAAGCCTGGAAAGCTTTCGGCCACCAGACGAAGAATCTCCTGGCAAAGTTCCTGAAAGACGCCTTGGGGATCGGCAGTGGCCGGGAACCCCAGGAGCACCTGTAAGCCGTTGGCTCGGGTGGAAATAATGCCCTCCAGAGCGTGGCGGAACTTCAACCGCTCCAAAGACGGCGACAAAAAGTGAATCAAGCGCCGAACCGCAAGGCTGACGTTCTCCTGCACGTATTCGTTTTGCAGCCGCAACTCCGTCAAAAGAACGCCGTAGCTTCGGGCCGAGCGTACATCAAAATACGTTCGAAGCTCCATGGCCCGCGTTCGTTTGGCCGGATCCTCCGAAATAAGATCTTCAAAGAATTCCGAGGCATACTTGACCTCCACTTCACGGACCGAAAGACTCTGCATCAAAAGCAGGCTCATCACCGTGGCCGCAACCTCCATGATGGAGCGATCGTGGCTGTTGAGGGGCGCATACCAGCTCCAGCTCGTCAAGTACCCGTAAATATTCTCCCGAAGGATGATGGGAATGGTGATCCTTCGAATGCGGTGGCCTTGGCGGGTGGTCTCAGACTCTGTGATGCGGTGGGCGTTGCGCTTGGCTCGATCCGCCGTAAAGCGTCCATAATCCTTCATCAAAAATTCCTGCTCTTCTTTGGTCAAGGAACGCCAATCCTTGACCATATCGAGGCTGTAGCTCATTTCGAAGACCACGGGGTTTTGAAGGTAGCCGGCAAGGATGCCCGTAATTTCAAAGGGGCCGCCGCCGGAGAGGATGATGTCCATGAATCGCTGATGCACCGCTTCCGGACGCTCCGCCCGGTGGTTTTTTTGCTCAAAGAGCGCATCCGTGACTTCACGGATTAGTTGGGAGATGGGCACCATGGGCGAGACCTCAATGACGGGAAGCCCCACCTCATTGAGATAATCGAGGATCGGCGGATCCAAGCGCTCCATATAGGGCCTTAACTTGATGGCCATGGCCGAGAGCCCCTTTTCATGGCAGCTTTTGAAAAACGCCAGCCGCTTTTCGAGGGACCAGCCGGGCAGATTATAGCCCGTCATGGCCAGCATCTGGCCTTCATCAATCCACTCGAGGATTTCCGGGTCCGCCATGATGTTGATCAGACGGATGGCGGTTTTGCCCGGTCCTCCGGCCAGGAGCTTGGCGTCGGAGAGCGCGGGCAGGGCAAACAGCTGCTGCACGGTCAGTCCTTGCAGTTCTTCCATCCTCTCACATCCTTCCTTTTAATTGTAGCGGGATTCCCGTTGCCTGACTTTGTTAGTATTATACAAAGAAACCCAGCGGTTGAATATAAGAATGTCGTAGTTTCAAGGATTTCCTTGACGAAGTGTTTTCTGCTTTTGTATACTCTCTCCAATGATCCCGAAACGTAGTTGATACTATGATAATATGGAAGGAATTCAATGGACCATTTTGTCACCTGAAACCGATAAGCTGCAATGGGGGTATTAATATGAAGCTGCTTCGTACCGAATCCTTGGACGAAGGCCTGATCTTTTTGGCCCAAGAGCCCAACGTCCATGTGCTGGCAGGAGGCACCGACCTCATCATTCAAATGCGTAAGGGAACGATCCGCCCCGAAGCCCTCTTGGATGCCTCCGCCATTCCCGAACTGAAAATCATCCGCCGTCAGGGTCGAGAACTATCTTTGGGCGCCGCCTTGACCTATCGGGAACTGGTGGGCGCGGATCTGCCGGCCTCCTTACACGGCCTGAAGGACGCCGCCCATGGCGTAGGCTCCCCTCAGATCCGCAATACCGCCACCTTGGGCGGCAACATCTGCAACGCTTCCCCTGCAGGAGACATCATTCCACCGTTATTGGCCTTGGACGCCCAGCTGCATCTGATGCGCTGGGTCCAAGGAGCCCCAACGACTCGCAGGGTGGCTTTGTCCTCTTTTCTAAAGGGCAAAGGCCAAACCGACCGCGCCCCCGAAGAACTTTTAACCCATGTGAGTTTTGAAGTTCCGGCGGACCGCTCGGTATTGGTCTTTCAAAAGCTCGGCCTTCGAGAAGCCCTTGCCATTTCGCGCATCTGCCTGGCGGTTGCGGCGGGAGAAAAAGAGGGCCGCTTCACCTTTGCGCGGATCGCCACGGGGTCCTTGGGGGAAACGGCTCTTCGAGAACCCTCGGCCGAGCAGTATTTGACGGGCGCGCCCTTGAGCGAGGACACCTACGCCGCCTGTGGGGCTTTGATCGCCGAAGCGGCTGAAAATCGTCTGCACGGCCGATCCACCCTGCCTTTTAAACGGGAGGCCATTCAAGGCCTTTTGACTCACGCCCTGCGGGCAATCGAAAAGGAGATGACTTCATGAACCTCATCGTCAACGGCCGGCGCATTTCGACGCAGGCCCCAGGAAATTTGAGGCTGTTGGATTTTTTAAGAGAAGAACTGCGCCTAACGGGCACCAAAGAAGGTTGCGGCGAAGGGGAATGCGGCGCCTGCACAGTGCTTTTAGACGGCAAACCCGTAGACAGCTGCCTGGTTTTATTGTTCCAATGTGAGGATCGAGAAGTCCTAACCATTGAAGGAATCGCCCAGGGCGAAGAACTGCATCCCGTGCAAAAGGCGTTCTTGGAGGTGGGCGCCGTACAGTGCGGATACTGCATTCCCGGCATGGTTCTCTCCGGCAAGGCCCTTTTGGACGAACACCCGAACCCCACCTCACATGAGATTCGCGAAGGACTCTCCGGCAATCTTTGCCGCTGCACGGGCTACCTTAAGATGGAAGAAGCCATCCGCCGAGCCTCAGAGCAGATGAGGGAGGCCCAGGATGAACACTAATTCCGTCGGTTACTCAGAGCATCGGGTGGATGCCTTCGCCAAGGTCACCGGCCAAGCCCGCTATCCCGCCGATCTATACAAAGAGGGCATGCTCTACGGCGCGCTTCTGCGCTCGGACCGTGCCTGCGCCCGGTTTACCCTTGACGATACCCAAGCCCAAAAAAGCCCCGGCGTACGCCTCATTCTCACGGCGAAGGATGTCCCCGGCCTCAATCATCACGGCGTTCTCTTCAAAGACCACGACGTCTTTTGCGTGGATCGCGTGCGTCGGGTGGGCGATCCCTTGGCTTTTGTGGTCGCCGACACCCGAGAGCAAGCTCAGGCGGCGGTGAAAAAGATCCAAGTGACCTATGAGGACACCCCGGGCGTATATGGCGCCAAGGAGGCCATGGCCTCCGACGCCCCCGCCATCCATGAGGATAAAGAAAATCTTTTGTATACCTACCGCCTCAAAAAAGGCGATGCGCGCAGCGCCCTGGATTCTTCCGCCCACGTGGTCAAAACCACTTACGTTCTTCCTTCCGTGGACCATATGTTTCTCCAGCCGGAGGCAGGCCTTGCCTGGATGGAGGGCGAGTTGCTTCACGTGGCGGTCGCCACACAGTACCCGCACTTTGACGTCAGTGAAATCGCCGAAGCTCTAGACCTCCCCAAGGAGCGCATCATTTATGAAAACCCGGCCATTGGCGGCGCCTTCGGCGGACGAGAAGATCTGTCCTTGCAGATTCCCTTGGCCCTTGCGGCCCTTCGCCTCCATCGCCCCGTCAAATCCATTCTGGATCGGGAGGAATCTTTTTATGCTCACTCCAAACGTCACGCCATCACCATGGAGTATGAGACGGGGTGTGATGAAACTGGGCACTTGACGGCGCTTTATGCCCGTTTCTACGGGGATACGGGCGCTTACGCCTCCTGGGCCATCAACGTGATGCGCAAATGCGGCGTCCATTCCACGGGCCCCTACGAAATTCCCCATGTGGATGTGGAAAGTTACGCCGTCTACACCAACAATCCTTTTGCTGGGGCCATGCGGGGCTTCGGGGCCACCCAACCCCCCGTAGGCTACGAGCAGCAAATGGATCAGCTCGCCCAAAAGGTCGGGATTTCCCCGACAACGATCCGAAAGCACAACCTCTTTCGGAAAGGATCCCATACCGCCACAGGACAAAATCTCTTGGAGGCGGTTCCCTTGGAGCGAGCTTTGGATGCCGTGACCGCATACTTTGACGCCCACCCCATGACGCCCTCAGACGACCCTTCGGTAAAAAAGGGCCGAGGCATCGCCTTGGCGTTTTATGGAACGGGCTACGGCAACGGCTTCCCCGACGTCTCCACCGCACAAGTGGAGTGGTCGAAAACCGGCCGCTTCACGCTTTTTGTCAGCGCCGCCGAATGCGGCCAAGGCAGCGACACAGCCCTTCGGCAAATCTTGGCCGAGGGACTTCACTGCCCGTTATCCTCCATTGATGCCGTCACAAGCAACACCTCGGTAACGACGGACTCGGGGACCGCAGCGGCCTCCCGTCAGACCTACAATACGGGCAACGCCATCCGTAGGGCCGCTCATAAAATGCACAGCAAGCTGCACCAAGCGGCCCAAAAAGCCCTGGAGCTCAATTCCGACATCGCTTTGGTCTTTGACGCCTCGGGCGTCCACCTAAGCTATGATGAATCCAAAGCCCTGTCTTGGCAGGCCTTGGCGAAGGCTTATTACAGCGAAGCGCCCGAAGAAGGGCTGCTGCGCACAAAAGCCACCTTCACGGCGCAAACCACCTCCATGGATCCCGCCACCGGCCAAGGCAACCCCTATTGGCCCTATACCTTTGGCGCCTGCGGGGTGGAGGTCAGCGTGGATACGAGCACCGGGAGGGTGCGGGTCCTCGACGCCATTTCCGCCCAGGACGTCGGCCGGGCCATCAATCCAGCCTTAGTGGAAGGTCAGATGGACGGCGGCTTTGCTATGGGCATGGGCTATGCCCTCATGGAAGACTTGGGGCTCGTCCAAGGACGGATCAAAAACAACAGCTTCACGGGCTACATCATTCCCACCGCCATGGATATGCCCCCACTCAAAAAAGTGATCCTCGAGGATCCCGAAGTCACGGGACCCTACGGAGCCAAGGGCATCGGTGAGCCCGTCATGACCTATGTGGCTCCGGCCATCCTAAACGCCATTAACGATGCCGTGGGCATCGTCATCCAAAAACTGCCCGCCGCCCCCCATGAGGTGCTGGCTGCCCTGCAGCGCAAAAAAGAAGCTGCGAAACGGAGAACTCCATGAATCGATTCTGCCTTCTGGGGGATTTCATCAGCGCCCCCACTCCAGAGCTCTTGGTGGAACACCCCGGGAGTTGTCTTTTGATCGAAGAAGGCCGCCAAGTGGGCTTTTTCGATCGCCCCCCCGAGGGGTGCCCGGTGCTGGATTATCGCGGCCATTTGATCATTCCTTCCTTCATCGACCTGCACGTACACGCCGCCCAGTACCCCAACATGGGCCTGGGCATGGACCTGCCGCTGTTGCCCTGGCTCGATGCCTACACCTTTCCTTTAGAGATGCGCTACGCCGAGGCCGCCTATGCAAAGAGGGTCTATCCCGCTTTTTGGCAGGCGCTTTGGCGCAGCGGCAGCCTGCGGGCCTGCGTCTTCTCCTCCATCCATGAGGAGGCCACGAATCTTTTGATGGACCAAGGCCAAGAAAGCGGCCTCATCGCTTATGTGGGCAAGGTCAATATGGACCGCAACGCCCCCGAGGGCCTGCGGGAGTCCACCCAGGATTCCTTAGCGGCCACGGAGCGCTGGCTTAGGAAAAACCAGTCCCTCTCCCACAGAATCCGACCCATGATCACGCCACGCTTTGTGCCCTCATGCACCCAAGAGCTGATGCAGGGCCTCGGAGCCTTAGCCCAACAATACAACGTACCCGTTCAATCCCATATCAACGAAAATCAAGATGAAGTGGCTTGGGTGGCTTCGCTGCATCCCGAAGCCCCGGATTACCTCGGAGTTTATGAGGCCTTCGACCTCATCCGCCCCCAGCAAACAATCCTCGCCCACGCCATCTACAATACCCCTCGAGAAGAAGAAGCCTATGCCGCACAGTCGATCTTTTTGGCTCACTGCCCCAACGCCAATTTGAATATGTCCTCAGGCATGATGAAGTGCGCGCATCTTCTGCGCCGCGGCGACATCCTCATGGGCCTAGGGTCCGACGTGGCGGGCGGCAATACGCTCTTCATCCCCCGAGTGATGGTCAACGCCATGCGCACGTCCAACCTTTTGCATTTGACGGACCCCACGGACGATCCTTTGACCCTCAGCGAGGCCTTTTACTTAGGCACCCGCGGCAGCGGGCGCTTCTTTGGAGACTGCGGCGCCTTCTGCCCAGATTTTTCCGCGGACTTATTGGTGCTCAACGATGAAAAGGCTCGGGGGCTTCGCCCCATGACCTTGACCGAGCGCCTCTCCCGCTTTGTTTTTTCAGGAGATCCCCAAGAGATTGTCCTTCGAATGTTGGAAGGCCGATCCCTCCCCGACCCGTTGGCCGCTCCCCAGTCTTAGGAGGTGCTCCCCATGGATTTAACTGCCTTTGTTCAAGTAGCGCGGGGCGATGCCCCGGCGGACTTGGTCTTAAAAAACGCCACCTTGCTCGATGTCTTTCAAGGGACGGTGACCCGAGGGGATCTGGCGCTCTTTGACGGAACGATTGTCGGCATCGGCCCGTACCACGGAAAACAAGAGGTGGATCTAGAAGGGCGCTTTGTCACCCCGGGCTTCATTGATGGACACATGCACATGGAATCCTCCTTGCTTGCGCCGCCCGAATACGCCCGGGCGGTGCTGCCCCATGGAGTAACCACCCTCATTGCCGATCCTCACGAATTGACCAACGTCGCAGGGAAAACAGGCATGGAATGGTTGATGAAAAGCGCTGAGGATCTGCCCTTGGACATTCTTTGGATGGTTCCCTCCTGCGTGCCTTCCGCCCCTGTGGAACACGCGGGCGAACGCTTTTCCCTCTCCCAAATGTTGGCGCTTAAGGATCAACCCAAGGTGCTGGGTCTGGGCGAAATGATGGCCTTTCCCCAGGTGGTTCAAGGGGATCCCGAGCCCTTGGCGAAGATCAACGCGTTTAAGGACCGTCCGAAAGACGGCCACGCTCCGGGGCTGACCGGGCGAATGCTCAATGCCTACGCCGGCTGCGGCATCCTCACCGAACACGAATGCTCCACCCGCGAAGAGATGCAAGAGCGACTTCGCCTGGGTTTTTACCTTCAAATCCGGGAAGGCACCGCTGCCCATAATGCCGCCGCCCTTTTGCCCGGAGTCACCAAAGATAATTGGCGACGCATCTTTTTTTGCACCGACGACAAGCATCCTCACGAAATTCTTCGGGAAGGCACCATCGATCACCTGATTCGTTTGGCCCTCGCCGCGGGCATTCCCATGGAGCACGCCTACACCATGGCCAGCTTCAACGCTTGCGAGGCCTATGGGCTGCACGATCGAGGCGCGCTGGCCCCTGGACGTCGGGCAGATCTTGTCATTTTGGACGACCCCCATACGGTGAGCATCCGCGAGGTTCTCACGGCGGGGCGCGTCGTCTACCGAAAAGGCCAGCCCATGGGCCCCTTGGGAGCGCCGCCGCCTTGGACCCAGTCGAACATCCAGCTGGCCGATCCCCTGCCTTGCACCTATCCCTTGAACGGCAGGCGCTATCGGGCTTTGGTCATGAATCCGGGGAGCCTTTGGACGAATCTTGAAGAAGGCGCCATCACCACACCCAACTTCCCCTACGATCAGGGCATGACCAAGCTCACCAACACCGAACGTCACCACGGCCTGCCCCTTCAAGGGGTGGTGGCCTTGCGCGGCTTCCCCATTCAAGGCGCCATCGCCTCCACCATCGCCCACGATGCCCATCACCTCATCTGTGCCGGCAGTTGCGATGAAGACATTGCCCTCGCCGTGAAAGAAGCCGCCTTGCAATATGGTGGGCTGGTCTTGGTGCAAAAAGGTCAAGTCTTGGGGCGACTGCCCTTACCCATCGGCGGGCTGCTCAGCGATCGACCCGTGGAAGAGGTGTCGCAAAAGCTCGTGGAGCTTGAGGATCTGGCTCACAGCCGCATGGGGCTCCCCGCGCCCATCGATCCCTTCGTCTCTCTCTCCTTTATGGCCCTACCGGTTATTCCTGAAGTGAAGCTCACCGTGGAAGGCCTTTTCTCCGTCACCCAGCAACGGATCCTCCCCTCCGTTGAGCCCTAACAAAAGGACCTGCCTTCTTAAAGAGGGCGGGTCCTTTTTCCATTTATTCACATCTTGTTTGTTGATAATTCTTATCATTTATGTATACTAAGAACAGAGCAAATCCTTGATGAATCAAGGTTTTTGACGAGGATTGCTTGTTATTGTTACGGATGAAACAAAGGAGTCGAATATGATTAAATTACCAAACCTTCCCTATGCTTTTGATGCCCTGGAACCCCACATCGATGCCCAGACCATGGAAATTCACCACGATAAGCACCACCAAGGCTATATCAACAACCTTATGAAGGCCCTGGAGGGACTCTTCCCCGATCGCCCCTTGGATGAATTCACCGATGAATGCATTTGGGATTTGATTGCCCGTTTGGACGAAGTGGAAGGCTCTGAATCGCTGAAAACAGCCCTTAGAAACAACGGCGGCGGGCACATCAACCACTCGCTGTTTTGGAAGGTGCTTCGTCCCCAAGGCGGGGAAGGCCCCAAGGGGGAACTAAAGGACGCGCTGGAGAAGACCTTCGGTAGCTTGGAGGCCTTCCAAAAGGAATTCAACGAGGCGGCCGCCAAACGCTTTGGCTCCGGCTGGGCCTTCTTAGTAAAAGCCAAGGATGGCTCGCTGTCCATCGTCTCCACCCCGAACCAGGACAGTCCCATCACCTCGGGCTTAAACCCCATCTTGGCCCTGGATGTTTGGGAGCATGCGTACTACCTAAAATACCAAAACAAGCGTCCCGACTACATCAATGCCTTCTGGAACGTGGTCAACTGGGAGGAAGTGGAACGCCTCTACCTCACCAACTGGTCCAAAAAAGAAGAGCAAGCGTAAAAAACACCGCCCGCAGAGCGCTTTGGGCCAAAGCGCTCTGCGGGCGAGTTTCTTTTTTTTGACCTTTCCTTGGGACAGCTAACGAGCGTTGGCCGATCGCCTCAAGGTTCCGTGGTGGTAGCGGTGGAGGAAAAAGGCGGAGAGCAAGAGCGCCACCATGATGAACGCGGCGTACGTGGACCACCAGGTCACGAAAAAGACCCCCACCACCACACCCAAGATAAAGGACGTCAGAACCATGCCGTAATATTTCGCCTTGCGAATTTCTCTGGGGTCGTGGTAGACCATGCCAAGATAGAGGGCTTCTGCGCAAGAGCGCATATTTCCTGTGCAAAATACGGAGGCAAAGGGGGCATTTTCCGCTTCCAGCTGGCGAAACGCGCAAAACTGTAAGGCGGCGCAAAGGGCGATGAGGGCATTGACCAAAAGATGGGGCACCTGCAGCGGAATAAAGGCAATGAGGGTAAAGGCCGCCACCTCAAAGAGCAAGGTTCCGCGCTGCCAGGCTCTGGCCTCTCCGCCAAAGCCTTCGTGGAGCAAAATGCGGGACAAAAAGACCCCCAGCCAAAAGGCCGTAATGGGCAACAGATAATGCAGAACGCCCCGCCACTGAAATCGGGAGAGCTGGATGGCCATGAGCACCAAGTTTCCCGTCTGTCCCGTGGCAAAAACCTCTCCCCGCAGCAAAAAAGAATACGCATCCATAAATCCCCCCACCATGGTCAAGACCAGATGAAGCAGATCCTTGTTTTTTCGGTTCATGCCGCTTCCTCCTTTTCCCCGGCGAGCCCCAAAAGATCCCCAAAGTTTTTGGGGCAAATCCTTTTTCATTATACTCCAAGAAGCAACCCCTAAAGAACAAAGACCCCCTAAAACGCCCCGGTCCCAAGAAGGATTGGGGCCGGGGCGCCTATTGGCTTTTTTTCTTTCTTCCTTGCGGTCGGCCCCTTAAGCCTCTCAAGCGAAGCTTGAACGGCGCAGGGAGTCTGCTGTGAAGCGCCCAAAGATCATCCTCTTGAAAACTCAGGTGCCGGCTTTTGGTTTGGGGGTTCATGCGAAGAATCTGTGCGCGCCTACCCCCTGCAATTTCCTTACCCCAATCCATGATGAAGGTTCATCTGCAAAGCGATTCCACTTCCCCCATACAGTGACTGGTGTGAACGATGGTGGTCCCGCGCTCTTTCTGGATCCGACGCAGGTACTCAAAGGTTTGGCTCCTAGACTGGGCATCCACACCCACGGTGGGCTCATCAAGGATTAAACACTCTGGGTGGTGGAGCAGAGCAGCCCCAATGTTGAGCCGGCGAAGCATGCCGTCGGAAAACTTTTTGACTTTTTCTCGGGAGCCTTCGGTAAGACCCGTCGCTTCTAGCGATTCCTTGATGCGCTCTTTCAAAGCTCTTCCCGAGAGGCCCTAGAAGGCGCCGAAGTATTCGAGATTGTCCCAGGCTGAGCGCTCTTTTTCCACAGCCACAGCCTGGGGAACCAATCCCATGAGGCGTTGGCAGGCGATGGGTTCTTTCGCCAAATCCTGCCCTCCGATGCGCACCTCGCCACGGTCCGCCTTTAGCAGGCCGCAGAGAACGTGGATGAGGGTGGAGTTTCTGGCTGCGTTGGGGCCGATGCGGGCGAAGATCTCGCTTTGGCCAATTCCATTTCGATACGATTCAAAACAAGCTTGTCGTCAAATCGCTGGGTGATATGCGTCAAAGAAACCATCGTCCTGATAGATTCCCTCCTTTCCCTCCTTTTTTTAACTCCTTAAGGGACCCTTGCTGCGTCTTTTTTATTTTTCCCCATCTGATGGTAGAATAAGGGGGTTCAAAGAAGTGGGTCCCAAGGAACGGGCCGTCCTCTTTTTCATGACACCCGGCGCACGCGCCCAAAGGCTCCTTGTCCCGGGGATTCTTTTTCATACCAGGAGGTATATTCCATTGGATCGAATTGTAGGAACCAAAGTCTCAGGTCTTCGGGCCCCCATCATCCGCCGCGGCGACGATCTGGCCCAGATGGTCACCGATACCGCCCTTCAGTATCTCTCCTCCGAGGGGCTCACCATGGCGGACCGGGACATCGTTGCCCTCACCGAATCCATTGTGGCCAGAGCTCAGGGGAATTACGCCAGCGTGGGTGACATCGCCGAGGATGTGCGCAAAAAGACCGGCGGTAAAAAATGCGGAGTGATTTTCCCCATCCTCTCCCGCAATCGCTTCGCCATCCTTTTAAAAGGAATGGCCCGGGGCTTGGAGGAAATTGTACTGATGCTCTCCTACCCCAGCGATGAGGTGGGCAATCATCTGATTTCTCTGGATGCCCTGGACGCCTCGGGCATCAATCCCTGGCGGGATGTTTTGGATGAAGAACAGTTCCGCGCAGCCTTCGGCACCATACAACACCCCTTCACCCATGTGGACTACATCCAATATTACCGCTCCATCATTGAAGGCGAAGGGTGCCGCTGCACGCTGCGCTTTGCCAACGCCCCCGAAGCCGTTCTCTCCTTTACCGACTGCGTCATCCACTGCGACATCCACTCGCGCAAACGGACGCGACGTCTCTTGGAAAAAGCCGGCGCCCGCTGCATTTTGTCTTTGCAGGATTTGCTCTCGCAAGTCAGTTTGCACCACGGATACAATGAAGAATATGGTCTTTTGGGGTCCAATAAGTCCACCGAAGAAGAGGTGAAGCTTTTCCCAAGAGATTGTGACCTCTTAGTGCGGGACATTCAGCAACGGCTCGAAGCAGCGACGGGGGCGCGCCCTGAGGTCCTCGTCTACGGCGATGGCGCCTTCAAGGATCCTGTGGGCCAGATCTGGGAGCTTGCCGACCCCGTTGTGTCCCCTGGCTACACCGACGGACTGGAGGGAACCCCCAATGAGGTGAAAATCAAGTACCTTGCCGACAATGATTTTCGAGAGTTGTCGGGGGAGGCTCTCAATCACGCCATCGCCGATTACATCGCTCAAAAGAACCCCGATCTTCGGGGGGAAATGGTCTCCCAAGGGACCACCCCCCGGCGCTTGACCGACCTCATCGGATCTCTTTGCGATCTAACGTCGGGCTCCGGGGACAAGGGAACCCCCATCGTCTACATCAGCGGCTATTTCGATAATTTCAGCAAATAGCTTCGATCCTTTTGCGTTGCCCCTGCCTTTAGCTTCTGGCAACGCAAAAGGACAGGGCGAAGCCTCCTTCCAACCGAACCCTTAGAAGGAGGCTTCGCTGTTTTATTTTTTGGTTTTTTTCCGAAAGGCGCTCCTTCGTTCCGCCTCTTTTAGGGCTGAGCTTCGAGGGTGGCGGCCTTTTTTTCCAGGTGTTCTCGAAGCTTTAAGACGCGCAGAGCCGACGCATTGATGCGCTGCGGACTGATTTCCCCCGCGGCCACCGCTTTTTCAATGCGTTGGAGAAATTCCTCGGGTTTGGACGTCAGCAAGAGATCGTTGCCTGCTTGAATGGCTGCCACGGCCGGGTCCTTTGTAACTTCCCCAATGGCCCCCATATCCAGATCGTCCGTAAGCACTACGCCTTGAAAATTCAGCTCCTTACGCAGCATCGAGACCACTTTGGCCGAAAGGCTCGCGGGCCGGCCGGGATCCAGCGCGTCCACGATAAGGTGGGAGACCATCACCCCTGAGGCTCCCGCCTCAATACCGACTCGAAACGTCTGCCAGCGATTGCGCACTTCTTCCAATGGCGCGGCATCTCGAACCATTTCTTCGTGAGTATCCGCACTGTCCCCATAGCCTGGGAAATGCTTTAAAACCGAAGCGACGGCGTTGGCCTCCTGGGCCCCGACCAGGACTTGAATGGCCGGGGCTGCTTTTTGCGCGCAAACGCCAAGGGTTCTTGGATAAATAAAGCTCTCTGGATCTAAGGACACATCCGCCACAGGCGCAAAATTCATGTTCAGGCCAAGACTTCGCAACAAAGCGCCTTTCTCGTTGGCATCCTCTTGCAAGGCCGCGGTGCCCCCGGCGCGATAAATGGACCCCGGCGCGCGAAATTGGTCGTGCCCGTACTGCGAAAATTTCGACACCCGAGTCACCGGGCCTCCTTCTTCATCCACGGCAAAGAGCA
The DNA here is from genome assembly GCA_002838815.1 of Clostridiaceae bacterium JG1575. GTDB lineage: Bacteria > Bacillota > Clostridia > Clostridiales > Clostridiaceae > JG1575. The sequence goes on along the minus strand of LQGW01000011.1, from coordinate 4,811 downwards.
TGCCATAGGGCGTCTTCACTGATTCATTGAGCTTCTTTAAGGTTTTTTGGACTCCCTCGGGGGTTTGCCCTTCAAAGAAAGGCGCGAAGAACATATAGCCTCCATATTCTCGGGCTGCGTCTCCAGGAGGCAATGATTCATAGCGCACCATGAGCATCAAGCGGATCCTCGCTTGGAGAGAGAGTCCGTCGAGCAAAGAGGCGGACGGCTGGGTAGCGGGGTGAGGAACGGGCTTGGTTTGCGGCAGGCTGTTGGTGGCGACGGTGGCGGGCGGCTTGGGGATCGGAGGGGCTCCCGTGGCGGGCGCGCCGCCAAAAAAGGAGCAGGCCGTGAATAAAAAAGGGGTAAGGCAGCAGATGAGGAGGGGTCTTGGGCGTCGTTTCAACAGTTGATGCATGGGAATCCTCCTTTTAAATCTCCGGGCCAGATCTTATGTTCCGCCCGCGCGTCCGTTTTCGTAAGCGTGGATCGTCAACTGAGTGCAATCACGCAGCAATAACTTGGAAAGAATTTGACTGATTTGGTTTTTTTACCGAGCCCTCCGACCAAAAAAGCGGACGGCTGATTTCTTTATTGGACAGTCCTTGAGTCCCTAAGCGAATGAAGGTAATTTCTCGCGCCGTCAGATCTTGCGATCGGTTTCTTCCTTTGAATTTTTGCAGCGCCACATGGGAGAGCAACTGGCGGGCAACCGCCGGGGGCACCACGATGCTCCCCCGAGATGCCGCTTTGATGGCTTCGTAAATCACATTGTGGGCGGAATCTTTGTAAAGATACCCGGCCGCTCCTTGGCGCAGGGCTCCTTCAATGTAGTCCATGTCCGAGAAGGTCGTCAAAATGAGCACCTGAATGTCTTGATGACGGGCGTGGATGCGTCGCGCGGCCTCTACTCCATCGCATCCGGGCCTCCGAATATCCATCAAAACGACTTGAGGGGCCGCGCTTTGGCAAAGCGCCAAGGCCTCCTCTTTGACCTGGGCCATACCCACCACCTCGATGTCGCCAAAGCGTTCAAGGATAATTTTAAGTCCTTCGCGGATCAGTTTTACATCATCGCCAATCAACAACCGGATGTTATTCATGGGCGGATCCTCCTTTGGGCGAGAGAATGAATTTGGGGACTCGGGGCAGTCTTCTCCGACTGCAAAAGCCCTTCTTCAGGGCAGAGTCCAAGCTAAAGCGCCCCCCCAGCTCTTCCAGACGCTCCTTCATGCCCGTGAGGCCGAGGCCCCAGGCCGATGTGCTCAGTTCCCAAGCCGTCGTCCTTAAGCGTCAGGGGAACCCCGTACCCCAAGTGACCGTTGATGTTTTGAGCCTCTCCGTGGCGTACGCTGTTGGACAAACATTCCTGAACGACCCGGAAGAGGACGCAGGATTGGGTTTCATTGAGGCGCCAGCGCTCTTTGGAAAAACGGAAGGTGACGCGGCGCAAAAAAAGCGTTCCTTGCCCTCAAAAAACAGCACCCCATCCATCATCATGAGTCCGCTCAAGGGATATACTCCGCCCCAAGGCTTCGACAAACCATGAAGAAGAGCACGCCTTAAAAAAGAGCAGGCGCTGCGCCAAAAGTCCCGGCGCCATAAAAAGCCGGTACTGGCTGAGGATCAAGAGCCACAAAAAGGCCATGAGTCCCATGAGCCGGTGCCCCTTTGGACTCAAAATCACTGCCAGCGCGGTCGCGCCGACCCATAGATATCGCAGAGTAAGTAGTTGGGGGGTGCGCTGCATCATCTTTTGCTCCCCTCTTTCTTCCTCTTTATTATAGTACGGAATGACGAGGTCAGATTCTCGTTCCTGCGTTCCCTTTTTCCGAGCCCCTCTCCTTTTTCCCGCACGGAAAAACGTGCGCAAATGCAATCCTTTGTAGTAAACTGGAATCAATCTCAATTCAAAATGGAGGATTGCCCCATCCTATGAAAAAAGTACTAATGGAAGATCTCAAGGATATTCGATTTTTAAGCGCTCCCGAGTTCAACCCTTCGGGCGACTGTCTAGCCTTTGTTAAGACCGAAGCGGATTTAGAGCAAAACACCTACCGCAGCGATCTTTGGCTGTGCCCCGCCAAAGAAGGAACTCCAAAGCGCTTGACCGCTTCCGGCGAGGTCTCCTCCTTTGTCTGGCAGGACGATACGCACCTTTTGTTCACCGCCGTGCGAAGCAAAGAGGAAGAAGAGAAAAAAAAGACAAAGGAGTGGACCTTCGTCTACCGCATCGACACCGAGGGTGGCGAGGCTGAGCGTTTTTTCTCCATTCCAGCGATCGCTCAGGGGTTGCAGATTTTGCCCGAAGACCGGTATTTGTTCACCATCTCCTCAGACCTTCAGGGCAAGGATTTATTCCGCCTGAGCAAAAAAGAGGACCAAGAGGCCGAGGAAAAACGTCGCAAAGAAGAAAAAGATTATGAGGTCGTTGAAGAACTGCCTTTTTGGAGCAATGGGGCGGGCTTTATTGCCGGCCGCCGACGCCGCCTTTGCCTCTACGAGGCTAAAACGGAGAAAATCACCCTGCTCACTAAGGGAAAAACCAGCGTTCAAAGCTGTGAGCTCAATGATTCGCGAACCAAAGCCTTGGTTCTTGTTTCTGAAAATAAGGGCGTGCATGATCTGGAGAGCCGACTTTTCATTCTAGATGTAGCTTCGGGCAAGCTCAACGATCTGAAGATGAAAAAACGCCGCTACCACGATGCTCGCTTCCTCAATGACGATCAGGCTTTTGTCTTGATCTCCGAGGGTAAAACCTACGGCCTCAACGAAAACGCCGTACCGTATCTTTTGAACCTAAACGACAAAAACCTCTCTCCCCTAGCAGAAGAGATGGATGTCACCTTTGGCTCTACAGTAAATTCCGATATGCGCTACGGCGGTTCCGAGAGCCTTCGCGTACACGACGGTTGGATTTACTATGTGGAAACCAACGATACCGACGCCTTCTTAAAACGCATCAACCCTCAAGGCACCATCGAGGTGCTTTATGACGAAGACGGCTCTGTAGACGGCTTTGATGTATCGAAACAAGGCCGCGTGTTGGCCGTAGCCATGGCCCCTCAAGGCCTGCAGGAGCTCTATGAAATCAAGGACCGAAAGGCCTTGCAACGCTCGCATTTCAATGATGCCTATTTAAAAGAGCACAGCCTCGGGTCGCTTCGAAACCTTCGGATCCCGGGGGAAGGCGACGACATCGTCAACGGCTTTGTCTTAGAGCCCGTCGACTTTAAAAAGAACAAAAAGTACCCCGGCATCCTCGTCATCCATGGCGGTCCCAAAACGGTGTATGGGTCCCCCTTTGTTCATGAAATGCAAGTTTGGGCAAACCTTGGCTATTTTGTGTTCTTTTGCAACCCCAAAGGATCCGACGGCAAAGGCAATGCCTTTGCCGACATCCGAGGACGCTACGGCACCGTGGATTTTGACAACCTGATGGACTTCACCGATGAGGTTTTGAAAACCTATCCCGAGCTCGATGAGAACCGCTTGGGCGTCACCGGCGGCTCCTACGGCGGCTTTATGACCAACTGGATCATCGGTCACACGGATCGCTTTGCCTGCGCCGCCTCCCAGCGCTCCATCTCCAACTGGATCTCCTTTTTCGGCACCTCCGACATCGGTTATTACTTTGCCAACGATCAGAATGCATCCGACCCATGGAACAATCCGGAAAAGATGTGGGAGCACAGCCCGGTACGATACGCCGACCGCTGCACCACCCCCACCCTTTTCATCCATTCCGATGAGGATTACCGGTGCTGGATCCCTGAAGCCCTGCAGATGTTCACCGCCCTGCGCGTGCATGGCTGCAAAGCCAGAATGTGCATCTTCCACGGAGAAACCCACGAATTATCTCGCAGTGGAAAGCCCATCCACCGGGTTCGCCGCTTAAAAGAAATGACGGATTGGTTTGAAGCGCATCTGAAGTAAACCACCATCGGGAAGAACCTTAATAACCTCCTGGCAACAAACTCTACTCTTGAACTTCCTGCGGCGGGACTTAGGTCCCGCCTTTCTTGCAGAAGTTTTGAAGGAAACTACCGAGAGCCTCAATGAGCGATAAAGAGCAAGGAGCAGGGTCCTAACGAGGATGCTCGGAAACGAGTCCTCTGAACCAGCTATCTTGAGGACCACGTTAAAAACGGGAGCCGCCGACCTCATGGATTCTACAAAGCCTGTTACCAGCTGATCCAGTTGTCAAAATCGCAGGGTCACCCGTTCCTGCAACCAGAATCCAGGGATGGTCGAAGCGGCGCAGAGGCGATGAACACAACCAACGGGAATAGGGACGCCTCTGGAGTGCTCGGTTACCGTCCCCAAAGGATTAACCTCTTAGGGACAGAGAAAATAATAAAAACTTTGAAAGGAGGTAATTCTCATGTAAAATATGAAAAGAACAGGACAAACAGCCCTTTATGAGCGTTTAAGTCGTGATGATCAAATGCAAGGAGAAAGTAATTCCATCACCAATCAGAAGCAGTTACTTGAAAATTATGCTAAAAGAAACGGCTTTGTAAATATCTATCACTATACCGATGATGGAGTAAGTGGAACAACCTTTGATAGAGAGGGATTTCAAAAGATGATAAAAGCAGTAGAAGAAAACAAAGTATCTACTGTGATAGTAAAAGATATGAGTAGGTTTGGCAGAGATTACCTCAAAGTAGGTTTTTATACCGAAATACTTTTCAAAGAAAAGGGAGTAAGGTTTATTGCCATCAATAATGGTATAGATAGTGAGAAACAAGCAGAAAGCGACTTTACACCATTTTTAAACATTATGAACGTGCGCCCATAAGGGGCTGTAATAATCTTACCTTGAGCAA
>LQGW01000010.1 GCA_002838815.1 Clostridiaceae bacterium JG1575 | reverse complement strand
GTACTAGGAACTTTTACACAAGATTTTGGACTTGACTATCCTGTTGTTTCTGTATCTAAAACACAGTAGTCGTTAATAATTTGCTTTGTATAATTCTTATTTGCCAAAATTCTCACATCCTTTTTTAAATTATTCTTAGGATACATTATATCGTAAGCGCTAAATAAAGGCACCTATATTCTGACCAAGAAGTATGTCAGGATATAGGTGCCTTCTTGCTATGCTTTTTTCTTTACTCGGATCTCTTCTGGACTTTTCTTTGACCAAGGCATGACGTCTTCTAATTTCTCGTCCGTTTGCCTATTTTGGCTTAGCTCTTCCATGAGATAGGCAAGATAGGCTGTTGGGTTCAGATCGTTAGCTTTTGCAGTTTCTACGATGCTAAAGAGGATTCCACAGGAATCGGCCCCCCTTACTGAGTCGCTGAAAAGATCGTTCTTTCGGCCGATGACGAATTGTTTTATGTCACGTTCTGCCCGATTATTGGACCGTTCTAAATCTCCATCAACAAGGAACCTCGTCAGGTTCTCCCAGTGATTCAGGCTGTAGGCAATGGCCTCCCCCAGCTTGCTTTTCGGGGTGACCATCATTCGCTCTTTTCTCAGCCATTCCTGTAGCGCCTCAACCTTGGGTTTCACCAGGTCCAGGCGTCGTTCATATCGTTCATTTCCTCGTAAGTGTGCTATCTTTTTCTCCAGATAGAACAGCTCATCAAAGCGACGCACCCCTTCATGGGCTACGGTGTTTCGCCCCTTGGCGTTCTCCGGAATGGCCGTCACGGCGTCGGTAAACTTTCGCCTAGCATGAGCTAGGCAGCCAACCCTGGTAATTCCCGGCACCAGGTTGTATCCGGCATACTCATCGGTCTGCAGATAGCCCTCAAATCCTGCCAGGAATTCTGCTGCATATTTGCCGTGGCGTCCCGGTCGGTACATGTACAAAGAGACTTGCCGACCCTCCACTGCCGCTGAGGAGAAATGCCACATGTAGGATTTACTTTTGGCACTTTTACCATCCTCTTTCAGGACTTGGAAAGGTGTTTCATCCCCGTGGATGATCCTCTGCTTCACGAGATGCTCCCTCAGTCGTTTGTAGACTGGTTCTAGGTATTTCTCAGAAGCTGAAATCGACCAGTTGGCCATGGTGGATCGGGATATATAGATCCCTTCATCGGCCAGCAATTTTTCATACCGATAAAAGGGTACTTTTTCACAGTATTTCTTTGCAAGAATATGGGCGACCAAAGACACCGATCCAAACCCGCCCGGAAAAGCGGGGATAGGGGCCGGTGCTTTCTTAATAGCAGACCCTTCGGTATTGGTCTTTTCACAGCTCTGGCAGCTATAGATCTTTGTGATGTGTTTTTTAACAATGAAGCGCGGAGGGATCACTTCAATCTCTTCACGGACTTCATCTTTGAGAAATCTGAGTGGGGAACCACAGGCATCACAAACCTTACTCTCAATATCATGAATGACTTCAACCACCTCAAGGTCAGCAAAACACTCTTTCTTTGCTCCTACATTTCCCTTGGTTCTGCGAGCCGCTCTTTTCTCTTTGAGCTCTTCTACCGTAGGTTCCTCAATGGGCTTTTCTGCTTCTTCGACGATGGCAACCGCTTCATCGAACCCTTCGAACTTCAACTGGTTCGGATCTGTCTTTTCGCTGGAGCGACCAAAGCGCTTTTGAGCAGCCAAGCGATAGTACTCTTTGAATTTCTCCAATTCAGCTCTAAGCGTTTCATTTTCGCTTGAAGAAGCTTGAATTTGCTCCTGCAGTTTTAGCATGAGTTCTATGAGTTGATCCTGGTCAAGAAGCTGGAGTGTCTGCGTGTTATTCGGTTGGTTTTTTGAGGTGTATGTTGCTTTTTCCATCCCTTAATATTACCACATTTTACACTTCAAAAAAGCCTTAGAACCCTGATTTTATCAGTATTCCAAGGCTTTTTTGAATCTCTTTCTAGACCACTTTTGACTATAGAACTTCCCAAAAACCATCGCGTTGATTGATGCTTAATCCATTCATCAACCAATCGTATTGCGACCTGGTTCATTCATAGGGTTCTACCCGTTGATCGGGCCAGGCGAACCGACCAGTTTCCAGTCGCTTGTAGTGGAGCCAAAACCCATTAAAATCCCAATGGACAATCTTGATCTTATCCTTGGCCTTATTACAAAAGAGAAAGCAACTACCGCAAGATGGGCTGACCCGTAGGACTTCCTGAACATATGCGGTAAGTCCATTGATGGACAAACGGAAATCCACAGGTTTGGAGATGAGATAAATCTGCTTCTCCGGCTTATAACCATGATAATTAGACAAGCTGAACCTCCTATTTTAGAATACCCTAATAGTATTGAGGTTCAGCTTGTTTTGCCATGTGGTATTTATTTAGCGCTTACAATATAAACGGCTAAAATAAAAAGAGAGCTAACTGACTTAATCAAAATCAGTTAGCTCTCTTTTTATGAATAATGAAAAAATGTTGCCATTTCGTTGCCGTGAATGGGTTTAGTTCTCAAAAAGTCCAGTGTTCCCGGGCTTTTTCAGACCTCTAAAATCATTCCCACTCTTCATTTAATATCGTCAACTCTATGCAAAAACGTTTATTTTAGCCATTGTTTATCAGTTCATTTTCGTTCTGTCCATATGTTTTAGATACATTTACAATTTATTTTACCCGTTCCAGTCCCAGTTCCAGTAAAGGATATTAAGATGAAGTCTCTATCTAAAGTTATTGATGGATAGGCTATACTAAATAGGACAAATAAATTCCGAACAATGATATAATAGAAATATAAATATTTGGGAGGAATTTAAATGGCTAAACATTATGAAGAAGGACTTAAATAATATCTTTTTATATTTGAAACAAAACATGGAAATAGATATAATATACTTACTTTAAAGATTAACACAGCTTATATCTATGATGCAGATTATCCTTATAATGTTGAGAATATAATGAAATTATTATTTAAAATAGATGACAATTCTAATCCTAAGATTGATATTGAAGCTGATGGGAATGTGGGCTATACAAATGAAATGAAAAATTATAAATATCATATTGAAGAGAGTTAGAATTTATCTCGTGGCTATCTTGTGATTATCTATCGAATTAATAGTAATTGTTAATATTTTAAATTTACAAATGCCTATTTTACTAGGATTAGGTGATACTGTTATCTCGTGAATATCATGTGATTATCTCGTGAAATAATAATACTTATTATTATTTTAATCCTGAAGTTATGTATTTCCAGGATGTTCAATCAGTTTAATATCCTGTGAATATCTCATTACTATTATATAAATCTAATTTTATTGCCTAGTAAGTAAGAACTATAGGTCAAATATAACATAAGTGCCACTTAAACATACTTGTACAATAATTATATTAAAAAAAGATAAAGATTCTCTGGTATTTATCTATACTATAGAAACATCTGTGTTTTATCTATATGGAGGTGAAATATTAAATATATGTTTAATTATGATACAATAGTTAATAATATTAACGAGATAAAAGAAAAACATATAATCGAATTAAAAAAAGCAACAAATTCCTTACCTAAAAGCTTTTGGGAAACATACTCTTCATTTTCTAATACTAAAGGTGGATTAATTATACTAGGTGTAGAAGAAGGCTATCCAGAAAATATAGTTTCAGGAGTTAATAATCCAGAAAAAGTCCGCACAGATTTATGGAATCAATTGTCAAATCAGAATAAGGTTAGCTATAATTCTTTAAATAATGAAGACATTACTATTCAAAAACTTGAATATAATATATCAATAATTATTATAAAAGTTAGAGAGGCTCCCTGGAGTAAAAAACCTGTTTATATAAACAATGATATTACTAAATCTTATATCCGAACAGGAGATGGAGATAAGCTTATGAAAGATGATGAATTAAAGATTATTATGCGTAATTCTTCTCCACAAGTGGATTCCCTTATATTAGAACATTTTTCTATAGATGATCTAGATCCTATTTCTCTAGTTTCATTTAAAGAAAGGGTTACATTAAGATATCCTAATAATGGATATGAATCTCTTAGTCCTGAAGAATTCTTAATCGAAATTGGAGTTATGCGTAAAAATAGAACTACTAATAAAGTTAATCCTACAAAAGGAGTATTATTATTCTTAGGTAAATATAATTCAATAAGAGAAATCTACCCATCTTTTCATATGGATTATTTTAATCGAAAAGGTAACAACGAAAGATGGACTGATCGTGTAGCTACTGATGAACCGGCTGAGCATCAGATGAATATTTATAATTTCTACAATATTGTTAAGGAAAAGCTAAATTCAGTAATTCTTAGCGAATTCAAACTAGATGACAAAAATGTTAGAGTAGAAAACAAACAATTTAATGAAGCTATTAGAGAATCATTTATTAACACAATGGCTCATGCTGATTATGATTTGGGATTCCCTTCAATTAAGATTGAAATATTTGATGGATGGTTGCGATTTATTAATCCTGGTACAATGCTAATATCTATTAGTGAATTTGTCCAAGGCGGAATTTCTAAACCAAGAAATGAAATAATTATGAAATTATTTCGTCTGTTAGGTGAATCAGAACGGCAAGGATTTGGTGGTCCTCAAATATTTAAATCCGCAGTTAATAATAAGTTTAGGATTCCTGAAATTTACACAAATCTAGAATCTACAGAACTAAAGTTATGGTATATTGATTTAACGGATTCTTATCCAGAATTGACAACCAAAGAAAAAAGAGTCTTTGAATGTATTGTTAAAGCTCCTGGACCCATCTCGAAACGTAATATTGAAGAATTACTAAATTTGAGTGAGTATCAAAGTAGAAAAGCTATTGAAAGTTTATTAGCTACAGAAAAAATTGAAATGGTTGGTAGAGGATCTGCAACAAAGTATATACCAAGAATAGGTAGTAAAGAAATGATAACCCAATTACAAATGATAGTTAGTCATCTCCAACAACACTACCAATAGCTTATACCTTTGCAAGAGTTATTAGTTAAATATGTTCTAAATCAATAAAATAAAAAGAATTCTGCTTGAAAATATCATGTGCTTATCTCGTGAGTTTATTAGTAATATAAGGTTTTATAATCCCAAAGCTTGGATTTTACTAGCTCTTGTTAGATAGATTCTCTCGTGACTGTCTCGTTATTATCTTGTGAATTCAAATTTTAAACCCTTCGAATTCGACGGATTTAAAATGACATATCCACTAGTTGCCACCGACATTTATATCGGTACCAGGAATAAGATTTCGAATTCTATACGTATGCAATTCGATACGATTAAGCTTTTATTTAATAAAATAGTACTAAAATAGTACCTCCAAACAACAAAAAAGTCTTGGTTCCTCTGTTTCCAAAGGTTCCAAGACTTTTATTTACTATTCCACGCCGTAGGTTGCGGACTACTAACTTCAAACAAAAAGAACCGTCCCTACTGTTTGACTCTGATGACTCTGACAGGGGTAGTACCTACAGTTCAACTTCGCTATCGCTCGTTTCACTGGGTACTATTCCCACTCTTCATTTTCTATCATCAACTTTATGCAAAAGCTTTCAAATTAGCTGTTATTTAATAGTTCATTTTCGTTCTGTTCGTATGATTCAAGTACATTTTTAATTTATTTTACCCGTTCCAGTCCCAGTTCCGGTTTAATTACCAGGGGAATGTTAGGAAAAATCTTATTATAAGTGCGAACAAAAATATAAAGAATACTAACATTTGAGGTCTACCTATTTCTGGTTTCTTTATTATTGCTTCAAATTTGCTACTACCCTCTAACTCTGTTTTAAATAATATTTTATCCTCATATATTTCCTTAATTACCTTGTATGTTTCTCCTAATGACTTAATTTCTAACCTATAGGCATTAAAAATAAAAATTAAAGCAACAATAAACATTAACAAAACTATGCCTTTCTTAGCCCCGTCTGAAAATAAAAGATATGGGATTATATCTTCTCCTTTATAGTTAACTATTATATTGAAAAGCTCCAATCCTAAATAACCTAGCCAAGCAAAAAATGTAAGATTTAGTGTTCTAAGAGAGGTATTTTCGTTCTTTGATAAAATTAGAAAATCATCTTTTAGTTGGTTTAATTGTTCAAAATATTCATTGGTTTTTTGGGAAACTATTCGTTTGTAAGCTAATTTACTATCCTCAAGCACTCCTTTAACATCTTTAATGTCATTTTTATTAATTATCACTTGCCTGACAACTTGAAGTTTTACATTATATGATTCCTCATATTCTTCTTCATTAAATATCCAATCATAAATAGGATACAAATGTAATGGCTTAGAATCAATAATACTTAGTTTAACCTTATAATTTTTATCTTCAATTCTAAATTCTGCTTCTACTTCTTCTGCGTTATAATTGCTTACAGTTGCAAGAGCAAAAAGAATCAATATATCTATAAATAGAATAGACTTATGATTCTTGTTATCTAGAGCTTCATTTAATACATTTAAAGAAATAGGGAAATTTCTAATATCAGCATCTATCCTATTTTCTTTTATAATTTTATCATAAACATTCTTATCTTTTGATGCAATTTTAAGATCCCGAAACTCCCCAATGTTAGAAATATAAACTTGGCTTAATTTATCATAATTTTTTTGTGAATATTTCATAATTATCGTGGACAAATTTTTAGATTGATTAATGAAATTATCTTCTAATATATAGTAAGACTCTTGATTTTCTAATGTATACTCTGACCCATCTTTTCGCAAAGGTATTTCTCTATTTTTCAAAGCATCAATTAATAAAGAATTCTCATTGATGTTAGAATCTATTTTTAGCGAAGTATTCTTCCAAGATAATAAATCATTCACCCCCTAGTTCCTCCTTTACATTAGTTAAATAGTCATCATCTATCATAATCGTAATTTTTTTATTTTTTTCATCAAAGTTTAATTCATTATCTCTAAGACTCTCCAAATAATTTTTTGTAGTGATTGTAATTTCATCAGAGGTAGAAATTGTTCTTTTATATTTATTATTCAGTGCCTTTTCAGAAATATCAAAATCAGCATCTATATTTTCTGATTCTGCTGAGAACAGCTCATCTTCTTTTTCTAATTCAATTAGTCCGCTGCTATTTAACTCATTAAATAAATCAGATTTGTCAAATTTTTTATTATCAAACATATAGTATTCTGTAAACCTTTTTATTTCTTCATAATTTTCTTTTTCAACAATTTCTTGTTGAAAAAACTGATCTTTTTCTATAAGATTTACTACTTCCTTCGTACTATCTTCAAATGTTTGTTTCCTTGTAAGTCCTAAAAATTTTTGATACCAGTATTTTGCAGCAGTTCTATTTTTATCAATTATCTTAATATCACTATAGTCCCCTTTGAAAGTACAAACTTTAAAATAATCTTTTTCTTTTCCTAATTCACTCTTAATTTCGTAGGTATCTTTATCAATAACTGTTAATTTTTCCAATTTCATAATGGTAATAAAATTGTTATTAACTTTTATAAATAATAAACCTTCTCTTATCGTACTATTTCTTGTATCATCCGCTTTACATTCTGCTTTCAACAAATCCTCTGCTATTTTCTTATAATCAAAATCAACTTTGTTATCTGCTTCATTAAAATAGTATATTGGACTATCTTTATAATTTTCTGACTCTTGATCTAAGAAACAATTTGTAATCAAATGAGTTTCTTCACTTAATTCATCAAATATTTTTAATATATTTTTTTCTTGGCTATCATCAATTGAATTAGACTTTACTTCCACACTAATATCAAATACTTTTACAACTAATGACATAGATGTCATCCCCCATTTAATTAATGTATTTTAAATTTACTTCTTAGAACTACTTAGATAATATACTTAAAAATCAACTCTATCCCCATATGGCAAACTCTTCATATAGTTTTCCATCCATTCCCAATCAGGAATATATCCTTCATCCGAATATTTCTTTGTTTGATCTATAACTACTTTGTTATCCTTTTTTAAAACTGGTAATTTTATAGTAAAATCTTTTCTGAAATGAGAATTCAATTCTCTTCCAAAAGCCTGATATTTGACTTTGCATTCATTTCTTATCAATGTGGCAATAAATAATTTAGTATGAATTGACAAAGGTTCTTTTTCCTGCAATACACCTACATTTTGAGCTGTATAAAATGGCTCTTTCTGAATAAAACAAGTTCCTAAATAGCTTCCTCCAGTCAAGTCCAAAATCTTGTGTAAAAGTTCCTAGTACAA
>LQGW01000009.1 GCA_002838815.1 Clostridiaceae bacterium JG1575 | reverse complement strand
GTGATTGGCAAAGCGGGTCAACATCTCACAGGCAACCACCGCTGAAGAAGGCCTATCCCTTCGCTCTCAACGATTGACACATCGAGCGAGGATTTGATATCATTTGTTGTAGTTCGTTTTGGAGAGTTGGTCGAGCGGCTTAAGGCACCGGTCTTGAAAACCGGCGATGTGCAAGCATCCGTGGGTTCAAATCCCACACTCTCCGCCACAAAACCCCTAAAGCCCCTATCCAAGCCATTCTTAATGGAAAAGGTCGAAAAAGAGCCAACAACTGTACAACAATGACGGTTGTTGGCTCTTTTTTACGGCCTTTTTATACCGATTCGTTGACCGTTGGTATCAGGTCTTGTCGGCAACTCTTATTTTCTGTTCAAAAATATTCCTTGTATCGTAAGCGGTAAATAAGAGCACCTAGATTCATCTTCCGGATGGGGGTAGAATCTAGGTGCTCCTTCTATGGGCTGTCGTATGCGATTTTCGTAAGCGCTAAATAAATACCACATAGCAAAACAAGCTGAACCTCAATACCATTAGGGTATGTCTAAAATAGGAGGTTCAGCTTGTCTAATTATCATGGTTATAAGCCGGAGAAAAAGATTTATCTCATCTCCAAACCTGTGGATTTCCGTTTGTCCATCAATGGACTTACCGCATATGTTCAGGAAGTCCTACGGGTCAATGTGTATGGCAATATAGAAACCAGCCACTGTGGAAGCTAAGAGTCCTACCAGGTGGAAAGTAAATACTCCACTGCTAACCCCCTAATTACAATATCCTTTTAGTTAGCAACAACTGAAGGGATGGTTATAGGAGATGTTAACAATGGAGCATATTTATCATATCAGATACGAGTTCAATGAAAAAGGAAAAAGCATAAGACAGATTTCAAGAGAAACCGGACACGATCGACAGACCGTCAATTTTAGTTCGGCGTTGACACCCTCTTCCATTCTTGCTCTAAAGATGGATTGTATTTTTCTTGAGGTATCTCTTGCATACCATTCATAAGGTAGGAAACACCACGCCA
>LQGW01000008.1 GCA_002838815.1 Clostridiaceae bacterium JG1575 | reverse complement strand
TTGTACTAGGAACTTTTACACAAGATTTTGGACTTGACTCGGAATTGATGACGCCATGTTTATTAATCTTAATGTAGCTAAGAGCATTAAAGGTATTTCAGGCGAACAAAAAGTTGCTTCTGCAATATACATAAAATTAAAGGATGGAGTGAATGTTGACGATTGGGTTAAAAATATTAACGAATCGAATAATTATGTAAGGGCGTTTTCTAGTAGTTCTACAATACGTAGTATTGAAAAGAATTTGAAAAATTTAATCAATTTAATTGCAATTATTCTAATAATTTTTTCTGGTATTATTTTATGTATAGGCGGGCTTTTAATAAATAGTGAGAATAAAATAAAAGATAGAGAAAGAAATGTGTTTAAAATTATGGGCTATAGTAAAAAGGCTTTCTTTGAATGTAACATTTACGAGTTTTTACAATTAATATTCTTTTCTTTGTGTATCAATGTAGCAATGTTTATGGTTTTGAATATGGTGTTTCAAGAGTATGTTTACGATGTGATAGGGATAAATTTTAATAATATCGGAATGGGTTATATATTATTATTGATTTTTAAAGCTAGTTTTTTAGTTATGATAATTGGAATTATATCTGAAAGTATAAAGTTTTTGCTTGATAAAAAATTTAATAAGGTTGGGTTATGATAGAAGTAAGAGATTTAATCATAGAAAATAACGATGGAATAATATTAGATATTCAGAAGTTAAATATAGATAAACAAGATTTTGTTTGTATTATGGGGAAATCCGGTGCAGGAAAGTCGACATTATTGAATGTAATATTTGGATTAATTGAACCAAACAAAGGCTATATAAATGTAGGATGCTGTGATATGGGATATTCCACTCAAGATGCAAGTTTTGTTCCATATTTGAGTGTGCTTGAACATATATTAGTATCAATTAAAGAAGAAAGGAGGAAAATTTATGCGCAAAAAATATTGTCTAGGTTTGGGATAGAAAATAAACTTAGTGAGTATTACTCGAATTTAAGTGGTGGACAAAAAAGGATTTGTAGTCTAGCAAATGCAATTGCTAGGGGGGAGAAGTTACTTTTGTTGGACGAACCTTTCAATGATTTAGATAATTTGAAAATTAAAGAGCTAGTATCTATTTTGAATGAAATAAACAGTAAAGGGACAACAATAGTTATGACTACTCACCATATTATTGATAATTTGAATATTACCAATAATTACAATATTGTTAATGGAAAATTAGTTTAGGAGGGTTATCATGAAGAGAAAAATTTCTATGTTTTTAGCAGTAGCATTAATGATTATGACGATGTTGCCATTGAACGTATTTGCATCCGATTCAAATGTTGGCAGTGTTAAGACTATAACTACAACGTATTTTGATTTGAATAGTTTACCAGAGGAAGCTGTTCAGATGTACAAAAGTAGTGGTTGGATTATTGATGATGATTATTCGTATAGGGTTTCTAAACCTAGCAAAGGAGAGTTATGGATAGATGGAGATGTAACATCTATAAATAATGATGGAACATTTTTTGTAAATCCAGAAAAAGATTTTATTGATGTTGCATTGGAAAAAGATGGAGATTCTCAAAGAGTATATAAATCTGAATCAGGAAAATTTGAGGTGACACAGGTTGTTAACTTAGAATCACTTATGGATAGAATGGATATGGCGGATGCTATGCAAAAGCGTTTTAAATCTGCAAATGTAAGTATGTTAAGAGCTGGTCATAAAGGATATTATGATAAATATAATGTTGGTGATTGGGTACATTGCAATAGGTTTAATGGTCCAGCGACAGATGATGTTCACTATCCAAAAACACATTGGAGAGCATATGTTAATTTTGTACAAAGTGATTGTGACATTGCGTTAGCTAATAGCACAAAGTGTTGGGGATGGAGTTATTGTAATCAATCAGGACCGGCAGGCGGTTGCTCTATAATTATTGGTAGATCAAGTCGTTATCACAGAAATTAGCTGTATGAGTACACGAAAAAGTCGTATTATTATTTTGGGTGTGATTCTGACTGCCATAATTTCACTTTTCTTTATTGCTAATAATCATCAAATTGAATATAATGAATTTGTAAAGCAGACATATGGTGGCGAGTTTGTAAAACAAAGTATTGATTTGCAGAAATACATTAGGGAAAAGTTTGTAAATCCAGTGTCAGAACAAATTTTTTCTTCAGGTAACATTCAGGTAAATATTATCTCAAAAGATTTAGCATACGAAAAGGAAGAAGTATATAAAAAAATCTCAAAACTGGAGCATTATGTAAATAGTGTTGATGATAAAGGATTGAATAAAGAACAAGTTTTGGATCATAATATTCTAAAAGAGGATATAATGAAAAACCTAAAAGATTTGAGAAAAAATATTGAGGAATGTGAAACTATTTTAATTGATGATACGAAAGACATAGATGAAAGATTTTTGAAATATCAAGAAAAATTAATATATCCTTTAGAATCAATAAATGCAAATATCAAAGCGATTGATAATTGAAATAAATAAACAGAGATGAATTTAAATTCATCTCTGTTTATTTATTATAAAGAACAATAAAATTAATATATTATGGAGGAATGATAATGAAAGAACTAGAAAGAGTAATTGAACAGTTGGAGAAAGAAAATAGTAAAATTGAAAAGGCGCAAAATAGAGCCAAGCAACTTAATCAAAAGATAAGCAAACTTAAAAGAAGTGCCGATACACAAAGAAAAATTAAAAAAGGTGGAGTGTTTGAAGCCTTTGAAAGAGAAATTACAGGTAGGCAAGAAGACACAGATAACAATCTGGTTTATACTTTTTTAGACTATGTATTATCGGATAATAGAAACAGAGAAAAGTTAAAAGAGATTACAGAAATTCATTTGAGAGGGCAAGAAGCTGACAATATAGAAATTGAAAATCCTGATGATGAAAATAACAGCATATACAATCAGAAAGAAGAAAGCTTAGGTGAAGATATGGAAGATGACTTTTTAGATAATGAAGATGTTAGGTAGGTGCTTTTATGAAAAGTAAATATGAGAATTGATGTAGCAAAGTGAAAAGATTTTTAACACTTTGCTTTTTTGTTGATTTGAAAAATCTACAAAAAAACAAAGTCCACAGGGGTTTAAGGGGAAGTAATCCCCTTGAACAAATAAAAATGCTTTAGCGTTTTTATTTCCTTAGCGGAGCGTATAGCTTTCTGCAAGAACGCAAAGCACCGAATGTAATCGGTGTATCTTTGCGCCCTTTGAAAAAGGGAGCGAAGATATTTACCATCATAAAGATACGAAAATATAACAATGAAATATTGGATAAAGATGAGCAGATAGAAAAATATTGAGAAAAATCTATCTGCTTTTCTTATGTCCAAATACAAAAAATGAAAGGAGTGATGATATTGGAAATAAAAAATCTGCATACCCATGTAGATATAGTTACAAGGTCAAAAGGAGCAAGTGTAATTGCAAAAGCTGCATATAACGCAAGAGATAAATTGAATGATGAACACTATGGAAAAGTTCATGACTATTCTAAAAAAGAAGACCTCGTATTTTCAAAAATATTTCTGCCGGAACATATCCCAAAAGAGTTTTCCAATAGAGAATATCTATGGAACAGCGTTGAGAAAATAGAGAAAAGTAAAAACTCACAACTTGCAAGAAATTTACTTTTTACACTTCCAAGAGAATTAAATGAGGAAGATAGAATAAGGCTCATTAGTGAATTTATAGAGGAAAACTTTACCTCTAAAGGAATGATAGCAGACTGTAATATTCATAATCCTTTAGCAAGCGATAATGAAGAACAACCACATGCCCATATCTTACTTACACTTAGAGAAATTGATAGTGAGGGAAAATGGAAACCCAAATGTAGAAAAAAATATGTGTTTGGCAATTAGGAAATACAACTTTTGGCAATCAA
>LQGW01000007.1 GCA_002838815.1 Clostridiaceae bacterium JG1575 | reverse complement strand
ATACGGTTTAACCATTAGCACAATTCATTTTACAGACTCCCCAAAAGCAGAACCGGCTGTATGAGGAGCTTATCCACAACGAACGGCTCTCGAGGGAGACCGCCCCGAACAAGGACACCCCACCCAAGGAAAGCGCTCATTCTCTTGAGCGCCCCCATATCACCTGGTGTTGTCGGGGACGCCGAAACCCCCGCCGTGCCCGTCCGGCAGGAACCAGTGCGTACACAAGGCTGGATGCCAGAAGCGGTATGCCTTGGGCAACACAAACGGCCCCCGCCGCTGCGGCGCCTGTAGAAACTGCAATGCGCTGTGTGCGCTATTTTCAAAGATCGCCGGCCCAAGGAGGGTCCGTAGCCCCCACACCGGCAACGCCTGCCTTAAGAAGAACCGCTCGAAGAGATCAGCCACACGGTTTCCCGTGCTCTGAAACGCAAACAGACTCGGCCTCCCATCGTGCCGTCCAGTGCGTTGCCCGTCTTGGAGGCACCCGTCGACCGCGATATCGTGCAGGATCTCCTTGATGCCAGAGACATGGACTTGCCCCGCAAACTCGGTCGAAGAGTCCCTGCGGGACGAAAAAGAGCCTGCCAGAACCACTCTCTGATCCGCGCTTCGTTAAAAGAAAATGCGCCCATGGACCTACTTTCTCCTGCGTTATACCGCATGGTGAAAAGGCTGGGCCTTGGACGCATCAACCCCGAAGAGGTGGATGTTCGGCTCAATATCTTGAAATAACCGGACTCAGCCAGCGGCCAAGCCTACGAAACTAAAGAGCAGGTGTCGAACAAGTTGCACTTCCATTGAAAGGGTACCTTTTCTTTAAGTTTAAGCCCCCGAAGCCAGGAGGAAGGCGGACTGGAAAGGGAAATCATCCATGGATCTTTTCGTTTTATTGAATTTCTTGTTATAGTTAGCTGGTACAGTGATCCAATGGGAGAAGGAGGGAAGGTGGTGCAGATTGTTTTATTGCGCCATATATGATTGAAATGAAAAAAGGACAAACAAAAAGAGCGCTGCTGCTCTTGGTTTCTTTTTTGTTGTTGGTGGGATTGCCGATGCTTTCGCCTCCTGCGGGCATGACCTTGGCTGGGTGGCGCGTGGTGGGGATCTTCTTCGGGGTGCTGTTGCTGTGGCTCTTTGAAGCCATCGACTGGCCGAGCTTTCTTGCTTTGGCAGCGCTCTCTTTTGTGCCGGGGTTGAAGATCAACGGTATTTTTGCTTCTTCCTTCGGCAATCCAATTTTTGCCTTTTTGCTTTTTACCTTTCTTTGCACCTACGAACTCTCCAAGACGACGTTTATTCGAAGGGTGGCCGTATTCTTTGTGGATAATCCCTTAGCCCGGCGCTCACCTTGGCATTTTACGGTGCTGTTTTTTGCGTCCATTCTCTTTTTGGGGTTGTTCATCTCCCCCACGGTGCTCTTTGTCATCTATCTTCCGATCTTGGAAGAAATCTATGAGCTCTTGGGCTTAAAAAAGGGCGATTCAGCAGCTTCTATGCTGATGATGGGTCTGGTCTTTTTGTGTGGGATTTCTTCGGGGATGACCCCCATTGCCCATGTGTTCCCCTTGATCAGCATGGGCATTTACCGAGAAATGACCGGAGGGGGATTGGATTACGGCGGATACATGCTCACGGCGATTCCCGTGGGCCTGGCGGTTTTTGGCGCGATGCTTTTGATGTTCCGCTTTGTGCTGCGGGCGAATCTTTCCGGGATGGCCTCTTTGGATGCCGCCGCCCTGCGCCAAGGCATTCCCCCGGTGGCTCCTCGGGAAAAAAAGGTGCTTTGGGTCTTTTCCCTCGTTGTGCTGTTGTGGGTGTTGCCTTCCCTGGTAGAAGGCCTTTGGCCGCAGTTTGCCCGCTGGATCAACGGCTACGGGATTGCTATGCCGCCTCTTTTGGGCGTGGTGGCGCTCTCGGTTTTGACGGAAAAAGGAACGCCAATTCTTAATTTTAAAGAGGCCATGACCCGAGGCGTTCCTTGGGCGTCCCTCATCATCTGTGGCGCTGCGTTGGCGCTGGGCGCCGCCATGACCCATGAGGCTGTGGGGTTGAAGGACTTTTTGGCCAAGGCCTTAGGTCCCTTTGCGGGATCTTTGGCACCGGTCGTAGTGTTGTTATTTTTCTTTGCTTGGACTGCGCTGCAGACAAATCTCTCCTCCAACATCGTCACGGGAACCTTGGTCAGCACGGTGGCGATCCCGATTCTTTTGACCATGCCTTCCATTCACGCTGGGGCCGCCGCCGCCCTCATTGGCATGCTCTCAGCGTATGCCTTTGCCACCCCGCCAGCCATGCCGAGCGTGGCCATTGCGGGAGGATCGGGCTGGACCAGCGCAAAATCGCTTTTAGGCTATGGCATGCTCCTCATGGCGATTTCCGTGGCCGCGGCGCTTTTCATCGGATATCCCTTAGGTCGATTGTTTTTAGGATAGGGAATAGGAGCGAAGGATTCCGACCGAAGATCGGGACCCATTCCCGAATTATTGATATAATTCGCTTAAGATCCATGGAGTGTAAACCGAATTTAGCGCTCCTTGAGGTTCATAGGAGGTTCAAACATGCGTAAAAAAGTCTTAGCGGCCTTTTTGGTGGTCCTAGGGATCTTGATTCTTTTTTCCGGACGCCTTGGCGGAAAGATCCTGCAAAAGCAGGCAAAAGACATTACCCAAGAAGTGCGGGAAGTTTCTGCGCAGCAGATGCAGGCCAACGATAAGTTAACCTTCCCGGAAAAGGCAGAGTCCCAGCGCTTCGATTTTAAGAACGTTCGGCCCATCTCCAACGAGGAAACCTGGCAAAGCATTTGGAGCAGGATCCGTTTGGGCAACCGCCTAGGCACGGCTCCGTTGAACCCATCCTTCAGTGGTACTTCAACCCCCACAAGCGCTGCGACCACGGCCCCTCTCACGGACGATGAAGCGAAAAAGAACATTCAGGAGTTCACGGATTCCTATGTGATCGGACTTTTGAAAATCCCCTCCATCGATTTGGAGTTGGGCATCTTTAAGGGTGTTCTCAACGACAATTTATGGGTGGGGGCCGGCACCATGCGGCAGGATCAGGTGATGGGCGAGCGCAATTATCCCTTGGCCGGTCACAAAATGGGGTACTATGGGGTTCTTTTCAACCGGGTCCCGTCGCTTCCGCTCGGGGCGATGCTCTATATTACGGACAAGCAGAAAATCTACGCCTATAAGCTGTATGCCAACGAGGCCATGACGGCTCAGGACATCCATGTGATTGATGATGCGGTGGCTGAAAAAGCCGGGGGTCCCGTGCTGACCCTCG
Organism: Clostridiaceae bacterium JG1575; assembly: GCA_002838815.1. GTDB lineage: Bacteria > Bacillota > Clostridia > Clostridiales > Clostridiaceae > JG1575. Next base: position 50,884 of record LQGW01000007.1, on the reverse strand, counting down.
TGACCTGCTACGATCTGCGGGATGAGAATTCGCGATCGATTCTTCATGCCCATTTGGTCCAGACCACGCCCTATTCCGCTCAAGCATTCCAAAATCTACCGTGAGCGGGGGCATCGTTTGGTCCAGGCCCAGCGTTAAGATCTCGTTACATTTTGCCCAAGGCAACCCTTGGGCAGGAGGCTGGCGTTTATAATGAATCTGGCTCACTTTTTTGTGTGCCGGATTTTTTATTTTTTTAGGAGACCCATCATGACTCGACAGGAACGAAGCTGGATTTTGCAGGATTTTGGCAATTCCGCCTACTCCATCGCCATCACCACCGCTCTTTTGCCCGTCTATTTTAAAACCTATGCCGCAGGATCCTTGAGTCCTACCCACGCCACCGCTTTTTGGGGATACGCCAATGCCTTTGCCACGGCCCTCATTGCTTTTCTGGCGCCGATCCTAGGGAATCTTGCGGACTATCGCGGCTATAAAAAGCGGTTTTTCAACTTTTTTGTGCTTTTGGCCATCGGCTCCACGGCAGCGCTTTCCTTGGTGGGAGAGAACCAGTGGCAGCTTTGTCTTTTCATCTACGTCATCACCGTTTTGGGTTCCACGGGAGCCTCGATTTTCTACGATGCATTTTTGACGGACGTCACTCCAGATGAGTCCATGGATAGGATCTCCAGCCAAGGCTATGCCTATGGTTATCTGGGCGGCACCTTGGGATTTGGCGTCTGCATGGGATTGATCCTTCTTGCCCCCCGCTTGGGCCTTTCCGCAGCCGCGGCCACGCGAATTTCTTTTACGCTGACCGCCCTTTGGTGGTTGATCTTTTCCGTTCCGTTTTTTAAGCATGTGGAGCAGAACTATTGGATTGAAGGTCGCCCTGAGCGAGCGGCAAAAGTGCTCAAAAAACTCATGGGGACTTTTCGGGAAATTGTGTCGCATCGAGAACTGTATCTTTTCTTCGTGGCCTATTTTTTCTACATCGATGGAGTCCACACCATCATCTCCATGGCGACGCCCATCGCCATCGATCTTCAGTTGGGGCTCTCGGAGTCCAAGCTGTTATTGATCCTTCTTTTGATCCAGCTGGTGGCATTTCCCTTTGCGCTGCTTTATGGGGTCTTGGCCCAGCGCTTTGGCAGCCGAGTCATGATCTATGCAGGCATCCTCACGTATTGTTTTATTGCGCTTTATGGGCTTTTTTTGCGCACTGAGCGGGATTTTATCATCCTGGCGGTCCTCGTTGCATCCGCTCAAGGGGGGATTCAGGCGCTCTCGCGCAGCTTCTTTGGCAAGCTGATTCCCAAGGAAAAAAGCGCCGAGTATTTCGGCGTTTTCAACATCTTCGGCAAGCTCTCCTCCATCTTTGGGCCGCTTCTCATGGGCGCGGTGACGCAGCTCACGAAGGATGTGCGTTTGGGGATCCTTTCCTTGGGGGTCCTGTTTCTTCTCGGACTTTACTTTTTTCAAAAGATCGAGAGTCCTCCCCCAAAAGACCGGGCGTAAAAAACACGATTTGCGGGGATGGTTGTTGCTTCGCCGCCTTTTTTTGCAAAGTCCCCCTAGAGAATGCTACAGTAGGGGAGATGAAAACCTTATAAAAGGTTTATGGGGAGTGTCCCTAGGGAAAAGGAGAAATAAAATGCAACAAAAAAACCGCTGGAAACACCTCGTCGTCGGCGTCCTGGTCCTGCTGCTTGCAGGATTGATTTATGCTTGGAGCGTTATGGCGCTCCCCATTGCCAAGGAGTTTCCGAGCTGGAATAAGGCCTCGTTATCCGGCGTATTTACCGTTTGTATGATCTTTTTTTGCTTCGGTGGGGTGGCGGGCGGCTTCTTACTCAAAAAAATGTCGGTTCGGGTCGTGCTTTTGGGGGCGGCGCTTTTTCTTTTAGGCGGCTTCTTTCTCGCAGCGTCGGCGCAAAGCCTCGGGGTGCTGATTTTTGGCTATGGCCTTTTGTGCGGCTTCGGATCCGGCCTTGCCTACAACGGGGTCATGAGCACCGTGACGCAGTGGTATCGGGATCGGCAAGGGCTTGCCTCGGGCATCCTTTTGATGGGATTTGGCTTTGGCTCTTTTTTCATCGGCAAAGCCTTTGTTCACTTCACACCCGCACAGCTGGGGGCTTGGCGCTCCTCCTTTCGCTTTCTGGGGATCGTAATCTTCCTGGTCTTCTCGCTAGGAGCCTTGGTGCTGCAAAAGCCTCCTCAAGAAGACGGCCTTGCCGAAGAGGGGGCAAGCGTCTATGATTTTCCCCCTCGCGCCATGCTGCGCAAAAAAAGCTTCTGGATTTATTTTTTATGGGCGGCGGTGCTCTCGGGGGCCGGCCTCATTCTGATCTCCCATGCGGCAGGCATCGCCCGAGAAACCAGCCTCGGACTCTCCGAAGGCACGCTATCCACGGTGGTGGGACTGATCTCCATCTTCAACGGATTGGGGCGGGTACTCTTTGGCGGAATGTTTGACCGAAACGGACGCTCCCGGACCATGGCCATGATCAATGGCCTCTTCTTTATCGCTGTAGGCGTCACTCTTTTGGCGCTATGGACAAAGAGTCTGCCGCTATTGGTCGTGGGATTTATCATTACGGGTATTGCCTACGGCGGCGTTACGCCCACCAATTCGGCCTTTATCTGCTCTTATTTTGGGCCTCGCTTTTTCTCGGTGAATTTCCCCCTCGTAAACCTCAACCTCCTCCTAGCCTCCTTTGGCTCTTCCTTAGCGGGACGGCTTTACGATCTGAGCCATTCCTATACCTCGAGCACTCTGGCCATGTTTGCCATGCTCGTCCTTGGAACCTTGGCAAGCCTTGCCATTGGCCCACGGCCCCAAAAAGGGTAGGATCCCCAAGAGGCTTGGCGCGTCGCTGCCGCCACAGCAAAGGCCCCCTGCGCGCTTTCGCAGAGGGCCTTTGCTGTATCAAAAGGCCAGGTGCGCTCAGGGATTGTTCCGTCCCTGAGCGCACCTGGATTGATCACGAGGGGTTAATGGCGGGGCGGTTCTGAAGGAGACGTGGGGTCTACCTTGGGCAGGGAATCCTCTTTGGGCGTGGGGCCCTCCTTTTGGTTGTTGAGGTAAGGCGAAGGAGCTCCTTCGGAGGGGGCGGACGGCGTCACGCGATGAGGGGTCTCGGGTCGGGGGGGGGCCCAAGCATGGTCCATGGGAGAAGTGGATTCGCGGCCCTGGGAACCGTCTTTTTTGACGTTGTTGGAGGCCGCACGGGTGTGATAGGCGGCCCGAGCCTCTTCTTTCGCCCGTTCATAGGCTGCTTTTTTCTCGACTTCTTCTTGGTGCATCCGAGCGCCGGCTTCTTTCAATGCGTCCTCTTGCTTGGCCATGTGTTCCTCGAGGCCCATAAGCGTTCGCTTTGCAAACTCACGGCCCCCAAGTCCGAAGGCTAGAGCAAAGGCTACGGCCAGGCCGGCAATGCTAAACTGGAAGAGCGGCAAGAGGAATTCTGGGGCAATTCCGATCTGGGTCAATGCGGCCAAAAGACCGACAAAAAGAATGGCTCCATAGGTGATCATGGCAAATAAGGACGATTCCTTGAAGTGGCGCAGGATCAAGTTTTTAGCGATGGAGGCCAAAAGGTAGGCCACAAGTAGAATGATGGCGGCGGCTAGAATCCGCGGGATAAAGGCAAGAATGGCCGTGCCCATGAGGTTGAAGATCTCCAGTTGTAGAACTTGGAAGGCTTGAACCAGGAAGCCAGCTAGGATGACCCAGCGCACGATCTCAGAGAGGATTCGGGCCAGATCCAAACGGTAAGCCGTAACATCCTTCGTCAAGTCCGCGACGCGGTCGGACAAGCCCGAGCCTTGTATGAGGGAATAAAGGAATTCGGCCACCAACCGGGCGAGGTAGAAGCCGATGATCAGAATCAATACGGCGGCTAAGAGACGGGGGATCATGAGAAAGATGGTGTTGAGCATCGCAACGGCCGGCTGAGAAATCACGCTGATGTTGAGCGCGTTGAGGGCGGCGATGATCACCGGTATCAAAATAAGTACATAGGCGAGGGTGGCGAGCATCTGCGAGAAACTGACGGTCTTCGCAGCGGCCTGTTTTGGCCCAAGCTTTTCCTGGAAGCGGTCAATATTTAAACGGCGCAGGAAGCTTTGCAAAAGATCCCGGATGAGGTTGGCTAAAAAAATGCCGATGACGAGGATGAGGACCGCTCCGATGAGGTTTGGAATAAACCCAAGAACGCCCTGGAGCATGCTTGTCACGGGCAAGCTGATGCTTTGTAGGCCCAAAAGATCCAAGACCCCGGGAAGGAATAACAAAAGAACGATGAGGTAGCCGATGTTCGAAAGCATGGAGAGCGTATCTTCACGAGGCGGCTCATTCAATGATTTCTTTTTGCTGGCGTACCATTTGGTGAGGCCTTTTTTAATCAGGTTTCGCACATAAGTAGCGAGAAGGAAGGCGATGATGATGAGGAGGATGGCCAGAAGAACGCGCGGAACATTTCCCAGCAGTCGGTCGAATTGCATCTGAAAATCATTCATGGTTCGGGCTCCTTTTTTTTAATTGAACCGATGGTTCTAAGGTCATGCTAGGAGAGAATCATTAAGGATCTGGGAACAAAAGGCGGATTTTATTATTTGTTCATTTTTTGTTTGAAAACGTCCATCGATCCTGAGAGAAAAAGAAGAAAGTAGGACAATCAGGAGACCTGCGACACGGCGTTTGTCAAGGAGTCTTTTTTTGGGTCTAAGGAATGCTACAGTGAAAGCAACCAATCTTAGGAGGAACCCATTTGAAAAAAGGATTGTTTTCCGAGCTTTTGCTAAGGACGCTAACCGCCGGTACTCCACCCGCGCCGGATCAAGGGACCAATGCCATGGATCCGGCGACCCCCGAGGCTTCGAGCGCCAAAAGGGAGTAAAATAAAGGGAATGCGGCAGGGGGGCCGCCGGGAAAAAAGAGGCGCTCGCTCCGGCGCCAGCACCCGCGCCGCCCCCCGAAACGACCAAGGCGTCCCGAAAGATTCACCACTTCAAGGGGGGAGAACCTCACGCGGTAACCACTTCAAGGGACCCTACAACGGTACCATGGATGGGGTGCGGCTCACCAAAGAGCGCAACGACGATTCGAAGCTCAATCTCAAAGAGGGGATGTTTTTGGATTACAGCGATGAGAACCTTGATCGGGAAGAAGGGATGTACCTCTCTTGCTATGATTTCAACGGGATTGATGAGGAAGGACATCTTTGGGATACGCATCCGGCTTCCGATTCGTCCCGGCGCGCTAAAGAGGCCCCCCGCTGGGACCAAGAGCAAAGGCAGCGCCGCCCATGCGCTGATGACGAGCGCCTCCTTCTTGCGCATTCAGTTGACGCGTTACCGCCGAGTGCTGGGGGAGATCAGCGCTTTATGTGAAGGAGAAATAGCTCGAGGACGTCTTTTCTTTGCTCCCGTCCCTCTAGGAACGATAAAACTATGGGATAATGGACCCATGAAGGAGGTGAGGTCATGGCGCTGGCTATGATTTATGGACGCTCAGGCAGTGGGAAAACCACAGCGCTCTTTGAGCGGATTCAAGCATCCATCGCAAAGGATCCATCCATCAAGACCAAACGCTATGTGATTGTTCCCGAGCAGTTCACACATATGATGGAGAAAAATGTTTTAAAGCACTTGGGCGAAGAGGCGGTGCTTCGGGTGCACGTCATGGGCTTTCGTCGACTGTCTCAACGGATTTTGGAATCGGCCGGCGGCATCATGCGTCCTGTTTTGAGCCCGGTTGGGCGCAGCATGCTCCTATCGGCCCTGGCCCAAACCCATCAATCCTCCTTAAGCCTATATCAGCGCAGCGCAGCCTACGCAGGCTTTGCCCATCTTATGTCTCAAACCGTCTCTGAGCTGAAAAACTACGCCGTCCAACCCGAAGACTTAAGAGAGGCGGCTGAGGGCATGGACCCTTGCGAGCTTCAATCCAAACTGCTGGACTTGAGCTTGCTCTTTGCGGCCTATGAAGAAAAGCTCCATGAGCATTTCGTGGATGGCGAGGATCAGGTTCAAAGCGCCATCCTAAAGCTTGGGGACACCAAGCTTTTAAAAGGCTGCGAATTTTTCCTCGATGAATTTACGCATTTCAGCCCCGCCCAGCTCGCCATGATCGGGGGCCTGATGAAACAAGGGGACGTGACGGTGGCGCTGACCTTGGAAGAGGGGATTGGGGCCTCTCATGAAGGGGTATTCTCCATGACCCGGGATACCGATCGGGATCTTTTGGCTTTGGCGCAAGCGGCCGCCATTGCCATTGATCCACCGCTTTTTTTAAAGCCGGATCCCCCTTGGCGGTTTCTCTTGCGCGAGGATCTTGCGCACCTTGAGCGGGAGCTTTATCACTATCCGCCTAGACTTTATAAAAAGGAACCCAAGGCCTTGCGCCTCTACCGCGCCCTCAATCCCTATGAAGAGATGGAATTTGTGGCCCGGGACATTCAAAAAAAGGTTCGAGAAGAGGGCTATCGCTTTCAGGATATGGCCATTTTGCTGCGCGATCTGGCCCCTTATGAAGCCGTACTGCAAAGTGTGATGAATCAGTTTGAGATTCCCGTGTTCCTTGATGCGCCTCGAACCATTGACGATACGCCGCTGTCCACCTTCTTGTCGGCGCTCTTTGAGATCGCTCGTACCCAGTTTCGCGTGGACGCCGTCCTCAAATACCTCAAAACCAGGCTTTTGCCCCTGACGGATGCTACCTTGGACCAGCTGGAGAATTATTGCATCGCCCACGGCATTACGGGGTATCGCATGACGTTAGACGAATGGCTTTGGGCAGTGCCGGATGCTCCCGAGGGCATCGAGGGGATGAGAATCCTCAACGAAATCAACGAAGCCCGGGAGTTATGCATCATGCCCTTGGTGGCCTTGTTTGAGCGCATGGAGCAGGCGGCGACCGTGCGGGAGCTTGCCACGGTGTTGTACGACTTTTTGGCGAAAGAGGGGGTGCTTGAGCGCTTTCAGACCTGGACCGAGTCTTTTGCGCAGGCGGAGTCCACGGATCAACTGCTCTTCGCCGCACGCTCTGCGCAAGACCTTTATCGCAGCTACCAGCAGACCCAAGATGCCCTCATGAACATTCTCGATCAGATGGTGGAAGCCATGGGGGAGGCGCCCATGAGCCTAGAAGAATTTGGCAATACGCTCATGGTGGGCCTCTCAGAAGTTCAAATCTCATTGATTCCGGCCACCTTGGATCAAGTCATCGCGGGGGACATCTCCCGCGTTCGTTCCGCCGATGTGCGATGCATCTACATCGTGGGGGGCAACGACGGGGTGTTGCCTCGAACGCCTACGCCCCAAGGCTTTTTCACCGACAGCGATCGAGCGCTATTGAAGGATTTCAATCTTTCCTTGGCGCAGGATACAAGAACCTTGGCTTTTTATGAACAGTTTTACGTGTACAATGCCTTTACAACCGCCTCGGACGCCGTAACCTTGAGTTACCCTTCTGCAGATGCCGAAGGCAAAGCCCTTCGGCCTTCCGTCGTGGTCAGCCGAATCAAAAAGCTTTTTCCAGCGCTTGTGGAAGCGTCGGCTCCGCTCCCTGGAACTCAGGCGCTGCAAGAAGAAGTGTCCGGCGCCCGGGATGCGTATCGCCTGCTCATTGGCCAAATGCGCCGGCATCGGGAGGGAGCCTTTGTGGATCCCAAATGGCGAGCCATTTATGGAGTGTTTCGAAAAGATCCTCGCTTTGCCAAAGGGCTTGAGCGCGCACAGATGGGGCTCTCTCATACCCATGAGCCCGCGACCCTCACCGTGGAGCATATGGATCAGCTCTATGGGAAAGAGCTCCAACTCACCGTCTCGCGCTTAGAGTCCTACAACCGTTGCCCTTTTGCCTATTTTGTGCGATACGGCATGAAGGCCAAGGAACGCAAGGAATTTGTGGTCGGAGCTCCAGATGTGGGAACCTTAATGCACGAAGTGCTCGACGCCTTTACCCGACGGCTGCAAAGCGAGCATTTGGCGTGGCAGGATCTCTCCAAAGAGACGACCTGGCGCTACGTGGACGAACTGATGGATCGGATTTTGCAAAAGGAGGATCATGCCGTCCTCGCCTCGGGGCCCCGGATGCAGCACATGGCGGGAAAGATCAAGCGCATCGTGGCCTCCTCCATCGGAACCATTCGAGAGCAGATCGTTCGGGGCGATTTTACGCCGCTTTATTCGGAAGTGACCTTTGGCCCAAAAGAAACGATTCCTCCCGTGGTGCTGGAGCTGGATGAAGAGCATCGGGCCCTGATTACAGGCCGCATCGACCGCGTGGATGTGTTCAGCCAGGGGCAAGAGCATTACATTCGCATCATCGACTACAAATCCGGCAAACAAGAGCTGCATCTTTCCGATATTGTTCATGGACTGCAGCTGCAGCTTTTGGTGTATCTGGACGTGGTGCTGCGCCATGCGCCCCGCATCCTTTCGGGCGAAGCGATTCCTGGGGCGGCTCTTTATTTTCGCGTAACCAAGCCCCTCATCAAGGATGGCGCTTACCTTAGCGACGCCGAGCTCGAGGAGAAGGTGTTGACGCAGCTGCGCTTAAAAGGCATGATTCTCTCAGACGCCAAGGTGCTTTATTCCATGGAACGGGAGATGGAGGGGATCAGCCTTGTCATTCCCGCCAAAAAGACGAAGGGCGAAGTGGTGGCTGTGGGGAATCAGAAAAACCTCATGTTCACGCAGGAGGAATTTTCTGCCCTGCGGACCTTTGCCACCGAGACCGTGCGGCGCGTTTGCATGAATCTCTTGCAGGGCATTATTTCGGTCTCGCCCATAAAGACCAAACGCCAGACGGCCTGTGATTTTTGTCCTTATTTATCCGTCTGTCAGTTCGATCCCACCATGAAAGGCAACGACTTTCGCCTCCTGCGGGAGCTCACGCCGGAGCAGGCCTGGCAAATCATTCATTCCAAAGGAGGTGCGATTTATGAAGCAATGGACGACCCAGCAGCTCGAGGCCATTGAATACCATGAGGAGTCGCTCTTGGTATCCGCCGCAGCGGGCTCGGGAAAAACCGCTGTGCTGGTGGAGCGCATCGTTGAAATGGTTCAGGGACCGCAGGCGGTGGACATCGACCGTCTGTTGGTGGTGACCTTCACCCGAGCGGCTGCCGCAGAGATGCGTGACCGCATTTCCCTTCGCTTGGCCGGTGCGTTGGATGAACGACCCTCGGACGAAACCCTCACTCGACAAATGGCGCTTATCAACCGCGCCTCCATCATGACCATCGATTCCTTTTGCAAAAAGGTCATGGATGAAAATTTCCATCTGGTGGATTTAGACCCCGACTATCAGCTTTTGGATGAGAATGAGGCCAGCATGCTCATGGCCGAAACCATGGATGACGTTCTGGCGACGGCCTTTGAAGAAGGGGATCCGGGTTTTCTGCATTTGGCCAATACCTTCGGGGGTTCCTGGGATGATGGACATCTGGTGGAAATGGTGCTGCGCCTCTACCGTTTTTCAAGATCCGGAGCGGACCCCAGGGGCTGGATTGCTGGATTGGAGACGTCCTATCCTCTCTCAGGCGCCTCATTGAAAGAAACGCCTTTTTTTGCCCCCTTAAAAGAAGAAGTCTTATTTCTTTTGGAAGAAGCTCAAACCCTGGCGCGCTATCTTATGGAGGAGCTGGCCCAAGATCCGGCCCTTCAGGATACGGCCTACGGGCCATTTTTCGCGGACGAGACCGCGCAGATTGAAGGGCTTTTGCCAGAGGCTCTCGAGGCAAAGGAGTACTGTCAGCTGCAACGCTTGGCGCAAAAGGTGGTCTTTCAACGCCTGCCGACGGTGCGCGGCGTCGATTCTTTGCGGATCTCGATCTTAAAGGAGATACGGGCGGAATACAAAAAGCTCCTTTGCGACACGCTACAGGAATGGCTCGCGGTGAGCGAGTCGGATCTTTTGGCCTTGATGCGAAAGATGCGCCAGCCCGTGGCGGCCCTGAGCGCATTGACCCTTCGCTTTTACGATGCCCTGCAGGAGAAAAAAAGAAGGAAAAACCGCGCGGATTTTGCCGACCTTGAGCATTTTTGCCTCTCGATTTTAAGAGGGCCCGACGGTCAACCCACGGAAGTGGCCCGTGGCTACCAAACCTATTTTGCCGAAATTTTGATCGATGAATATCAAGACTCCAACGACGTTCAAGAAGCCATCTTGACGGCCGTGTCCAAAAACCAAGAGAACCTATTTATGGTGGGGGACGTCAAGCAGAGCATCTATCGATTCCGCAGGGCCAATCCTGAGCTCTTTTTGGAGAAGTACCAACGGTTTTTGCCCGTGGGTGCTCCAGGCACAACGGGAGGGCGAAAAATTCAGCTCTACCGAAATTTTCGCTCCCGCCCCGAGGTTTTATGGGCTGTGAATGAGCTGTTTTTTGCCATCATGAGCCAAAAAGCCGGGGAACTGGATTACACCACGGAGGAAGCCCTGATTTACGGAGCTTCTTATGATGCGGCGCATTCCTTGCCCATCGAGGTGGACCTTCTGGATGTTCAATCGCGCATCGGTGGCGAGAGCGACGAGGAAAAGGACCTGGACGATCTGGAGGGCGTGGAGCTCGAGGCCCTTCATGTGGCCAACCGCATCTCCGACTGGATGCGCCAGGGAACGATGACGGTGGAGGATCATGGCGCCAAGCGTCCCTTGGCCTATCGGGACATCGTCATCTTGCTGCGGGCCACTTCCTCCTATGCGGCGATCTTTGAAGCGGCTTTGAAGCAGCAAAACATTCCGGTGTTTTCAGACACGGGCACAGGATATTTTGAGAGCCTCGAGATTCGCACGGTGATGAGCGTCCTGCGCGTCATCGACAATCCCCGCCAGGACATCCCCCTACTCGCTGTGCTGCGCAGCCCCTTTGGTGGTTTTTCCGAGGATGAACTGGTGTCCGTGCGCAAAAGTAAGCGCGGCGTGTTGCTGCTCGATGCCCTCAAAGAGTGCAGCCAATCGGGCGATTCCCCCGCGAGAGAGCGGGCCGCAGAGTTTCTCGAGCGGCTGGAGCACTGGCGCTCTTCGGCCTTGCATATGCCCTTGGATCAGTTCATCTGGTCGCTCCTCCAAGAAACCGCTTACTATGAATACGCCGGAGCGATGCCAGGCGGCGCCCAGCGCCAGGCCAACTTACGCAGTTTGTTTCAGCGAGCCGGAGCTTTTGAAAAAACAAGCTTTAAGGGACTCTATCACTTCATCCGCTATATTGATGCCATGCGGGAAGGGTCCAAGGATTACGGACCGGCTCGAACCATGGGGGAGGCAGAGGACGTGGTGCGCATCATGAGCATCCATAAATCCAAGGGGTTGGAATTTCCCGTGGTGTTCGTCTCCCAAATGAATAAGCAGTTCAATCGCCGGGATCAGTACGGGGATCTGGTGCTTCATGCAAAGCAGGGCTTGGGGCTTCGTCATGAGGATGCCGGACGGGGAACGAAGGAAGACACCTTGCCTCGTCGGCTCTTGGTCTCCAGAATCAATCAGGAGGCCATCTCCGAGGAGATGCGGATTTTGTATGTGGCCATGACTCGGGCCAAGGAGCAGCTGGTCTTGACGGGGCATGTGCAAAACGTTGAAAAAGCGTTGGAGCGCTGGCGCACTCGAGCCAATCTTCTTGGCGCCATGGGACTGAGCCCTTACTATGTCTTGCACCAGAACAGTCCTTTGGAGTGGCTGATGCCCGTTGTGCTCCATCAGGTCGCTGAGCCGATGCCCCAGCAGGACCTGGAAGAGGGCATTTGGACGGCCACCGGCGGCGAGGGCGTGCCGCTGCTGCTGAAGGTATGGACCCGGGCGGATCTTTTGGCGCGTCAGGAAGCGCTTACCGAGCGCTCGCTCACCCCCTTTTGGCAGGGGGAGGAGCTGGAGGATCCGAATCTTTTGGACCTGCTTGGCTACCGCTATCCCTTCGAGCAGGCAACGAAAATCCCTTCCAAGGTCTCGGTATCTTATGTGAAAAAGCAGCAGATGGAGGCCTTGGGTTCGGCCTTCTTTGCCGCAGGGGATCCATCCCAAGAGGAGATGCCGGAACTGTTTTTAGAGGAGCCCCGGGAACCGTCCGTGCCCTTGCCGGAATTCTTAAAAGAGGATCGCCGGCTCTCCGGTGCCGAGCGGGGCACGGCTTTGCACACCGCAATGCTGCATCTGGATCCCTTATCCTCGGGCCCTGAGGCGGTGCAAGAGCAGATTCACGAACTCATCGCCCGGGAGATCCTATCGCAGGAGGAAGGGGCCTCCTTGAACCCACAGGCCATTTGGGGATTCCTCTGTTCTCCCTTGGGCCGCCGCTTTGCCGCGGCGCATCGCTCGGGCACGCTCTACCGCGAGGAGGTCTTCTATCGGGCCCTCGCAGCCAAAGACCTTTTGCCCCAGTGGCAGGCCAAAGATCCCATGATGCTCAACGGCATCATTGATGCCTTCTTTGAAGAGGATGGGCAGTGGATTCTCCTGGATTATAAAACCGATGCCGTTGGGCCCGGGGAAGCAGCGGTTTTGAAGCAACGCTACGCCGTCCAGATCCGCCTGTATTGTGAGGCCCTGACGGCCCTGACGGGCAAAAAGGTGAGGGAAGCCTATCTCTACGCCCTGTCCCTCCAAGAAGCCATTCCCATGGAGCTTTAGGCGTCCCAGTCCCGACTGGACCCCAACAATGAATGCCGCTTCCCAAAATCTGTAATGCAAGAGCTGAAACAGTGATGGAGAAGCGGTTTGTTTTTTGAGGACGTGGTACAATCAAAACAGCAATCCTTTACGGAGGTGTCAAATGACTCAGCAACCCAAACCAGAATCAACCATAAAAAACCGAAACGAGGTGGACGTGGCCCTCACGTGGAATCTTTCGGATCTTTTCGACTCAGAAGAAGCGTTTTTAGAGGCCCTTGAAGCTCTTACACAGGAAACCAAGGCCTTGGTTTCAACGTATCAAGGAAAGCTTCAATCCGCGCCACAGGTTATTGAAGCCTTAAAAGGCCTTGAGTCCATCATCAAGCATATGGATCGCCTCGGACATTTTGCCAGCCTGCACATGGCGTCCGACCGCACCGATCCCCTGCATCAAAAATGGATGATGACCTTCGGCAGCCAACAAGGGGTCTTGATGGGGGAACTCTCCTTTTTTCAAACCGAACTCTTGGCGTTGCCGGAGACGGTACTGCACGAGGCCATGGCGCAAGAACCCAATTATAAGATGTTCTTGGAGGACTTACTGAAGAAGAAGCCCCATACCCTGTCCAAGGAAACGGAAAAGGTCTTGGCTCGCATGAGCGAGATCGAGCAAACCCCCTATGAAATCTATGAAGCCGCCAAATTAGCCGATATGCAGTTCCCGGCCCTCTCGGTCCACGGCGAAGCGATTCCCATGACCTTCATTAATTTCGAAGGGGAATTGGAATACGAGGCCGATGACGCGGTGCGTCGCGAGGCGTTTCGCGTATTCTCCGACAAATTGAGAGACTATCAATACACCATCGGTACCGCCTACGCCCATCAGGTGCGCTCAGAGAAAATTCTCTCGCAGATCCGGGGTTATGAGAGCGTCTTTGATTATCTTTTGCGCGATCAGAAAGTGGAACGCACGCTCTACGACCGCCAGTTGGATGTGTTGATGGAGGACTTGGCGCCGCACATGAGGCGCTATGCGAAGCTCATTGCAAAGACCCATGGGCTCGCCCCCATGACCTATGCCGATTTGAAACTGGATTTGGATCCAGAATTCGAACCGAGCATCAGCGTGGAGGAGTCCAAAGAATACATCCTCAACGCCTTATCGGTTCTGGGAGAGGATTATAAGGAGCTACTAAAAAGGGCTCTGGATGAGCGCTGGATCGATTTTGTGCAAAACCGCGGCAAATCCACCGGCGCATTCTGCGCCACCCCGGTGGGCCTGCATCCTTATATCCTCATCAGCTGGACCCATAAGATGCGTGAAGTCTTTGTTTTAGCCCATGAACTGGGGCATGCCGGCCACTTCTATTTCGCCGGACAACATCAGACGCCCCTCAACATCGAAGTCTCCACCTATGCCGTGGAGGCGCCCTCCACCATGAACGAGATGCTCATGGCCAACTACCTCATGAAAACCAGTGACGAGCCGCGTTTTCGCCGTTGGGTCATTGCGAGCATCATCGCCCGCACCTATTACCACAACTTTGTGACGCACTTTTTGGAGGGCTACTACCAACGGGAGGTTTATCGCCTGGTAGACCAAGGAAAGCCCCTTAGTACTGAGGATTTCTCCCGCATTTTCAAGGAAACCTTGGAAAAATTCTGGGGAGATGCGGTGGAGCTCACCGAAGGGGCTGAGTTGACCTGGATGCGTCAGCCGCACTATTACATGGGTCTATATCCCTATACGTATTCTGCCGGCCTGACCATCGCGACGCAAGTCAGCCAGCGGATCCTAAAGCAAGGCCAAGCGGCGGTGGATGACTGGCGCAAGGTTTTGGCCGCTGGCGGTACCTTGGATCCCATTGCCTTTGCTCAAACGGCGGGGGTCGACATCACCACGGACCAGGCGCTGAAGGACACCGTCGCCTACATCGGTTCCTTAGTGGATGAATTGGAGCGCCTGAGCGAAGCGGTGGAGTAACGAAAAAGCCGGAGTGTCATCGGGCTATGGACGCCTCAAAGGGAGTGTTTTTCGTGAAATGCTTTCTTTGAGGCGTTGTTTTTGGCGGTGCCGGAGAATGGACCGAAGCGAAGCTTTCCGCCCAGGATCCCCGCACAAGGGTCCCATGGGCTATAATAAAGAAGATCACTGGCGCTTGGAAGAGAGTCCAAGCGAGGGACCAGCGCCCGGAGCCTAGGGGCACCGTCCCAAATCCAATCAAAAAAGGGGAATGAGTATGAACGAAGACGTCACCTACGCGCTACTGATTGATGCGGAAAACATCTCCAGCAAATACATCAAAATCATCTTGGATGAATTATCCAACTATGGAGTCGCCACCTATCGAAGAATCTATGGGGATTGGACGGATTCCGCCAACGCCTCTTGGAAAAGCGTTCTTTTGAACTATTCCGTGAATCCCGTGCAACAATACAGCTACACCCAAGGGAAAAACGCCTCCGATTCAGCGCTGATCATCGACGCCATGGACATCCTTTATACAGGGAATGTGGGCGGATTCTGTCTGGTTTCCAGTGACTCGGATTTTACAAGACTGGCCTCGCGCCTTCGAGAATCGGGCAAGCACGTGGTGGGGATGGGCGAATCGAAAACGGCGTCGGCGTTTATTTCAGCTTGCAATCAATTCAAGTACCTGGATATTTTATTCAACCAAAACAGCGAAGAAGAAAAAGAAAAAGAGCCGGCTCGCAAAGAACCTCCTGCGGCGGTTGCTTCGGTCCCGAAACGGACCACCACCACGCGCACGGCCGCCAAGAAAAAGCCCCGTAGCGTCCCGGCCAAGACCCCAGAATCCAAGGAAAGCGAAGCGTTGCAGCTTCCCTTGGAGATGGAGCCGCCCAAGGAAAGCGCGCCGCAGCGCTCAGAGAATCAGCGCCCAGAGCCTCAGACGAAGCTCACCACCATCCGGCGCTCCCTGCGCACCATCATCAGCGAAGGCTCCAACGACAACGGATGGATTTCCGCCTCAAAAATCGGCAACCAGCTGGCCAAGCGGTTTCCTGATTTTGATGTGCGCAATTATGGCTATTCCAAGCTCAATCAATTCATCGAATCTCTTGGAGAATACGAGATGGAACAGATCAGTCCCAATAAAGACAGCCGAGTGACGCACATTTATTTCCGCCTTAGGGACAAGAAAAAAATGTAGGGGCGGGGCCTTGGGGATTGAAAATCCTAAGGGCGACAAGGCAAAGCCCCGCGCTTTATATACAAGGGGCAGGGCTTTTTGTATAATGTAGGATGGAACGTTTGGGAACGATTCCGAACCATTGCAGATCCTAGCTCAAGCACTGAGCTGGGGAAGGGAGGATTTATGCTGGAAATCATCGCTCAAAGCTTTACCGACTGCCTGCGGGCAGACATCGCGGGCGTCGACCGCATTGAGCTGGTCAGCGCGCTCTCCGAAGGAGGACTGACGCCTTCTTTAGGGATGACCAGCCTCATCCACGAACAAGTGATTACCCCGGTATACGCCATGATTCGGCCACACAGCCGAAGCTTTCATTACGAGCTTTCGGATCTTGAAGTGATGAAACGGGATGCCCAGGCCCTGGCGCCCTACTGCGACGGCTTTGTCTTAGGCATCTTGGATGCTGAAGGTCTGCCGGATGTGGCCACCATGGAGTCGGTCCTGGCCGAGACGTCGCAACCGGTAACCTTTCATCGGGCCTTCGATGAAGTCTCAGACGTCGCTCTCGCCCTGCGCCGCCTCAATGACTGGCCTCGTTGCGAGCGCATCTTAACCTCCGGGGGCCCGGGAAAGGTCTTTGATCACCTCCGGGAGGTCAAGGCGCTTTTGAATCTTAAAGGTCGCCTGACCGTGCAGCTGGGTTCCGGCATCAATCTTGAAAATCTGGCAGCGCTCATGGAGCAATTCCCTCAGTGTGATTTCCATTTGGGAACGGCGTTGCGCGGGGGCAGTCCCATTGCAGAGATTGTACCCGAGCTCTTGCATGAAGCCGAACGAATCTACCAACAACATCAGAAGAAGGAGAACTAAAAACCATGCTCAAACGTGAATTTCCCTTGGTCTGGGACCGCTACGAAAAGACCAGCTTAGAGGCCTGCGATGCCTTTGCCAAAGAGTACATCGACATGCTATCCAAAGGCAAAACCGAGCGCGAATTTGTTCGGGAGGCGAAAGAAGCCTGTGAAGCCCAAGGTTTTAAAAACATCGAAGCATTGGATCGCGTCCAAGCCGGCGACAAGGTTTACGCCATCAACATGGACAAAAACATCTTTATGTTTGTGGTAGGATCGGAGCCCATGGCCAAGGGATTGAATCTTTTGGGGGCACACGTGGATTCCCCGCGTCTGGATTTAAAGCAGAATCCGCTCTATGAAAACAACAACCTCTGCCTTTTGGAAACGCATTACTACGGCGGCGTAAAAAAATACCAATGGGTTGCTCAGCCCATGGCCATCCACGGCGTGGTTTTTAAGGAAAACGGCGAACGGGTGGATGTGGTCATCGGCGAGGATCCCTCGGATCCCGTGGTGGGCATTTCGGACCTCTTGATCCACCTGTCCAAAGATCAAATGCAGGAAACTTTGGCCAAGGGCGTCAAGGGAGAAGATCTCAATGTCTTGGTGGGCAGCCGTCCGGCCGGTGAGGAAAAGGACAAGGATCGCATGAAGGCCTACATCCTGGATCTTTTGCATGAAAAATACGGGATGGTGGAAGAAGATTTTGTTTCTTCTGAATTGGAAATTGTTCCGGCGGGCCGCGCCCGGGAGTATGGGTTGGACCGCAGCATGATCATGGGCTACGGTCACGACGACCGTGTTTGTGCCTACGCTTCCATGCGGGCGCTCTTTGAAGTCGAGCAGCCCACCATGACCACGGGGTGCATCCTTTGCGATAAGGAAGAAGTCGGGTCCCAAGGAGCCACAGGCATGCATTCGGAAGTGTTCCAGCATGTGGTCCGCGATCTCATGGAGCGGCACGGCGAATCCACCGGAAAAGAATACCGGGCCGCCATGCGCAACTCCCGCATGCTCTCCTCGGACGTTTCCGCAGCCTTTGATCCCAATTACCCCTCCGTGAATGAGCCCAACAATACGGCTTACTTCAATCGGGGAATTGTCTTCAACAAGTACACCGGTTCGGGCGGAAAAGGCGGCTGCAACGATGCCAACCCCGAATTTATGGCGAAGATCCGCGGCATCATGAACCAAGAGAACATCCTTTGGCAAACAGCGGAGCTGGGCAAAGTCGATCAAGGCGGCGGCGGAACCATTGCCGGCATCATGGGCAACATGGGCATGAGCGTCATCGACGCGGGCATTGCCGTGCAGAACATGCATGCTCCTTGGGAAGTGGTTTCCAAGGGAGACCTCTACGAAGCCTTCCGCGCTTACGTGGCGTTCTTGAGGGAGATGAAATAGGATGGAGCGTTCCGGGGAAGCGGCTTATCTTTTGATATACCGAAAGGTTTTAAAGCAGATTCGCAAGGGCCGCTACGCCATGGACGAACCCATTCCTTCGGAAAATGAGTTGGCGCATACCCATCAGGTGTCCCGCATGACGGCCCGCAAAAGCATTGATCTTTTGGTGAGCGAAGGGTACTTATACCGCCGGCAAGGCAAAGGGACCTTCCTCACCGGGCGGGTGAAGGCGGAAAAGGAAGCGTTCTCCCTAAGGCGCCGGCGGGAAGCGCTGGGCGAGCGCATCTTTGATGAAATCCTAACCCTGGACGTCGCCCAGAAGGTTCCGCAGGTCTTTTCAAAAGAGCAGCGTCCGCTCCTTCACCTGGTCCGGGTCCGCAGCGTCAACGATCGACCCGCGCTTTGGGAAGAAGCTTGGTTTTTGGCGAACCCTAAGGCGCCGAACGCTCCAGAGGATCTTCGCTCCTTGACCGCCTATTTGGAGCAGCAGAGTCCCTTGGGGTCGCTTTACCGGCGCTGCGAAGCGGCGCCATCGCTGAAGAAGAAGGTGGCCAAGGCTTTGGGCGTCGATAACAAGGTGCAAGCTTTGAAGGTTTATTGCCTCATGAAATGGCTCGACGATACCGTGTGTCTTTATTCTAAATCCATTCAGCTCACCGAGGTGCTGCCCTTTGAGGCGCAAAGCCTGCGCTAGGATCGTTTAAGGTCCCTCAGGGCGCTTGCTCCTTGGAGGGGCTGACCGTCCGAGCGGGGAGAGGGTTCGCCCGCCCCCTCGGATTCATTTTTTGGGGAGGTTTTGCATGCTCACTGTTACGCTCATACCCATGGCCATGGCCTTGTTCTTAGATTTTATCTTGGGGGATCCCGCCTTCATTCCTCATCCGGTGGTGGGGTTTGGAGCGCTGATCCGCCGCTTGGATGACGCCTTGCGCCGCCCGGAGGACTCCAAAGGAACGGCCCTCGCCAAGGGCGCTCTTTTGGTCTTGGTGCTTCTTTTGGCGGCGGCGGTTCCCTCAGCCATCGTGCTGCATTTTTTGAAGGGACCAGCGCGCTTCATTGCCTATGTGGTGCTTTTTTGGTTTTGCCTCTCTTGCAGAACCATGGAAAAAGAGGCCAACGGGGTTCTCTCGGCGCTGACGAGCGACGGGCTTTTGGCGGGCCGGCGCCAGGTGGGTCGGATTGTCGGGCGCGACACCGCCTCTTTGGATGAGGCGGGGATTTTGCGCGCTACGCTGGAATCTGTGGCGGAGAGTACCTCCGATGGCATCATCGCGCCGATGTTTTGGGGCCTATTGTTGGGACCTGTGGGGGCTTTGGTCTATAAAGCCATCAACACCATGGATTCCATGATCGGTTATCGCAGTGAAAAATACGTCTATTTTGGCAAGGTCGCGGCTCGACTGGACGATATCGCAAATCTTGTGCCCGCACGCCTCACCGCTCTTTTGGCGTTGCTTTTAGCTCCCTATGTGGAAGGACGCATCAAGGAGGCCGCCCGGGTCTATCGCGTCAATGGCACCGCCCACGAAAGCCCCAATGCCGGGCATCCGGAGGCGGCTTTTGCTGGGGCCTTGGCCGTGCGCTTGGGCGGACCGGCCGTATATCAGGGGCGCTGGGAGGAGAAGCCCTTTATTAATCCTCAAGGACACGCCCCCACCGCCCAGGACGTGTCTAAGAGTCTGCGCCTTATGAAGATGATTCCTAAAATTCTTTTGGGGATGCTTTTCATTCTTGCTTTGCTTTTAAGGTGGCCGCTTTGGACCGGACGATAAAAGGCAGGAGCCGCGGCGACCATGGAGGAGACGTCTATTCTCACCCAAGAGCGGATGTGTTGGATCTTTCGGCCAACGTCAATCCTGAGGACATTCCGTCGGCCCTATGGGACGCCCTTCCCGAGCTCTTGCGCGAGGCGCGGCGCTATCCGGATCTGGAATACCAAGCGCTGCGCCAACAGATCGCTCGCTACCTACAACGCGAAGAGGGCCTCCAGGTAAGGCTCAATCAAATTCTGCCGGGAAACGGAGCCGTCTCCTTATTGGATGCGGCCTTGTCCTTGGAGCGGCAGGTGTTGATGATGCGCCCCGCCTTCTCTGAATATGAAGCGTCTTGCCGGCGCCATGGGATTCCCTGTCATTTCCTTGATCGGCCGCCCAAGTCCTCGGTGGTTCTTGGCGATGCGGAAGCCACCGCCTTGAAGGATAAACTGCGGGAGGGGCCGGACATCAGTGCGCTGATCCTTTGTCACCCCAACAACCCCGACGGCAAACGCTGGGACCGCCAAAGTTTTTCCGATCTCTTGGCTTTTTGTCAGGCGAGGGGGGTGCGGATCCTACTGGATGCGACGTTCTCTGAGTATCTGCCCCAAGAGCAACGCCTCACGGATTATGGGAGGCAACATCCATTCTTGGTGGAAATCCGCGCGTTGACGAAATTCTTCGGCCTTCCCGGCCTTCGCTTAGGGTATGCGCTGTCCTCGGATGAAGGCTACCTTGAAAAGCTCTCAGGGCGGATGACGCCTTGGGCCGTGGGGACCTTTGCAGCGGGCTTGGGCAGCCTTTTGTTGCAGGAAGAAGCGTTTATTGAGAAAAGCCGCAGGGACAACGAAACGCGTCGCCTTCTTTGGACCAAGGCGCTGGTTCAAAGCGGCGCCTTTGAGAGGGTGTATCCCTCTTGCGCAAACTTTTTGATGGTGTATTCCAAGGAGTTTGAAGCCCTGTGCGCCAACCTTTCTCACGAAGGAATTTTGCTTCGATCGCTGAAGAATCTACCGGCCTTGGGGGAAGGCTATGGTCGAATCTGTGTGAAAAAAGAGGAGGATCTCTCGCGCCTATTACGGGCCTTGGCGTCCGTATCCCCCAAAAACAGCACCGAAAGCCCCTAAACGGGGCTTTTGGTATTTCCGGAACAAACAGGGTATACTGAACGTGTGGACCTTTTGGTTTTTCTTGCTCAATCGGAAAGGGGGCGCGCTCCATGGACCGCTGCACACACGATCTGCGACAAAATGGACCCATCCTTACGAACCCTTATTTTGATACTTATGTTTGCCTGGACATCGAAACCACGTCCCGACCCGCCAACCGCATCATTGAGGTGGGGGCTGTTTTGGTGGTTCGGGGTCGACCACAAAAAATCTACACCAGGCTCGTGGATCCGGGGCTGCGAATTCCGCCGCCCATCGTTCGGCTGACGGGCATCACCGACCAGATGGTTTCCGGGCGACGGAACATCTTCCAGATCCTTCCCGAGCTGAAGAAATTCATCGGGGATCGCATCCTGGTCGGCCACGACCTCATTCAAAACGATATGAAGAACCTCAGATCCGTCGGCGAGCGATGTGGGGTGGAATTTGATAATCCGGTGTTTGATACCTTGATGTTTTCCAGAAGTTTTATCAATGGAACCTGCGGGCTCTCTCATCTGACCGAGCTTTTAGGGGTTCCTTGGGAGGTCCGGCATCGGGCCGCCTCCGACGCAGAGGCTACGAGGGAAGTTTTTGAAAAACTCAAGGTGTTGCATTGTCTGATGAAAGAAGAAAAGTATTCGCTCAACGAGGGTGAAATTCACAAAGTAGCACAAAATGTACAAAGATATCTTGGAATCCTCGACAAATTCCAATACGCTACGTAAGCTTATGAAGACGCATCCGCGAGGCGGAAAGCCAATGAAATCGTGTTATACTAGGACTAGACGGATCCCCTTGATCCTTAAAAATACGAAGAGAGGTATCAGAATGAACGAGAAGCAAGTAGTAAAAATGCGGGATGGTAAAGGGTTTATTGCCGCCCTGGATCAATCCGGCGGGTCAACGCCCAAAGCGTTAGCTGCCTATGGCATTCCCAAAGACCGCTACAACAGCGAAGAGGAAATGTTCGATTTAGTTCATGAAATGAGAACTCGGATCATCACCTCCCCTTCCTTTACTGGAGCGCGCATTCTTGGGGCGATTCTATTTGAACAAACTATGGATCGCGACATCGAAGGCAAAAAGACCGCGGATTTCCTTTGGGAAAACAAGGGAGTCATCCCCTTTTTGAAGGTCGATAAGGGCTTGGCCCCGGAAGACAAGGGCGTTCAGCTCATGAAACCCATGCCGAATCTCAAGGATCTTTTGGCTCGGGCGACGGAACGCCATATTTTTGGCACCAAAATGCGTTCCCTCATCAAATCCTTCCACGAAGAAGGCATCCATGAAATTGTCCAGCAGCAGTTTGAGGTAGCCAAGGAAATTTTGGCCGCCGACCTCATGCCCATCATAGAGCCGGAAGTCGACATCCACTCGGAGAAAAAGGAAGAAATCGAAGCGCTGCTCAAAAAAGAGATTCTCCAGCAGCTGGATCAGTTGGGACCAAACCAGACAATCATACTGAAGCTGACGATTCCGACGGTCGCCAACGCATACCAAGAGCTCATCGATCATCCCAAGGTGCTGCGCGTGGTCGCGCTCTCCGGCGGGTACACAAGAGAGGAATCCAATCAACTCTTGGCTCAAAACCACGGCCTGATCGCGTCCTTCTCCCGCGCGCTTTCCGAAGGGCTTTCGGCCGATCAAAGCGACGCCCAGTTCAATGAGTTGCTTCAAGAGTCCGTGGAATCCATCTACGAGGCGTCCATCAAGTAAGGAGCGCCCATAACGAAGAGAGGGTAGGAAGCAGTTCCTCTAAGCCCAAGCAAAAGGTCCCGTTGCATCCATGGCCGATGCGAAGGGACCTTTTGTTTTAACAGAGGAAGCCCGCCGGGTCGAGAGCTCCTCTTGACACGTTCGACCGGCGGCGTGCGGCCCCAAAAGACCTTCTTGCAAGGATTGCCGGAGCTCTATTTCAACGCCCGGCGGTAAATGGCCGCCACCGCTTCTTTATTGAGGGGAACATAGGCTTTTTCGGTCTTCTTTGCCGACTTTTCCGCCATGGCGTCAAAGTGAGTGTCATCGATGTTGAGTTCGCTGAGGGTGCCGGTGAGCTTGAGCTCTTGCGTGAAGAAACGCCGCAGCGCTTCAATGCTTTGCTGCGCCCGCTCCATGGTGCTTGCGTTGGAGCAAAGGCCAAATACGGCTTCCCCCAAACGGGCTATGCGAGGCGCTGTTTTTTCACTAAGGATCTCTTCCAACCAGGCGGGGGTCAAGATGGCCAGCCCCAACCCATGAGTTATGTCGTAGTAGGCTGAGAGCTCATGCTCCATGGGGTGACAGCTCCAGGCATGGGTTTTTCCGCCCCGAATGAAGCCATTGATGGCCCAGGAGCTTGCCCACATGAGGTTGGCGCGAGCCTCATAATCTTGAGGATTCTTTAAAGCCTTGGGCGCATGCTCGACCACGGTCTTCAAAATGGCTTCCATGACGAAGTCCAAAAAGTCCAGGTCCTCTTCCGGGTGGAAGTAGATTTCCAGCACATGGCTGATGATGTCCGCAGAGCCGCAGGCCGTCTGGAAGGCACTGACGCCGAAGGTGTTGGTGGGGTCTAAAAAGGAGACCTTGGGTAAGAGCGGCCGTCCGCCCCAGCCCAATTTGTCAATGGTTTCGGGGTTAGAGATCACGCCTCCAGAATTCATCTCAGAGCCCGTGGCCGCCAAGGTCAAGACGGTGACCAGGGGCAAGGCCTTCTCCACGGGCGCGCCTTTGCTGAAGAAATCCCAAGGATCAAAGCTCACAGCCGCGGCGGCGGCGATGAATTTGGCGGCGTCGATGGTGGAGCCACCGCCCACGGCCAGCACCACATCAATGTTCTTTTCTTTGCAAAGCGCGGCCCCTTCACGCACCGTGGCGATGCGGGGATTGGGATCGACGCCGGAGAGCTCCTCCACGGATCGATTTGCCGCCTTCAGTTCGGTTAAAATCCGGTCGTAGAGGCCGGAAGCCTTGATGGCATTTTTGCCATAAACCAAAAGGACGCGCTGACCCAGGCGGGCAACTTCTTCGCCCAAGTGGCTTAATTGATCCGGACCAAAATAGACCTTGACCGGAACATCATATACAAAATTCTTCATTCTTCATTCCTCCCTTGGGATAATCCCATTGATTCGTTTTGAAGGCAGGGCAAGGCGGCGCTCGGACCGCGTCTTGCCCCTGCCTTTTTATTATACCAAACGAGGGAACCCCAACGATCCCTTGGGCAAAGGCATTTTCTCGTCGCTCGGGCGTCGTCTGGGACAGCCCACAACTCCAATGAGGAACAAAAAAGGACAAAGCGCTAAAGCCCCAAAGGCGGCTAAATAAGAATAATCGAGCAAAAATAAGAAAAAAGCATGGAGAAAAAGAAGGGTCGGGAAAAAAGGCGAAGTGAAAAATAGAAAGGATTGGGAAGGAAAGTAAAGGAAAAGAAGGGATCGAGAAGGAGACATGCTAAGGACCCCCTAAAGGCAAAGAGCCCCTCCCTTTGGGGGGCGGCTCCTTGCCTTTAGGGGGCGGTGCGCTTTAGAAAAAGCGGAAATAAAAGGGCACTGCGAATAGGAATAAGAAGGTGGTGAGCGCCGTCATCAAAGCGGCATAGGTATTGTCTTTGCCGTAGTGGCCGGCCATGACCGAGGCTTGAGCCATGACGGGCAGCGCCGAGGTCACGACGAGCACCTCTACTAAGAGGCCGGAGAAGCCCAAGGCGGTGAGGAGGAATAATGTGGTGGCCGGAACAAAAACAAAACGGCCGAACAAAATAAGCAGCGTGGAGGAAAAAAAAGGGGCGCGCCCGAGGCGAAGATCGGCCAAAACAGAGCCCATGTAGAGCGTCGAGAGCGGTGTGACAAGTTGCGCCAGCAAGTCCAGGCTCTTATTCAGGGGATCCGGGAGGATCGTGTCCGTGTACAAAAGGAACAGGCCGATGAAAAAGCCCAGCATGGCGGGATTGAATAGTCTTTTCAAGGACGAGAAGGAGACCCAAGAGGAGCCGGTATCTTTCCGGATGAGGGAAATGCCCAGGGTCCAAAACAGCAGGGTATTCATTAGGTAGTAGAGCATCAGATAGGGGATGCCTTTGTCTCCGAAGATGCCAGAGATTACGGGAACGCCGACAAAGATGGTATTGGAGAAGGCAAACATGACGTCAAAGACGCCCCGATCCTTCGGCGGGATTTGAACAATTCGGCCCAAAACCTCCGCGAGGAAGAGCGCCACCAAAATGCTCAAGGCACTCACCGCTAAAATAAGAGCGTTTTGAGCGAGGAAGTCTTTGGTGAACTGGGTGGTCACGTTGCGGATGAGAAGAGCGGGCACCGCATACCCTTGAATGAGGCGCACGATGGACTGTTCGGCCTTTGCGTGAAGAACGCCTCGTTTTTTCATGATCAAGCCGAGGAGCATTAAAAGAAAGAGGGTGATGATGGCGCTTTTTCCATTAGGTGTCATATAAGGATCCTTTCAAGAGTTGGGCTCGCGCTAAAAGCGTCGCCTTGGTGTTTTTTGAAGGATCCTCCAGCACTTCCTCCAAGAGTGCCTCCAAGAGGCGGCCGATGTCGGGGCCTTGAGGAATCCCAAGGGTGAGGAGATCCCGCCCATTGAGGGCAAGATCCGAAAGGGTTAAGGGCTCTTTGGCCTCTAGGATGTTCCGGAGGCGGGCTTTGAAGGCAAGGTATTGTGGCTCTTCGCTGAGGGCGTCCTGCTTTTGAGAGTGATCGGCCTCCTTAAGCTTAAAAAAAAGCTCGATATCCTCGGCTCCGAATTCTTGCAACAGTTTTTTGAGTTTGCTTTCTTTGGTGAGCGTGACGGGCATCATGTGGTGGCGGACCAAGCGAAGCACTCTTTGCTGGGTGGTCACGTCCACCCGCAGGCGCTCCAAGGCCTGCTCCGCGATCTGCTGCGAGAGGAGCTCATGCCCGTAGAAGTGGCCGATACCGTCCTCATCGAGGGTATGGGTCTGGGGTTTTCCGGCGTCGTGGAAGAGCGCCGCCAGGCGAAGGGGCCAAAGGGGCTCCGTTTGGTCCACCACGTCCAGGGTATGCCCCCAAACATCCTTGGAATGGTAGGGGGAATGCTGCAAAAAGCCCACGGTGGGCAATAGTTCCGGCAATACCCAGGGCAGCGCTCCGAGCTCCCGCAAAAGCGTCAACCCCTTAGAAGGAATCTGAGCGAGGAGAATGCCTTTGAGCTCCTCCCGAATGCGCTCTTGAGCAATGTGCTCTAAAAGAACAGCAGATTCAGACATGGCTCGGCGGGTGGACTCCTCTAAGGTGAAGTCTAGGACACAAGCAAAGCGGATGCCCCGAAGGATTCGCAAAGGATCTTCCTGAAAGCGTTCCAAAGGATCGCCCACGGCGCAAAGGATGTGCTCACGCAGGTGTTTTTGGCCGTCAAATAGGTCCACTAGGGTCTTCGTGGTGGGATCGTAGGCCAAGGCATTGATGGTAAAGTCCCGGCGCTTCAAATCCTCGGACAGGGACCTCACAAAGGTCACTTCATCGGGGCGGCGATGATCCTCATAGCCGGCGTCCCTTCGGTAAGTGGTTACCTCGATGGGCTCCGTGCCGATGAGGACGGTCACCGTTCCATGGAGGATCCCCGTGGGAATCGTCGTGGGAAATAGAGCGGAAACTTCTTCAGGGAGGGCGCAGGTTGCGACGTCCCAATCTTTAGGGGCTTTGCCCAAGAGGGCGTCCCGCAGCGATCCCCCCACGAGGTACGCCTCAAAACCCTGGGTCTGCAAGGCATCAATAACGGTTTGGGCCCCTTCGCTCAAGTTGATTTCCAATGGCTTTTCCTCCTTTCTAGTGGGTTCATCCCTTCGATTATAGCCCGCTGAAGGGGGCTTTTCAAAAGACAGGGCCCAAAAAAAGCGAAAGGGGGGGAGCTTCTCTGCTTTTTCCTGTTGCCTGTCCGTAATTGGCCTTATAATGGGAATAAAAGGGAGGGCATTATGGATCTTAAATACAAAACCATTGAAGAATATCGCCTCGGGGAACGCATCGACAGCTTTTTGATGATCAAGCGCGTGCAGTTGAAGGTCTCCAGCGCCAGCCAAAAGAAGTTTTTGGACTTTTTGCTGGGGGACGCCACGGGGGAAATCAGCGCCAAGCTCTGGGAGGTTCCCGGGAACCTTGAAGCCTATTTCCAAGTCAATGACGTGGTCCGCGTTCGGGGGACCGTCACGGATTTTATGGATCGCTTGCAGCTGAAAATCGAGCGCATCCGATTGAAAACCCCGGAGGATCAGGTGAATCCTGAAACCCTCGTCGCCGCCGCACCCCTATCGCCGGAATACATGTATGGGGAGATTTTGTCGCGCTACATTGAACCCATCGAAAACAGCGACATGCGGTTGATCGTGGAGGAGCTTTTTCGGCAAAATGAAGAAAAGCTCATGTATTATCCCGCCGCCAAGCGCTACCATCACGCCATACGGAGCGGTCTTTTATACCATATTTTGACCATGCTCCATCTGGCCGATCAGATCATCCTGGTGTATCCTTTTTTGAATCGGGATCTTTTGATGGCCGGTATTGTGCTCCACGATCTTTGCAAGCTGAAGGAAATGGATTCCTCCGAATTGGGCATTGTCCGGGAATACACCGTGGCGGGCACCCTTTTGGGACACATCAGCATGGGGATGGAGGAGATTGGTCATGTGGGCCGAACCCTTCAGGCGGATCCCGAAGTGATCATGCTGCTGCAGCACATGGTGCTCTCTCATCACTATGAACCTGAATTTGGGTCCCCGGTGAAGCCCATGGTGCCCGAAGCCGAGCTGTTGCATTACATTGATCTCATCGATGCCCGTATGTACGATATGCAACACATCCAAGAAAATTTAGAACCAGGACGCTTCTCGGACTTTATGCCCTCTTTGGATCGGCGCAGAATTTACCGCCCCATCCTCGAGCCTCACGCATCAAACTAAACCGCAGGAGGATTTTCACTTGAACCGTGCAGTAAAAAACCTGTTGCGCTATGTTGAAATCAACACGCGCAGCGATGAAACAAGCAGCACCTGTCCGTCCACCCCGGGCCAAATGGTATTGGCGCGGTTGCTGCAACAAGAATTGACAGAGCTTGGGTTGACGACCCAGCTCAACGACGAAGGATATCTTTTTGCCACGCTCCCCTCAAACCTTCGCTCAAGCCGCCCCACCGTCGCTTTTTTGGCTCATTTGGATACGGCTGATTTTAACGCAGCGTCCGTACGGCCCAGCATTGTGCGCTACACCGGTGGCGACATTCCCCTGGGGGAGAGTCAAAAAGTGCTCAGTGTGAAGGAGTTTCCCAATCTCGTCAACTATCACGGCCAGCATCTGGTGGTCACCGATGGCACCACGCTTTTGGGGGCGGATGATAAAGCCGGCATCGCAGAAATCATGGCCGCGTTGGCCATCCTCCATGAAAATCCCACCATCCCTCATGGAGAGGTGAAGGTAGCCTTCACGCCGGATGAGGAAATCGGGCGCGGTCCTGATCGCTTTCCCGTGGAGGCCCTGGGGGCGGATTTTGGCTACACTGTGGACGGGGGCCCTTTGGGGGAACTGCAGTATGAAAACTTCAACGCGGCCACAGCCGTCGTCACGGTGAAGGGGCGCAGCGTGCATCCCGGCGCTGCAAAGGATAAGCTCGTCAACGCCACGCTCCTTGCCATGGAGTTTCAACAACAGTTGCCCAATGAAGAGCGTCCTGAGCACACGGAAGGCTATGAGGGCTTCTACCATTTGGTGGCGTTCCAAGGCAGCGTCGATGAAGCCAAGATGACCTATATTTTGCGGGATTTTGATCTAGAATCCTTTGAGGAGCGCAAAAAAAATCTGCGGCGCATTGCCAAGAAGATTCATGAGGCCAACCCCATATCCCTCATCCGGGTGGACATAAAGGACTCCTATTTCAACATGAAGGAGAAAATCGAACCCCGCATGGAGATCATTGATTACGCTCGCAGGGCTTATGACATGGCGGGCGTACCCGTGGAGATTTCGCCCATCCGTGGGGGAACCGACGGGGCACAGCTTTCCTTCAAGGGACTTCCCTGCCCGAATCTTTTCACGGGAGGAGAGAATTTCCATGGGGAGTATGAATTCATTTCGGTGGAGGCAATGGCGACCGCAGTTCGGGTGCTCCTGAACTTGATTCAGGTCATCGCTCACCCCGAAGACAATTAACCGCGTCAAAAAAGTAGTAGGTGCGCAAAGGCCCACGGAGAGGGTGGGATTTTGCGCACCTTTTGCGTTGAGTTTGAAAGATTTTGGTACATAGGGGATCGCTTCTTTACCGAGACGTGTGTCGGCACGCCCCGCATCGAGGAGGATTTTCTTTGGGCGGTGATGAATCGTCCCATGTGGATTGGAGTACTTGGAGTGATCGAAAATCGTATTGTTTGCCGAAGGATCCCTTGAAGGCGTACCGCACTTGTGCTCAACCGGAATTTTCGAAGGATTAAACCTCTTCTTCAGCCTCCGCAGCCCCGTGGAGGAAGACCTCCGGGATCTTGCGGTTTTTCCGCTGCAAGCGGGTGGTTAAGGAGGTGAGGAGCATGCCGGTGATGGCCAGCATCACCATGGCGCCCCCGGGCTTGAGCCCATATTCATAGGAGAGGGTGATGCCGCCGAGCATATAAACGGCGCCAAGACCCAAAGCCAATAAGAAGGTTTGGCGGTAGCTTCTGCCCGCCATTAAGGCGGTGGCCACCGGCAAGACAATCAAGGACGCCACCATCAGCGCTCCGACAATTTTGGAGGCCATGGCGATGGTGATCGCCGACAAGAGCGTAAAGAGCCCATTGATAAAGGTGGTGCGCACCCCACTGAGCCGAGCCAGCAAGGGATCTACCGAAAGGTTCAGCAAGCCGCCATAGCAGACGATGGCCATGGTCATGACGGCGATAAATGCAAGGGTTACTTGAACCAGATCCTGCGGGGTCACCGAAGAGATGCTGCCGAATAGGTAACTTTCAAAAGCATTGCCACCCGGGGCAAAATCTGAGAGAATGGCGGCCATGCCAAGGCCGGTGCTCATAATAATGGCGGTAGCCATATCGCCGTAGCCTGGGAAGCGCTTACGAATTCCTTCAATGGCAAACGCAGCGAAGATGCAGACCACCATGGCCCCAGCGACGGGGTTGACGCCCAGGATCAAGCCCAAGGCGACGCCGGCCAAAGCGGTGTGGGAGAGGGCATCGCCCACCATGGCGGTTTTCCGATTGACCATGACCACACCAATGGTGGGGATGATCAAAGAGAGCAGCAAGCCTGCGAAAAGGGCGCGGCGCATGAATTCATACTGAAGCATGAAAAAGGCGGCCTCCTTTCAATTCATAGGAATGGCTCAAGGGGACATCCCCTTGGGCGAGGTCGTGACTCACCAAGACGATGGTGATGCCGTGTTCTTGGTGAAAATGGGTCAAGGTTTCGTAAAAGCGAGCGCGGGACTCTTTGTCGATGCCTACCGTGGGCTCATCCAAGAGCAAAAGGCGCGGTGCGCTGACCATGGCGCGGGCGATCATCACGCGTTGTTGCTGGCCGCCGGAGAGTTCATTGAAGGGGCGTTTGGCTAAATCCGCCATGCCCACATGGGCCAGGGCTTCTCGAGCCGCCAGGCGATGACGCTTGCGGGGGATTTTGATCCAACCGTAATCGCGGTAGATGTTTAGGGAGACTAATTCCTCGCACGTGACGGGGAACGTGATGCGAGCGGCGGTGTTGACCTGAGGGACATAGCCGATCAGAGCGTCCGCTGCAGCGCTGGCCGGAGCTTCTCCGGCGAGCAGGATGATTCCCTCATCGGGGGCGTATTGCCCCAGCATGAGCTTGAGCAGCGTCGATTTTCCACTGCCGTTTTCTCCGCGGATGGCGATGAATTCCCCTTCCTCCACCGCCAAGGACAGGCCAGAGAGCACGCTTTGGCTTCTATAAGCAAAATGGAGGTTTTCGATGGAGACTGCCTTCATGGACGCTTCTCCGTCAGGGACTTATAAATATTTTCCAAGTTCATTTCCATCAAATCCAGGTAATGCTGGTTTTTCTTTTTTTGCTCGGGAGCGATGAATTCCATGGTGGACAAAGGCAACGCTTGACCGTGAATCTCTGCGGCGATGGTGTCCGCCCCTTTGCGGCCTCCGCCGTATTCATAGAATACCGTCGTGATGCCGTGCTCTTTGCAAAATGCGATGGCGTCCTTAATGGTGCGAAGACTGGGCTCTTCCATGGAGGTCAACCCCTGCAAAGGATATTGCGTCAGGCCATAATCCCGGGAGAGATAGGCGTACGCTTCGTGGGGAACGACAAAGTGGCGCAAAGACACCGTCTTGAACTTTTCCCGGTATTTGGCATCCAGGGCGTCTACCTTTTGGATGAATTCAGCGTAGTTTTTTTCATAGGCTGCTTTTTGAGCAGGCACCAGCTGGATGAGGGCATCGCGGATTCGCTCAGCGTAGATTTTCGCGTGGGGCAGCGAGATCCAGGCATGGGGATCGGTGGAGGTGGTGGACGCTTCAGCTTGGGTTTCTTCTTCCTTCTTCGGCTTGATCACCTGATCTTTGGGATCCACCATAACGTAGGACAAGAGTTCCCCAGAGACGCGGTCGGCTACAAACTGCCAGTCGCCGCCTTCGGAAAACTGCAGATAGATTTCTCCGTGCTCATGGCCCATTTCCAACTCATAAACGCCGCCGTCTTGCACGGCGATGGTGTCTTTTTGCTTGATGATCTTGGCTTCTTGGCGCATCACCTCTTTGCCGCGAGTCATGGCGTCTTCCCCGTTTTTACGTTTCCAAAAAGCCACTCGCAGGGTTTTCTCATGCGTATGACCAAAGTCCAAGAGGTATTTTTCCGGGGTGAAGGCGTAGGTGGCGAGGTACTTGAATTCCCCTTTCTTGGTGCTGCCGGCGCCTTGGATGAGGTTCAGTCCCTGAGAGAGATCCAACACATTCAATTGGGGCACGGCCTGCTTCACCTTGGGCAGCCAAAATTCCAAATTGGCGCCGTTGACGATGAATAGGGGGGTGTCGTGGAGCGTCTTCATATCCCGGGCAGAGGGTTCCCAGTAATGGGCTTCTTTATCCTCGGGCATTAGGCTTTTTACGTTGACGGTGTCCTTTGCGATCTGCTGCGTTATGTCATAGACAGGATAAAAGGATGCATAAACCGTGGGCTTTGCATCCTTACTGCCCGTGCTGCAGCCGGCCAAAAGGCCGGCTGTCAGAACGAACCCTGTCACAAGGGCTTTCTTTAGGCGGTTGATCATGGCGCTTACTCCGTGATTTCCTCAATCAGCTGCGCGGTGGTGGCATCCGGTTTCACCATGGTGGGGAACCAGTTGTCCTTTTTCAATAAGGCCTGTGCGTCCTCGTTGCCGTAGCGCAGGTGGAAATGGATGAGGCCGTCTCCGTGAACAGGCATGACCAAAAGAGTCTTGTAGAGGGCTTTTTCATCGCCCTGGAAGACGTACCACGTGAGGTCATGGCGGCCCAACTTCGAGGTGACTTTGCCTTTTCCTTCGTAAGTCCCTTTGCCCAGTTCTTTGCCGTCTTTATCCTTAAAAAGAACTTCCTTATCCCTAATGATCATCTTGGAATAGTCGGTCTTTCTTTTTGCAACATAAGCCTTCTTAAAGTCCTCAGCGGACTTGTTTTCCTTTTTTGCAGCGATGCCAAAAGCGTTCTGGAGCTCCGGACGATCCAAATAGTCGCCCATGTTGTTCCACTCGCCAGCCCATTCAGCAATGGCCTTCATATCTTTTTCATCCGCTTTGCCGGCGGGCTTGGTGTCCTTCTTGGCTTCTGCTTCTTGCTTGTCCAAGCGATCCTTCATGGAAGTGATGGCGTCTTGAGCGGTCACTTTCGTGCGCACAAACGTGGGCCACCAGTCGCCACCCTTTAAGTTATTCACGATGGAAGCATCGCCATAACGGAAGTGGATGTGGGGCATGGTGGTGCCGTGCTCGGGCATCAGAGCAAAGACCTTGATGGTTGCCTTGGGATCCTTCGTTTCAAAGAGGTACCAGGTGGTGTCGTGGCGATCGCCTTTGACGACTTCCTTCTTCATGAAGTCATAATCCGCGGCGAACAAGAGCTTGCCGCCCTGATCCTTGCTGCCGTTGTAGAGGCTGATCTTCTTTCCTTCGATTTCCATGTGGGTGAATTCCGACTTATACGTGGCATCCATTTTCTTCATGAGCTCGTCGAGGCTGACTTTTTCGAGAGCTGCACGACGCTCCAGCTGGGGCTTGATCATGGGATCCTTCAAGAATTCAGCGTAGGTTTTCCAGGACCCGGCCCACATGGCAAGGCTCGACTCTTTGTCGCCGGCCTCCGCGGGCTTGGTTTGGTCTTTCGCGGTCGGTTTGGTGTCTGCTACGGTGACGCCGCCCTTGGTCGTCTTATCGGGGGTCTTTCCCTTGGGCTGACAGCCCACGGCAGCGATAAGAGACAGGCTCAAACAAAGAGTGATGATTTTTGCGTGTTTCATGTTACAATGTACTCCTGCGTAATGCGAATGATTCTGTTTATCAATTAGCTAATTTGACCCCACTTTACCCCAGGAAAAAAACCTTGTCAAACCCTTTTTGCTCCGTAAAAGCCTTCACCAATCCTTCATAATCTGATAATCCTTTGGCATAGGCGAAAAAATAACAAAGGAAAATATTTTTCAAAAAAATGGGGCCATGGGCGCCAATCTCAGCAATTCCTTGAGGGCTCAAGGAATTTATTGCATAAAAAAAGCAGGAAATCACCGAAGCGATTTCCTGCTTTTTTTATGATTGCGGGTTCTTTTAAGGGATAAGCCGCACAAGCTTTTGTTTTAAAGGGGAGGGGTTACTGCTCGCACTCGCGAAGTTCGAAGTGAGACTGAGGATGACGGCAAGCGGGACAAAGTTTCAACGCTTCTTTTCCCACGTAGATGTAGCCGCAGTTTCTGCATTTCCATTCCTTCTCTTCGCTGCGCTCAAAGAACTTGTTGTTGGCCACCAGATCATAAAGCTCCCGGTAGCGCTTTTCGTGCTCTACTTCGACTTTTGCAATCTGGCGGAAGGACAAGGCAATGTCGCTGAACCCTTCTTGCTCGGCAACGTCCCCGAAGTTCTTATAAAGCACTTCCCATTCTTCGCGTTCGCCGTCTGCGGCATACTGCAAGTTGGAAGCGGTATCCTTTTTTCCCACAGGATACGTGGCGTCGACGCTGACCATGCCTTCCCCAAGGCGATTGACCAAATGATCGAAGAACACCTTTGCGTGCGCCCGCTCGTTGCCGGCGGTTTCTTCGAAAATAGCGGCGACATGCTCAAAGCCCTCTTTTTTGGCGATGCTTGCATAGTAGGTGTAGCGATTTCTGGCCTGAGATTCCCCGGCAAAAGCCTTGGCGAGATTTCCTGCGGTTTTTGTGTCTTTGAAATCCATAATCTTCTCCTTTTATACGATAGTTTATATCTGTAAAAACCCCGATGGTTTACAGCTGAAAGGATTCTCTTGGTTTGCCCAAGAAGAATAAGGACAAGGTGCCTGGGCCCGAATGGGAGCCGATCACCATGCCCACCGGCGCAATGACCGGCTCGTTCATGTCGTAGGCATCCATGATGAGCTTTTTAAGCAGCTGAGCATCCTCTAGACAGTCCCCATGGCAGATGAGAAAGTTTTTCCCCATGCTCGGCTCATACAACTGCTTGAACATGTCAAAGAGGAAATGGATGGATTTTTTACGCCCCTTCGCCTTGCTGATGGGAATGAGTTTTCCCTCATTGTTGACGTAGAGAATGGGCTTAATATTTAAAAGGGTGCCCATGGCGGCTTTCATGCTGGAGATGCGCCCCCCTCTTTTGAGGTAAACCAGATCATCCACGGTGAACCAGTGGTTGACGTGGAA
This sequence comes from Clostridiaceae bacterium JG1575, assembly GCA_002838815.1. Lineage (GTDB taxonomy): Bacteria > Bacillota > Clostridia > Clostridiales > Clostridiaceae > JG1575. Next base: position 16,118 of record LQGW01000007.1, on the reverse strand, counting down.
GCGGGCTTCTTCTAGGTAGGCGAAGAGCGCTTCCACGGAAGCTCCGGTATCCCTGACCCTGCAGGCTTCCAGAACGGTGAGGCCAAAGCCCAAAGAAGCCGCGAGGCTGTCCACCGTAAAGATTCGGCCCACGTAGCGTTGGTCTTCATCCTCCAGGGTTTGCTTGGCCAAAAGGGATGATTGATAGGTCCCGGACAAGCCGCTGGAGAAGCCAAGGTAGAGCAGGGCGTCGTACTCTTCTAACACGGCTTTGAATTTGTCGTAAAAAAGAGTCATGTTCACCTGAGAGGTGGTCACGACATTGCCTTGTCTCATGTAGTTGAAAAACTCAGGAGAAGACATTTCTTTAAACCCATCTTCCAACACCCGACCATCTGGGAAATGAGCCGTGAGGGGAATAACATCCACCTTCAAATCTTGGAGCATGCGGGAAGGCAAATCGCAAGCAGTATCAGTAACAATCAGATAGCTCATGTGTGTTCTCCTTAACAATAGAATAGTATCAAAACGAGATCAACAAAAGGTGAACGATGAGTAACGATATGGTTAAGTTTAGAATTATTCTAATCTATTGATCGCGCTCCCTCAACCTCTTAGTTTCCCTGATTATATCATTCCTTCTCTCTCAAGGGGAAAATGAAAAGGGTTTTTCTCTTTGTTTTGGGGACATGGTTCAAAAGTTGTCCCCCTGCGCCTCAAAGGCCGTGCAAAGATGCTCTTGTTTGGCCCGGCTTCTTAGCAAAAAGGTTCATGAAGAGCCCACGGATATTCATTTCCCGCAGGTTCTATGTTAGAATGCTCTTAGAAAAGTGGGGTGGGGATGATGACCGAACGTGAAGTATACAATGCCGTGAAAAGCGCATTGGAAGCTAAAAAAATCAAAGAAGATCCATTTGAAGTCATTAAGTTAATCTCGGAACAGTATCAGCATTTGGAGCCGTCGGCATCTAAAAGAAAAGATTCGGTGCTCATCCGCTTTGGCGAGCGCAAGGAAGATCTTTTTCGGGGATTGTTCCGCATCAAGCCGGAAACCAAAGAAATTGAGGGAGAACTGCTGATTTTGGATTACATTAAAGACGGCGTTGTACGGGTGATCTGATGAGACGATCTGAGAGGCTTCAAAAAGGCAGGGCTCTGCAGCAGCGCGGAGCTCTTTTTGCGTTGTTTATGGTTCTTCAAGGAGCGTCCTTCCTGCTGTTGCCCAATCCCTGGGGATTTTTGCCCCTTTTGGCCGGCTGGCTTTTGTTGCAGTGGGCGTTTTCTCCCGGGGGGTACCGCGGCGTTTGTTCGTTGATGCTCGTGCTGGTTTTGGCCTTCCCAGGGGCGAATCTTCTTTATATGATCCGCAATCAGCGCGTGCCCCTGAAGCTTCAGGAACTCTCGTGGGTGATGATCCCGGGCGCGGGCATCGATGGGGAAGAGCCCTCCTGGGCCCTGCGATGCCGACTGGATGCTGCGCTGCCGATCTTGCGGCGAGGGCCAACCCTGCCGGTCATTGTTTCCGGCGGCTTAGGCTCTGGGGAGGCGCACACGGAGGCTCGGGTCATGCAGCGCTACCTAACCCAGCGCGGCATCGACCCTCAGCGGATTCTTCTGGAAGAGGAAGCCAAAGACACCATTGCGAACGTGCAAAAAAGCAAGGCGATCCTATCATCGAAAGGTCTTTCGGGGCGTGGGCTTCTCATCACGAATTCCTTTCATTGCTGCCGGTGCGCCAGCATCGCCCAAGCGGAAGGCCTTACCTGCCAAATCTTAGCGGCTCCGAGCCCACCGTCGGTTTTTCTTTACGCCATGCTGCGGGAAACCGGATCGTTTTTGAAGGTGTTGACCGTCTATGGGGGGGCGTTGAAGGCTCCCATCCCTTAATCCCTTGAAATCGCCGGATCTTTTTTATATGGATCCAAAACAAGTGAAGGCCCGCGGTCCAATTGGACCGCGGGCCTTTGGTATGGGGGGTTCAGAAGAATTATTCTTCGCTCTTTTTACGGGTCTCCACAAGCTCAGGGCCTTCCTCCGAGCGATCCTGCTCCTCGTCCATGGCTTCCAATGAGGCTTCCATGCGGGACTCGGTGATGGTGTACAGCAGTTCATCTGCCGATGTCACAAGCTCGATGCCCTCGGGCAGCTGGATCATGGACGCTTCCATGCGATCCTCCAGGGTCTTGCCCTTCAAATCGATCTCCACGGATTCGGGAATTTCGTTGGCGGGGCCGCGCACTTCCAATTCCGTCAAGTTCGTATTGACGATGAGGCGGCGGTTGTTGACCTCATCCTCTCCCAAATAAAGGATGGGGATGGGCAAGGTCAAGACTTCATCGCGGCGGATGGCTTGCAAATCAATGTGAATGATTTCTCCGGATACGGGATCTCGCTGCACCTCACGCACAATAACGGATCCTTTGTCGCCGTCGTAGTCGATGTCGATGACGCTGGATTTGGTGTTGCTTTTGAACATATCATTGAGGACGCTGCGCTGAATCTCAAAGGGCTGTCCGCCTTTCAAAGTTCCTCCATAGATCACACCAGGGACATTGCCCTCGGTGCGTAATTCATGGAGCTTTCGGGAAGCGCTCCGGGCTTTGATGGAATAATATTTCTTATCGTTTGCCATGTTACATACTCCTTCTTCTTTGATGGGCACTCCAGGCCGTTTTTCGTAAACTTCTATTCCATTATAGGCGCCAAAAGCCAAGGCGGCGGTGCTTGGGTCAAAAGTTAGGCTTTCGTTTACACTTTGTCCTGTTTCTTTACAATTGGCGCAACTTTTGGACCTAGGGTGCTCGCAAACGGCTCTTTGCATGATCTATGGGGTAAAGCATGAGACGGGCGGTCCAAAGGCAGATAAAGAGGGCGGCGGAAAAATACCCTAGCGCCGTCAGGGGCGCAGGAGCGAAAGAGAGGGAATGAACGGGATCATGGAGCGCCAGAGGAAGGCGCGGTGCGCCAAGGTAGAGCAAAGGGTAAACCAGAGGCGCCAAGGGAGGGCCAAGGGGGAGAAAAAGATCCTTGGGCAAAAGAACTCCGGGCAAAAACAGCAGCAGGCATAAGCCTTGGGCGAGGAAGGGGGTGAAGCGGGTGGTGAAAAGAAAAAGCACAACGCATACAAGACTTGAGAAGAGAAGATCCAAAAGAGTCTGCCAAAGTAAAAGAGCGTGGAGGGATTCGCCGGGGCTTTGGGCAGCATCTGCCGTCCAAGGGGCAAGAACCCTCATGGCGCCTTCCGAATCGTCGTAGAAGAGGGTAAAAACGAACCATAAGGCCATGCGTAGCAGCAGATGGGCCAGCACGCAGCTTAGGATCATCGCCCCCAAAGCGGGGGCTCTATGGTCTTTTTTCTGGGGGTTTAAGAGACTCGTTGGCGCGCCGTAGAGGATGCCAAAAGATGCCAGGGGCAAAAAAAGCAACCAAAGGCGCGCGTGGTTCGTCACCCGCAGCAGTCGACCCGAGACGCTGGACCCCTCAAGAATTAAGGGCGCCCGTTGGCGAAGATTCTCTTTTAGGACGGCTTGCCTTGCCCTCGCCAAGGGATCAAATTCGGTTGCTTGCGGCAGGGTGTTTACCACCGCCGGCGCATACACCTGGGCGTAATAATGCTCTTGGGAGACTTCCCCATAAAGAGAGCGAAGGGAAGCCTCGGACGCTACAAGGAGTTTTTTGAGGGCTTGATCATAGGCAGAGGAAGCGAATGCGTTGTCTTGAGCCAGCCAGTACGCTCGCTCATCGGCCAGGCGCCGGGTTTTCATCAAAAGATCCGCCCGTTGATCTTGCCAAGAAAAACGGGGGAGCGTTGCCGAAGGATCGGGCTTTTGCAGGCCGTCCAGGGCCATCACCCCGAAGATCAAAACCAAAAGCAACACAAAGCCGCTTTGACGGATGCGTGCGCCGTACGCTCTAGTCGTTCGCATGCTGCAAGTCCTCCTTTAGCAAGGCAGGGGGTGGCGTCTTACGTGCGGCCAGCCAAAAGAACAGAAAAGCCCAAGCGCCCAAGGCGAAAATCGCCAAGCCGTAGTCCCTTGGAACACCGCGCACCAAGGGGTATCCCAAACCCAACGAGGCAGAGCCCAAAGTGTCGCGCCAGGGATTTTGCACGGCAGGAAAGAAAAAGACCAGCCAGGCGCTTTTGCTGTTGACCCAAAAGAGCTCCGCCCCCCAAAGGCTGAATAAGGGAATAAAAAAACGCAACAGGGGGTGGCGCGTTTTGTGATGCAATAGGGTTCCCAAAGCCACCCAAGAAAGGATTTGAAAGGCTTCATACAGGGAAAGAAAAGCCAAGGCAACGCCGAAGGGACGGCTGCCCTGGGCGAAAAAGCGCGGCGTTTGTGGGGGCAGCGCATCCAGCGCTTCCAAAAAAATCGGGCTGGGGTTCCAAAAAACCGCCTGGGATAGGGGCCCAAGGCGCCCCGTGGCAAAACTCAAAGCCAAAAGCAACAGCCGGGGCAGGCCGAAGGCTCCCAAAAGGCCGAAAAGAAGCTTCCAAGGAACGAAGCGATCTTGCCGGGATCTTGGGCGTTCCTTTTCGCCAAAGACCGCCAAAAGACACACCAGGGCCAAAAGAAAGGGCGAGAAAAGGGCGTAGCTTAAATAAAGGACGTCGCGACCCTCTAACCCTTCAAAAGGCAAGGAAGATGCCCCGGGACGCCAAAGAGTCTTAGGGGGCGCTGGGGAGTTTGCAGCACCTGCTTCATAGGCTTGGGCGAGCGGCTTGGGCAAAAAAGAGGGGTCCAGCCTCAGCGCAGGGGCCGAAGGACCAGGAGGGTTTAAGGGATTGGCCGTCGAGAACCCGAAGAGTAGATCAGCCAAAACGAGGAAAAAAATCAGGCTGAAAAGGAACAAAAGCAGGGGCGTCGAAAAAAGAGTGCTGGAGCTGCTATTTTTTGCGGCCCGGCGAGGGGATGTTGACGCAGACGCAGTCATGATGGACCTCCTGGGTAAGGATGGAGCGCATCGGCGGGAAGGTTCAAGGGTGATAAGAGCGCGCCAAGGTCTTGATCGAAGGCCCTAGGGACTTCCAAAAGATAGCCCTGCGCCAAGGGCTCCACAAAGCTTAGAGCGGAAAGGCGCCGCAGATGATGTGTGAGCTCTGGGGTGGGGGCAATCTTTAAAAAGTAAGCGATGGGCTCGCTTTTGAGGGGCTGCACGGGAGGCGCAACCGAGGGCTCTTGGGCCAGAGGACGAAAAACAGAGGATGAAGGCAACAAAGCGGTTTCAGGCGGATTTATAGCCGCCGTCGCTCCCCACCACGAGGGAGCGGGGGGAGCGCTTGACTCCCTTAAGTTGGGAGAATCCAGGGAAAAGGTCGGCAGGTCCTTCGGGTAATGCCAGGGCGTGACGGTGGCGATGAGGACGATGCGCCCCCCCTTGGCATACCGGCGAAAGTGTTCCATGGCTTTGTCGCACTGGGCGGCGTTGAGCCCTTCTAGAGGCTCGAAAAGGAGCAAAAGGTCCGGGTGCTCCGTCAGGGCCAACAGCCAAAGCAGCGCCCGTTGTTCATAAAGCGTCAAGGCCTCCCAGGGCATATGGGCCGTCCCTTCAAGATCCCAATCCGAAAGGGCCTCGCTGAGGGCCTCGGGTGCCATTCCCGAGGCCCTTGCCGCCACGGTAAGCTCAGGGCCCACCTTGGCCCAAGGGGCCAATTCATCGGTCAAGGAGACCCAGGCGAGGCCGGTTCCTTGAAACACCAGGCGACCCGATAAGGGAGCGCGTTCTCGGGCCAGTACCTCAAGAAAGGATTCCAAGCTTTGGCGCTCCTTGGACCAAACGACAAGAAGATCTCCGCCTTTGCACTGCAAACAGACGTCTCGGTAGCGGCCAACGCTGGATTGTCCGCAGATGCGGTCAAGGGTCAATACGGGCAGATCTTTGGTCAAAAAACGCACCTCCTAGACTCTGGGGCGTCAAAGGAAAAAGGGACAGTTCTTGCTCTTAGTGTAGCCTTCCCAAGGTAAAAAAGAAATGAGGCGCGCGGATTCTTCTTGCGAAATAAGAACGTATGTTCTAAAATTAATGTAAGAAGCGACAAGGGAGGCTAAAGCCTATGAAGCGGCGGAAAATGCCGGTGGATGTGCTGGGATGGTTTGATTTTCGGGGCGAGCTCACCCCGGTGCGGTTTCAATGCACGGTGGGAAAAGAGACGCTCGAAGGAAGAATTCTTCAGGTGGTGGGGCATCGTAGGGAACGTTTGGGCAATGAAAATCGAGAAATTTTTACCTGCCTGATTGCGCTCAAGGGGCGAAAGGTGCCAGCGGAATTGGTCTATTTGCCCATGGATCACCGGTGGCTTTTGCAAAAAATGTGAAGGATAGGGCCCCATGGGCTGAAGCATCGTTTGGAAAACAGAGCCCCTTTAAGCCCGCCTGAAAAAACCCGGACTTAAAGGGGCTGGGGCGGATTCATCCGCGGGTATTCAAAAGCGATGGGATCCATAGGATCTTTTCATTCGAGGTGTTGGCATTATTTTGGGCCGCGCCAAACAAAATCAAAGCCATTAAGGACACGGCACTGGATTCCATTTGTGGTCCTCCCATTGCCCCCAATGGGGGGCGGCTTGACGAGTCCCGCGGAGTCCATGGACGATGGGGTCGCTCATTTTAACGATCGCGGTATCGTTCCTTGGCTTGTGGGTGTTTTCGAAAAAGAACGACCAGATCCTTTAAAGAGACCCTTTTGCTTCAAAAAGGCCCCAAAGGATGGAGCCGCTCGTCATCGAGGCCCTTCAAGGCTGGGGCGGCAAAAGAATCTTCTTTTTTGAACAAGGAGCATCAACCCCTGGGCGGGAAAAGAATCCTGGGGCGGGGAAGGGGTATTTCTTTTCTCGGGGGGATGTTATATTTTTTGTGGAGGGGTGCGCTCAGCAACCCCGAAAGAGAGGTTGTAACGGCATGAATCAGCGCGTGAGCGGATTATTGATGCATATCTCTTCCTTGCCGGGACCCTACGGCATCGGAGACTTTGGTCCTGCGGCCTATGATTTTGTGGAGACCTTGAAAGAAACAGGCACGACGTGTTGGCAGATTTTACCCTTGGGCATTACAGGGTTTGGGGATTCTCCCTATCAAAGTGTTTCTGCATTTGCGGGGAACCCGTATTTTATTGATCTTGGCGCCCTCCTTGAAGAGGGCTACCTGAGTGCGGAGGAAATTGAGGAAAAAAAGTTGAATGACTCCCCCGAGTCGGTGGATTACGGCCGACTCTATGAGCGAAAATTGCCGCTGCTTCGAGCGGCTTATGCTCGAGCCAAAGAATCCCTGGCTCCTCGCCTCGAGGCATTTCTTCAAGGGGAACACTGGTTGGAGGACTTCGCTCTATTCATGGCCCTTAAAACGGCGCACGGCGGCGTCTCTTGGCTTCAGTGGCCCAAGGCGTATCGCCTGCGCGATGCCCAGGCCTTGGCGGACTTTCGAGAGGAGCATGCGGAAGAAGTGGGCTTTTGGGTCTTCACTCAGTACTATTTTTTCCAACAGTGGAGTCACCTTAAAACCTATGCCAATGAACGAGGCGTAGCGATCGTTGGCGACATTCCCATCTACGTTGCCTTAGATAGTGCGGATTTATGGCGCGACCCGCACCTTTTCTTATTGGATGAAGCGCTCAACCCCGTAGCCTTGGCTGGGTGCCCGCCGGATCAGTTCACTGATGAGGGTCAGCTTTGGGGCAATCCCTTGTATCGCTGGGATGAGATGGCAAAAACAGGGTATCGTTGGTGGATTCTTCGATTGCGCGAATCCTTGCGGCTTTATGATTGGGTGCGCATCGATCATTTCCGAGGGTTCGAAAGCTACTGGTCCATTCCCGCGCAGGCGCCCAGCGCCCGCTTTGGCCGCTGGGAGAAGGGCCCGGGAATGGACCTATTTGAAGCGCTTCGGGAGGAGTTTGGGGAGATGCCCATCCTGGCGGAAAATTTGGGCTTTTTGACCGACGAAGTCGAGGAGCTCATTGAAAAGACGGGATTTCCAGGGATGAACGTGTTGGTATTCGCTTTTGATCCGTATGGGGATTCGCAGTATCTGCCGCATCACTACATCAAAAACTCCGTTGTCTACACATCGAATCATGATACGCCCACGGCGCGGGGCTTTATAGAGGCCGCTTCCGAGCAGGAGCGAGCCTTTGCGTTGGCTTATGTGGCGGCCGCTTCCGAGCACTTTGCTCATGAGTTGATGCGGACCGCTTGGGCCAGCGTATCCATGATGGCCTTGGCGCCGATTCAGGATGTACTCAACCTAGACAGCAGCGCCCGATTCAACACTCCGTCCACTTTAGGCACCAACTGGCATTGGCGTATGAGGCAGGGAGCGCTAACCCCGCAGCATCGCGAATATTTAAAAGAACTCAACCGCATTTATAGGAGGATTCCATGAGTGAGCAAAGCCCCCGCACCAACGATCCTGAGCGCCTGTTTGCGCTAACCCCCGAAAAGTTGGCGCGGGAAGCCGCATCCCATTATGGGAAAGAGTTTACTGCGCTCTCGGCAAAGGAGCAGTACCGCTGCGTCAGCGCGGCGCTGATGAGCGCCATTGCGCCGCTATGGCACGATAGCGCAGTACAGCAAGAAACCGGCAAAAGAGCGTGTTATCTCTCCAGTGAATTTTTAATGGGCCGCGCCTTATCCAACAATCTGCAAAATTTAAACGCCTTGGTGCCGTTGCAAGAGACGCTGAAAGCGTTGGGCGTGGATCTTTTAAGCCTGCAGGACACCGAAGAAGATCCAGGCCTTGGCAACGGAGGCTTGGGCCGTCTCGCCGCCTGTTTTTTAGATTCTGCCGCCACCTTGGAGCTTCCCCTCATGGGCTACGGCATCCGATATCAATACGGGATGTTCCGTCAGCAGATCATCAATGGCATGCAGGTGGAAGAGGGGGATGACTGGGGCGCTTTTGAGGACCCTTGGGCTCTTCGCAAACCCCAAGAACGCATTCTCATCCATTTTGGCGATCAGAGCGTTTGGGCCGTGCCCTACGATACCCCCATCATTGGCTATGGCGCAAAAACGATCAATACTCTGCGGCTGTTCGCGGCAGAACCGGTGGAAGCCTTCCATTTTGAGGCCTTTAATGACGGACGCTACCTAGAATCCGTGACGGAAGCGGTGGCGGCGCGAACCATCAGTCGCGTGCTTTATCCCAACGACAACACCCGGGAAGGCAAAGCCTTGAGACTAAAGCAGGAGTATTTCTTCACCAGTGCGGCACTGACGGACTTGATGCGAGCTCATAAAAAAAAGGGGCGTGCCCCAGAAGATTTCTTTAAATACCACGCCGTTCAGCTCAACGATACGCACCCCTCCTTGGCCGTTCCTGAATTGATTCGCTTGTTGAAGGAGGAGGGGCTCTCTTTCGAAGAAGCCTTTGAGGCCACCTTCCAGACCCTGTCTTACACCAACCACACGATCCTTGCAGAAGCCCTGGAAAAGTGGGATATGGCGCTGTTCCAAGAAATCCTGCCGAAGATGTATGAACTGATTGAAGCCATTCAAAATAAGTGGGACCGGGAGCTTTTGGAGCGAGGAGAGCCTCAAGCGATTCGAGAGGAGCTGGCCATATTGGATGAGCACGAGCATGTGGCGCGCATGGCCTATCTTGCCTTGTATGGGACCCACGCCGTCAACGGGGTGGCCAAGATGCATACGGAAATTTTAAAGCATCAAGAGCTCAAACATTGGTATCGCCTCTATCCCGAACGCTTTCAAAATAAAACCAACGGCATCACGCAGCGGCGCTGGTTTCTCCATGCCAACCATGAAATGGCGGATTTTGTGTCAGAGCTGCTGGGATCCAAGGATTGGATTGTTGATTTGTCGCAATTGGCGAACTTGAAGCCCTTGGCAACGGATGAGGCAGTGCTTTCGAGGTTTTGGGAGATTAAGAAAAGAAAAAAGCACGCGCTGTTACAATACGTCCGGTTCAATGAAGGGACGGCATTGGATCCCGATGCGATCTTTGATGTGCAGGTAAAGCGCATCCACGAGTATAAGCGTCAATTGCTCAACGCCTTCCATCTTTTGGACTTATACTACAGAATTCAAGAGGAAGACCCGACAGCTCTTTGCCGTCGCAACGTGCTCATTGGCGGAAAAGCCGCGCCAGGGTATTTCCGCGCGAAGGGCATCATTAAGTTCATCAATGAAATCAAAAACCTAATTGAGCGCGACGCAAAAGTCAGGGAATACCTGAAGGTCGTCTTTATAGAAAACTACAACGTCAGCTATGCGGAACGGATTTTTCCGGCGGCGGACCTCTCTGAGCAGATTTCCACTGCGGGCAAAGAAGCTTCTGGAACGGGAAACATGAAGTTTATGCTCAATGGAGCGGTCACCATCGGGACGTTGGATGGCGCGAATGTCGAAATCGTTGAAGAAGCGGGAGCGCAAAACAACTTTATCTTTGGCCGAACCGCCCAGGAGCTTTTTGCTCTTCGCCCAAGCTACAACCCCAAAGCCTTACTGCAGGAGGTCCCGGGGTTAGAGCGTGTGGTCCAAAGCCTTGTGGACGGAACGTTTGATGATGATGGGACTGGGGCCTTCGCCGACATTCATCGCTCCTTACTAGAAGGGACTTCCTGGGAGGCGCCGGATGTTTATTTCGTGCTTGCGGATTTTGACGAATACCGGAACGCTCAGAATCGGGCCGCCCAAGTGTTTGCCGATCCCCTTCAATTTGCTCGCATGGGCTTTTTGAACATGGCTTCCAGCGGAAAATTCTCTTCAGACCGAACCATCCGGGAATACGCAAAAGATATTTGGAACGTCAGCCCTGCCGCGAGGTAAGGAAAACGGCAAAAAAAGATAGAAAAAAAGCCCGTTGCGAATGGGACCCCCTGGATTGGATGCTAGATCCAATCCAGGGGGTCCTACTCATTCGGAGCTCTTTTTAAAAAATGACGTTATTTTCAATTCGGGCGGCGTTTTCTTTGGGCGCGCGCCCTACATTTTGTGGGTTTGGCTTCGGGAACAAAGACGATCGCGGAGGAAGGGGCTGTGCTAAAGGACAGAGCGTCCCGCGGACAAGCTTAGAGGCACCGGCCGCAACGAGTGCAGCGCTCTTCTCGAAACGACCAAGTGTGGGCCTCGGGCGTCACCTGGAGGGCTTGCTCAGGGCAGTTGATCTGGCAGAGGCGGCAGAGAACGCACCGCTCCGGAGCAAGGTGCAGATGGGCGTGGGAGCGCGCTTGGGAAGCCATCAAGGCGTCTGGGCCTTCTTTTTGCGAAACTCTTTTTTAAGGCGGATTTCAGCGCGTTCTCCCGTACAAATGCTGCCTTGATATTCTTGGGTGATCAATATGACTTTTTCCGGTTCGCCAGGATAGGCTAAAATAATCCGGCGCACGGTAACTTCTTCAATGGGCAATGCGACCGTTTCCTCCGCCACAGGAACTTCCTTAGTGGGGGAGGCAGCCACGGCGGGGACCTCCTGGGTCGGCGAGGCTGTTACAGACACTTCTTTTGTTGCAGAAGCGTCCAAAGGGATACGTTCTTCAGCAATTGGCGCCGTTTCAAAGAGTTTCGGGGCCGTCTCCTCTTGCTTTGAAGATGCGTCCAAAGGACGTTCGGCAATGGGGGTTTTATCCCGAACCAGGGGGGCGATCAACGTCTCCGGGGCATTCATTGATTTGGACAAATAGACAATGGCGATAATGGCCAAAACGATGGAACATAGAGCCAAGAGGGTACCCATTAACGCAAGGGGATCCAGGGTCAACGCAATGGGGGATGGGCCGTTTCCATTGAGCAGGCGCCCGTAGAGGCCAAGAGCTAGGGGAATAAAGGCCAGGGCGCAAAGGATGATGAACCAATAAAGGCCTCGGCCCACCAGTTCTTCTTTGCCCAAGCGAACCAATTTTCCAATGAGAATAAGCAAGATTAATAAAGGGATTGCCACCGCCAAAATCAAAAGGATCATGGAGAGATAAGGTTCGACGATCATATAGCTGGTCCCGGGAATTCTTCGATTGCCGATGCCCAACAAATTCTTAGGATCAATGATGTGATCCTTAGCATCTTTTAGGAAAGAGAGGCCACGAATGAGGCCGGGGATGAGTGCCAGGCCGCTAAAGATGGCCAATAGTGCCGTCGGGATTTGAGCTTTTTTCAATAAGGTTTGCCGTGTTGATTGATTCATAAAAGGTCCTCCCACCTCGATTGTTCGGTAAGGTCGGGATGCTTGCATCCTATGCTTTACATAGTATCACGATTTCAGCAAATTGGGCGAGGGGGGAAGGGGCCTATTTGCAGCACAATCTTGCATAGGACGTTCTCTGGAATCTTCCCATGGGAATGAGGCGTCTAGGCCTTGCCGAAACGATTGTGTCGATAAAAATATGGAAAATGAAAAAAAGGGGTTGGTTTTTTACAGAGCCTATGGTATTATGAATAAGTTCCATGCAGCCGTAGCTCAGCTGGATAGAGTACTTGGCTACGAACCAAGGGGCCACGAGTTCGAATCTTGTCGGCTGCACCAGGATCAAGGGTTTCCGAGAGTATCGGAAGCCCTTTTTTATTGCGTGTAACAGGAGCGGGCGTACTGGCGCTTCTAGAAATAGTCTTGATGGGCAAGAAAACAGAACCAACGATGATAACAGATCGCTCTTTATGCGATTTGCTATCATCGTTTTTTGGCATAGGATAAAAGAGGCACCGATGGTACAATCACGTTGAACAGGTCCTGTGAAAAGTCCATATGGCGCCTCTTTGGTAGAATGTAAGTACTTCATGCTCAAGGAGGAACTTCCGATGGACCCCTTGCACTTTACTCCAACGGAACAAAGGAACGCACAACATCGTTCATTGGAACACCGGGTTTTGATTCAAACACGCCCCAAGGATGGAAGGAGTCCCACGAGAATCGCCAAGGACCATCTGGCTTCAAAATGCATGCAAGGATTAAAGCAATCTATGGATGGGAGGATGTGTCAAGATGGAAAAAATGAGAAAAATGGCGCCCTATTTGCTGGTCGTTATTTTCGCGTTCTATTTGTTGCCATTTCTAATTAAAGATACTGGAAGTGGCTTGTTTGTATTACTGATACTAATACCGGCACTATGTCTAACGACTTCAATGATTTACGGGGTTAAAAATCCATTTCATTGGCGGTATCCGTTGATGATTATGGGGCTCTTTATCCCGACCCTATTTATTTTTTACAATACGAGTGCAGCAATATATATACCAATCTATGGAATGATTTCTTTCGCCGGAAGCTTTTTGGGAAATCTAATCCAAAATATATATAAAGGGAATCAACGTCCAACACGGAGGGATGAATAACCCCCTTGAAGAGAATAGAGAGTTGTTTTTTAAGAGTTGATACTGCTCTATGATTGAATACGCAGGTTTCGTGTCCTAATTATAACAACGGCAGATCGTAACGATGAATGTTGGGTTCTAATTTGTTTTGGTTTTGTCGTCATAACTTAACGTTGCAAAAGTTGGTCTCCTTTTGCACGGCAAAGGAATTTCTTGGTTTTTACAAAACATTTTATACTATGAGAAGGAGGCCAAAGGAGCGCTTCCTTCTCTTTTTTAGTTCCTCCGAGTCAATAGGGGCTGCGCTTTCTTCGAAATCGAGGATCTTTGATCGGGTCGAGGATGGACTCTTGGATGTTCTCGTCCATGCCTCGTGGATAGAGAAGCTTAATTGAACGAGTTCAGGAACGATGGAGCTTAAGAATCATCCATCGATCTTTTTCTTCCGTTTCCCAATTCGTTTGAGGCCAATCGCTTGTATGAGAAACCACTTTAAATGAATAAATATAAAAGGGCATCCTATAAAAATACTTATAAAGATTCTGGCGCATCGGCGTCTTTTTTTTTAACCTCAGAGCGGTTCAACCATCGCGCTGCAGCGCTCGATACGCCTTTGGAAGTCCTTCGAACACTGGTTGAAAGGCTTCAACCGATCAAAAGATGTGGGGGAAACCCATCCTACGAGGAATCATATTATCGTTACAGGTCAAGAAGATCTTTAGATAGCAGGGCTCTAGCGGTTCAAAAAGTATAAGAAAATTGAAATTAGCGTATTGATTAGAGTTATTTTATTGCATAAAATATTAGTAAACAATGCATTGTTTGTAGTTGGAAGGGAGGATTTTCAGGGATGCATCGGTTCTTCGATGAAATCAGCCTTGGGGCTGGGGCTCAATCTAAAAACTGAGAGGATCCCAAATTTGTTCTCTCCAAAATGGAGGAGAAATAGAGAGCCTTTAGAATGTCTTGGATTTTTGAAGAAGGAACGAGAAAGCGGGTACTTGCAATGCAGGATTGATTTAATAAACCGAAATTTTCGGAAAATACGAACAGAGAGCCCTTTACCCACAATAAGGAGGATAACGTCTTATGAAAAACAGAGTTTCACGAGTTCTTTCAATGCTCATTGCCCTTGTACTGATGTGTTCTACATCCGCTGTTGCATACGCTGCAAATGATCCGGTCATCGCCCGTGAGGAGGGGGGTCTTCAAGCCGCCTACGCACGTGTTGTAGCTTATGCAAGCAAAAATAGCATTGAATTGGGAATGACCTATGATGACTTTAGAGACAACTATACCGGTCAACCAATACGTGCCTATGAAAATTCCTACTATTCAGTCCTAGTACCAACGGGAGTATCCCTTCAGTCCTCGAGTTGGAGTGGCGAAAGCACATATTATTACAACACAGGCTATTCTTGTCCTTCTCAAGCCATATACAGCAAGTACAATTTACTGGATGTGGTCGAAAAAGGAGACATCATATTCGAGGCTAAAGGGGGATTTGGGATCACCGGACACATTGCTTTTGTGGAGGGAATCTACACCAGGGGCAACGGAGAGCAATATATTCGATTGATTGAAGCCCTTTCGAACAGCTACGGTGGGGTTACAAGAAGTATTTTGGATGATACTAGAGTCGATGAAAAGGGCGTCACAATTTTGCGAGTGCACGGAGCCACACAAGACATAAAAAATGCCGCGGTTTCATTCTGTAGGGGTGAGATCGGCTCTTCGTATTATTTGGACCTGGCAAAAGATACCAGTTCCAGTGAAACGGATTGGTATTGCTCTGAATTGGCCTGGGCTGCATACAAAAATCAAGGCATCGACATTGAGGTAGGGGGCTTGCATGGAGAACCCGGTGTTAGTCCACGGGATATCTTACACAGCTCAAAAACATATCCCGTTCCATATTCAGCCAAATAAACGAAAGGGAGGATTCTCTATGGAAAAGTCAAAACTATACTTGGCACTGGGTTGTGCCATGGTTGCCATCGCCCTTGTATTTCTTGCCTACGCATTGCAACACCCAGAACAATCATTCCCATGGAGCAATAGCATAACCTATGGCCTGTACATCGTCTATCTTCTCGTAACCGTGTTTGTGTTTTTCCTATGGATCAAAAGCAAAAGGTCGTAATACGCCAAAGGATGCCGCCTGAAGGACGCCCGCCTCGTCCCATTGAAACCGTGGCCGTCCATTCCCAAGGCACATCAACCAGGAAATTCGAACCCTGATGAGCGTTTCAGGGCCAACCCCACGAAATCGGTACCGCTTGGATCACCCATAGAAAGGTCCTGACCCACACCATGGGAAAGAAGAGACGAGGTCATCTCCATTTTGCGAGATCAGTATTGAGAACAACAAAGCGAGGCATCCTTCCGGAAAAAAACATCTGTTCGGACCAGGCACTCCCCTCCCTTTGGCCCAAGGCTCTGGCATGCTCCAGAGCCTTGGGCCCTTTTAACGCCTTGGGGCAGAGGGTAACAAGTTGTCCCGATGGATTGTTAGAATGGATGTACTACTAATAGGAGGATAAGAATCATGAAAATACGAAAAGAAGTGGATTTTTTAGAGCGGGCCATTGAGCGCTTTGATGCGTCTGGGAATCGGTTTTACCGCGAGGGCAACACGATGGTTTTAGTCAACGATCGCACCATTGTACGGTATCAGAAGCTTAAAAAAGGAGCGGAACGTCTCTAGGGGCATAAAGAAACATGCAACACCTTGTGAGGGGTGCTGCATGTTCCTGTCATATAATATTTGGATTGAATTACCGGTTTTCTAAGTTGTTTGGGTCGTAGGTTTTTCCTGCATTGTAAGCCACCAACAGTTTTTTAGTCAAGTCCAAAATCTTGTGTAAAAGTTCCTAGTAC
>LQGW01000006.1 GCA_002838815.1 Clostridiaceae bacterium JG1575 | reverse complement strand
CAACTTACTGTCGGTTCAGATATCGAGGGGACCCTGGCTGTTATTTTCGCTAGCCCTAAGTTAAGACTTGTGCCAACTAAAGTGCGGTATTGCGTAGCGGATTGAGCCTTCCCTAACTGGATACACCTTAGCCTTTTTCACCAGCCCTTTTTCAGCTTAATCAGACGAGCTTCCTTCTTCTTTTGCTTTTCCTTGGCAAAAAAATACTCCCTTAGGTCCCCGCTGTTAAGTTGATAGGCTCTCATTCTCGCAATGTTCTCAGCTCCTGTCTCACTCCATCCCATTGGTCTGGAAGAAAGTCTTGAGGATACCACGTGGCTCACGTGATCCTCGGCACTGCAACCATGATATTCGGTCCGTTGCGTGTTCTGAATCGCCGCCCAGTTAGAGATGAGATACGTTCGCATCTGCTGTAACGCCTTCTTTTGCGGGTTCATAAGGGGCAATCCTATGGTTGAGTCGAAATACATCCTGACATCGTCCTTGGAATTCAATCTTATAGCGTCTTTAAGAAACCAGTAGTAATGATCCTTGGTGCCCTTTAATGCATCGATGGGCGATGCTGCTTTTCGCAAGGCCTTTTCTAAGTGGAATTTATCTAGATAGAACCGACACTTTGGGAGAGGATGAACCCCCATCTGGATCCATGGTGCGCCATCTCCAGATAAGGTGATTTCTTCGACCTGATCCAGGTCATATGCCTCATCGAGATAGCTCAACACTTCATACCAAAGCTCATCAGAAGATTTTTTATAAAATCCTGTGAAAAACCGCGGATTAACCAGCTCCCTACGCTTGTTGTTCACTCTTTTATGACCCTCATGGACGTAAATCAGCTTCATTTGCTGGTTGCTCCCATCTTGCATGG
>LQGW01000005.1 GCA_002838815.1 Clostridiaceae bacterium JG1575 | reverse complement strand
GGCGAAGAAGGAACTTACTACTATGTAGTGCGCGAAGTTAAGGGCACCTTGGGTGGTGTGACCTATGATGCCAGCAGCATCCTTTATAAGGTTGTCGTTACGGACAACGGAGTAGGTCAGATCATCACTGGGGTTACAGCTCCGAGCGACGTGACGTTTAAGAATAGCTACAAGGCGACGGATGCTTCTGCAGTCCTTGAGGGCTTGAAAAACCTCGCGGGAAGAGACCTTAAGGATGGAGAATTCACCTTTGGACTCTATCGTTCGGATCAAGATGGAAAAGTGGAAGAAGGTGCGCAGGCACTGCAAACCACGACCAACAAGAACGGGAAGTTCAGCTTCACCCTCAATTACAAGGATGGCGAAGAAGGAACTTACTACTATGTAGTGCGCGAAGTTAAGGGCACCTTGGGTGGTGTGACCTATGATGCGAAGAGCATCCTCTATAAGGTTGTCGTCACGGACAACGTAGTAGGTCAGATCATCACTGGGGTTACAGCTCCGAGCGACGTGACGTTTAAGAACACCTATAAGGCTTCAGGCAAATGGATCTTGAAACTGAAAAAAGAACTCGTGGGCAGACTCTTGAAGGACCAGGAATTCCGCTTCATTTTGATGGATCAGGAAGGACAAAAACTTCAAGAAACGTTTAACGTCAAAGATGGAAGCATCCTCTTCCAAGCCATTGAATACTCCGAAGAAGATGCAGGAAAAACCTATACCTATCGTGTCATTGAGGAGAAGGGAACCGAGAAAGGAATGACCTATGATGCGTCTACAATTGAAATTAAGGTTTCCATTGTAGACAAACAGGACGGACAGCTTTCGATACAGGCTACATCCTCCAAGGAGCTGAAATTCTCGAACCAATATACCATCCCAGCTCATGGAACTGTCACCGCTGAAAAAACTTGGGTGAATGGACCGAAAGTGAAGCCGACGATTTGGTTCCAACTGTTACGGGCTTTGCCCAATGGCCAACCCATACCGGTGCCAGGTGCTCCGATCCAAAAACTGGAATCTGGTACAACGAAAGTGACCTGGAACAATCTCGAAGAAATTGACATCAATGGAACTGCTTACACCTTTAGCGTTCAGGAAGTTGACGAAAAGGGTAGAGACTTTGCTCCAGCCAACTTCGAGAAAACAGAAAAGGGATTAACAGTAACCAACAGATTCCTTGTGGGATCGACCGTAGTTGCCGGAAAGAAAGTTTGGGTTGGCGGACCAATGTTAAAACCTGACATCACCATTTTGCTTAAAGCAGATGGAATTGAGGTTCAACGAAAGGTGCTGACCAACGGCACCACATCCTTCCGATTTGATTCTTTGCCGATTTACCATGAAAATGGCCAAAAGATCGTCTACACCGTAGATGAACTATCGGTGGATGGATATCAAAAGACTATTGAAGGAACCACCATCACCAACACCATTGAGCCAGCTAAAACTCGGGATATTACCGTGAAGAAGGTCTGGGTCAAAGCAGACAAGAAAAAGCCGGCGATCACCATTCACTTATTAGCCAATGGCGTATCCGTTCAAAAAATTGTTTTGAAGAATGGGGAAGAACACCATGTGTTTAAGAACCTTCCGATCTTTGATGCCAATGGAAAAGAAATTACTTATTCAGTGGACGAGGATCTGGTGAAAGGATATCGCAAAGGGATTAAGGGCTTTACCATCACCAATACCAAGGAAGAACTTCCTTGGACCGGATCGGTGCCCAGTGCACTGCCGCTGCTTGGGGTCATGCTCATTGCAGGCGGACTATTGCTGCAACGCAAAAGAAAATAACGATTTTCTTAGAGGATGATCCTCTAAGCCAGGGGCTCCTCCGGGAGCCCTTGGCTTTTTCGTTGATCGTCGTTTATCCGCTGGTAAACGGTTGTAAACCCTAAATAAAGGCACCGATATTCTGACCAAGAAGTATGTCAGGATATCGGTGCCTTCTTGCTATGCTTTTTTCTTTACTCGGATCTTTTCGGGAATTTTCTCTGACCAGGGCATGACGTCTTCTAATTTCTCGTCCGTTTGCCTATTTTGGCTTAGCGCTTCCATGAGATAGGCAAGATAGGCTGTAGGGTTCAGATCGTTAGCTTTTGCAGTTTCTACGATGCTAAAGAGGATTCCACAGGAATTGCCCCCCCCCTTACGGAGTCGCTGAAAAGATCGTTCTTTCGGCCCATGACGAATTGTTTTATGCCACGTTCTGCCCGATTATTGGACCGTTCCAAATCTCCATCAACAAGGAACCGCGTCAGGTTCTCCCAGTGATTCAGGCTGTAGGCCATGGCCACCCCCAGCTTGCTTTTCGGGGGGCTATCATTCGCTCTTTTCTCAGCCATTCCTGTAGCGCCTCAACCTTGGGTTTCACCAAATCTAGGTGTCGTTCCTATCGTTCGTTTCCTCGTAAGTGTGCCCTCCTTTTCTCTAGGGAGAACAGCTCATCAAAGCGACGCACCCCTTCATGGGCTACGGTGTTCCGCCCCTTGGCGTTCTCCGAAATGGCCGTCAGGGCGTCGGTAAACTTTCGCCTAGCATGAGCTAGGCAGCCAACCTTGGTAATTCCCGGCACCAGGTTGTATCCGGCATACTCATCGGTCTGCAGGGAACCCTTAAATTCGGCCAGGAATTCTGCTGCATATTTGCCGTGGCATCCCGGTCGGCACATGTACAAAGAGATTTGCCGATCCTCCACTGCCGCTCTGGAGAAAGGTCTCATGTAGGATTTACTTTTGGCACTCGTGCCATCCTCTTTCAGGACCTAGAAAAGTGTTTCCCAGAAGCCGAAACCGGCCATTGGGCCATGGTGGCACGGGAGATAGGGATTCTTTCATCGGCCAGGAATTTTTCGTGCCGGTAAAACGGTACTTTTTCATAGTATTTCTTTGCCAGAATATGGGCGACCAAAGATACCGATCCCAATCCGCCCAGAAAAGCGGGGATAGGGGCCGGTGCTTTCTTAATAGCAAACGCTTTGATAGTGGTCTTTTCACAGTTTTGGTAACTTTAGATCTTTGGGCTGTGGTTTTTAACAATGAAGCGCTGGTTGATGGATGTGTAATCCATTCATCAATCAATTATATTACGACCTAGTTCATTCCGAGAGGTCTATCTTGTTGATCGGGGCACACGAACCGATTGGTTTCCAGGGGCTTGTAGTGGCGCCAAAACCCATAAAAACCCCAAGGAACCATCATGGTCTTAACCTCCGCCTTATTACTAAAGGGAAAGCAAGCCCCATAAGATGGGCTGGCCTGTAGGACTAACTGAACAAACGGGAACCCAGAGGCTTGGACAGGATCCTTAGACAAGCGGAACCTCCTTTTTAGACAAACTCTAATGATAGGGAGGTTCCGCTTGTTTTGCTGTGAGGTGTTTATTTAGCGCTTACGCTTAAGGCGGATATCCATCATTCGAAAAAACATCAGAGGACTTGACTTACTAAAGCGTAAGAAAAGAGAAAGCTTTGTTGAATGCAGCAAAGTTGCCTCCTGTGATAGGGTGAATGAAGAAAAGAGAAAGACCGATTCATCAACAGTAGCGATGGGTCGAATTTCCAACAAAACGCCAAGAGGAGAAACCATTCATGGAAAGCAATCTGGTAAAAGAATCAATGAAACAGAATAAAGCTAGAGAAATAGAAAAACAAAAAAGTGATTCAGAATCTACCGTAACGCGTATTTTGCTAATGGCACTGACCCTTGTGTTTTTCTTAGGGGCTGCGGGCACTTTGATGTTGCAAAACCGGAAAGGGGCATTTCGTCCGTCAGAATTCACCTCCTTTGCTTCCGTATTAGAAGGTAAAAAAATCCAAGAGGTTTCAATGAAGAACGGCAATCGAACCATTGCCACCCTGAAAAATACCGTGGATCTTGAACAGTTTGTTTCTGGATTAAAGGGCTTGGAGGCGAAGAAGCTGCCTGCAAAAGATTTCGCCGAAATGACCTATAAGATTGCCTATGATGAAGCCTACGAAGTCAATTTTTATGAATCGGGCACAATGTCCCTGCGGATGATCATCTATCCAGGGATGAAGATTCTTGCCTGCAAGGAAAGATTCTATCGGTGGAAGAGGGGAAAAGAGCTTCCTTGGTTTTTGATCGAAGCAATGGGGAAAAAGAAGGTTTTGTCCTTTGGACAGTAAATAAGAAAAGGTGCGTATGCGTAAGAAGCCTCAGGAATTTTCCTGAGGCTTTAATCATTGAGTCGTGTGAGTGTAAAAATGGGCATTGGGTTTAACCTATGCGTAACGTAGCGTTAACCATATCTTTCCAGGGCGTTGTTAGAATAACGGTGTACTTAAAAGATGAAGGAGAGACTTATGAAAAAAACGTTGAAAGCATTTATCGCCTCCCTCTTGGTATCCTCTGTGATGCTGGCGGGATGTGGCGGAACCCCTAAAACGACGACGGGAGCGGCCGGGCCGAATACCGACAGCCCAACTACTGGTGGAGCAACGACTCCCGCAGCTTCACAGCCGGGATCCAACGATCAGGGATCAAAGCCTGCCTCCGGACCGATCCACGTCTACACTCGGGACGCCACATCAGGTACCCGCGAAGCCTTTGAACATGGAATTGGCTTCAAGAAGGATCAAAACAAGCTCACCGCTTCCGCGGTCGAAACCTCTGGGAATGGGGATATGGCCAGCAAGGTGGGCAAGGATAAATCCGCCATTGGGTACGTCTCCTTGACGACTGATTTTTCAGCCAACAACTTAAAGCCTGTGTCTTTTGAAGGCGTCGAGCCTTCAGTGAAGACGGTGCTTGACGACAGCTATACACTGAAAAGACCCTTTAGCTTCGTCACTCGGGCCAAGGGAGACTTTGCCTCCCCGGAAGCTGAAGCGCTGACTGCAGCCTTTGTCGCTTTCTTGACCCAGTCCAATGAAGGACATGCGGCCGTAGAAGGGGCGGGGGGAATTTTGGATAAGAGTGAAGGCAAGCCTTGGGCTGAAGTGATGAAGAACGTTCAGGGATTTGATCCCACAAAAGACTATTCCAACGTCACCTTGAGAACCCGGGGATCCACCTCTGTGGATAAAACCATTAAGGCCGCTTTGGAAGCCTTCCAAGCGCAAGTTGCTTTCAAGTTCAACATGGATCAGACGGGATCCGGAGATGGTTTCAAACGAGTGCTTGGCGCAGAGAAAACCGGACCCAATGCCGGAGACATCGGATTTGCATCTCGGAAGTTTGACCCGGCCAAGGAACCGGTGGACCAGGGAATGATCCAGGGAATTTACTGCCAGGATGCTGTGGTGGTGGTGGTTGAGTCCTCCAACGCCCTCAAAAACATCACGGCGGAAAAGATGCTGAAGATCGTTGATGGCGACATCACTAAGTGGGAAGATCTAAAGTAATAAAGCAAAGTCATTAGGTATGGCTTAGTTCACCGCTAAGCCATCCTTTTGCCGTTTCAAGGAGAGCTCATGGTCGATCCAAAATTTACCGTTTCAGATCCGTATCAACGCCGCAAGAAGAAAACCGATCAATTGTTCCGGGGAATCTTTTGGTTTGCCGGATTTTTGTCCGCCATCTTCATTGTGCTTATTTTTGTGTTTATTGTTCGAAAAGGGAGCAGCCTCTTTTTGCCCGGCTATGCCGATGGCCCATATTCCTTGAGCAAATTTTTAACGGGGATGCAGTGGCGGCAAGATTCTCATATCTATGGCGTTCTGTTCATCATCATCAACACCATTTTATCGGCATTGGGCGCTCTGATTCTCTCATTCCCCATCTCGGTGCTCACGGCACTTTTCATCGCAAAAATCGCGCCCAAAGCCCTCTCTAAGGTTATGACGACAATCGTAGAACTTTTGGCAGCAATCCCTTCTGTGGTATATGGCGTCTTCGCGGCGGGCTCCATCGTCACCTGGGTGGACGCCTTAGCGCAGCGCTTTGGCGTTTCAAGTTTCGGCGGCAATTCGCTGCTTGCTGTGTCCATCTTATTGGCCATTATGGTGTTTCCCACTATGACCTCCTTGGCCATTGTTGCCATTCAAGCGGTGCCAAAGGAATTGACCGAGGGGTCTTTGGCTTTGGGGGCGACGCCGACGCAAACTAATTTTAAAGTCGTTTTGACCTCGGCCAAGTCGGGCATTTTCGCCGGGCTGATCTTAGGACTTGGCCGCGCGTTTGGCGAAGCCACCGCGGTCTCCATGGTGGCTGGAAATGCTATGGAGGGCCCCACCTTCAATCCTTTTGACATTACAAGAACCTTGACCAGCACGATGCTGGCCGGACTCAAAGAAACTCAAGGCATCGACTATGATGTTCGTTTCTCCGTGGGCATCGTTCTCATGGTGGTCATCCTGATCACCAACTTAGCCATTCACTTTGTGAAGAACCGGATCGGGGGGAGCATGCGATGAACCGAAAACGCAAAGCCTATGATCTGGTGATGAATTCCGTGACCTACCTCAGCGCAGCTTTGGCGGCTCTGATCTTGTTTTTAGTCGTGCTATTCATGTTTCAACGGGGCTGGAGCGGCGTGCGCCTGGATCTTTTAACGGGTTCCTACTGGTCGGCCAATTACAATATCGGCTATGAGTCCTTTCAGCCCGGATCGTTTTCGGCGCCCGAGGGGCTCAAAGAGGGAGTTTCTTTCAGTCCTCGTCTAGGGGTGGCCGTTTCCGATCATCAAGATGCCTATAAAGAACACCAAGTGTTGGTGGAATATATCGCTCCCGGATCTCCCTTAGCCAAGGGCAAGGTAATCACTGCTGGCCCAAGCTACGGGCAGGAATTGACCTTAGAGAAGGGATCCAATCTCATCAATTTGAATTTGCTGGATGCGGCGGGCAAACCGCTGCAAGTGGGGGCGCAAAAAAAGAACACGGCTCAAGAAGTGGCCCAAGCCATGGAGTCGGCCACGAAGGTCCAAGGACTCTACTTCAAAACCCAGGGCGGCGGCATTCGGGGCTCCATCCTGGCAACGCTCTACCTCATTGCCTTATCCTTAATTTTTGCGCTGCCAGTGGGCATTGCTGCGGCCATCTATCTCAACGAATACGCCAAGCCCGGGAAAATTACCAACCTCATGCGCTCCTCCATTGAGATCCTCTCGGGGGTGCCCAGCATCATTTTTGGCCTGATGGGCGTCTCGGTGCTGTTCCCCATCACCCAGCTTATGGGCATTCACACCATCAGCATTCTTTTGGGCGCCCTCACCATGTCCGTGGTGCTGTTGCCCCTCATCATCCGCCAAACGGAAGAATCGTTGAAAGTGGTTCCCATCGCTTTACGCGATGCCTCACTTTCTCTAGGCGCTACGCAGACCCAGACGATTTTCCGTGTGGTGTTGCCCAGCGCGCTCCCTGGAATTCTCACGGCGACCCTTTTGAGCATTTCCCGCATCATCGGGGAATCCGCCGCATTAATTTATACCATGGGCACCTTTATCGTGGATAAGCCTCAGTTGAACCAGGGCGCCACGACTTTGGCGGTGACCATTTGGTCCTTGATGGTGGGCGAGCAACCAAACTTTGAACTCTCCAGCACGATTTCCATTATTATCTTGGCGATGGTGCTGATCCTAAACATTACGGTGAAGCTGATTTCTGCAAGGCTCAACCGGAAATGGAGTGCGTAAATGAACAAATTTGATGTGACAGATTTAAACCTTTGGTATGGCGACTTTCATGCGCTCAAAGGCATCCAGATGGGCATAGAAGCCAATAAGGTCTCCGCCTTCATTGGACCCTCCGGCTGCGGGAAGAGCACCTTCATCCGAGTGCTCAACCGGATGAACGATTTGATTGATGTGGTGAAAATCAAGGGCAAGGTTCTCTTCGAGGGCGAAGACATCTATGCGCCCAATTACGATGTCGTGACCCTTCGGACTAAAGTAGGCATGGTGTTTCAAAAGCCCAACCCCTTTCCCATGAGCATTTATGACAACGTGGCCTACGGGCTTCGGGTCCAGGGGATCAAAAAGAAAAATCTTCTCGATGATGTGGTGGAGGATTCTTTAAAAAAGGCCGCCTTGTTCAATGAAGTCAAGGATCGGCTCCACGATAACGCGCTCGGATTGTCTGGCGGGCAGCAGCAGCGACTTTGCATCGCCCGATGCATCGCGTTGTCCCCGCAAGTGATCCTCATGGATGAACCCACCTCGGCCCTGGATCCCATCGCCACGAGCAAAATCGAAGAACTCATGGAAGAACTTAAAAGCGAATACACCATCGCCATCGTGACTCACTCCATGCAGCAGGCGGCCCGAATTTCTGATTATACGGCCTTTTTCCTCTTGGGAGATTTGATCGAAATGGGACCAACTCAGGATATTTTCTATAAGCCTCAGGATAAGCGCACCGAGGATTACATCACCGGACGCTTCGGCTAAGATCGATCCCCTTGGGCCCTCAGGCAGTGTTCAAAGAGGTCCCGTTCCATGGTTTGGCAAAACACCCCAAAGCTTCAATGCAGGGGAGCTTTGGGGCGCTTTTGCCTCATTGGGGGATTGATAGAAAAAAGCAGCAGGAATCTGCTATGATGAAGAGGCTTTTAGAAAATGTTCAATGAGGATGGGTAAAATGGGATGGGGGCAATGAGAAAAAAGAGGACGATACCGCGCAGCAGGGGGGCTTATTGGATCCTTGGCGCGTTGTTTTTGCTTTTGGCCGTCAACTGGGGCATTGTCTTCAACGCTCACAGCGTGTTTGTTCAGCCGGTTCAAGAGGCACTTGGAACGGACCGTTCCGCCATGCTGTTGGCCATGGTGTATCGAGGACTCAGCGCGGTGGGGGTCTCCTTGGCGGCAGGGGGGCTCATCAATCGTTGGGGCGCTCTTGGTGTGCTGCGTGTTGCCTGTGTGGGGTTGGTCCTGAGCTTTTACGGCATGAGCCGCGTCCAGACACTGGGGGGGTATTATTTTTTCACCTCCCTGCAAGTGGCCTTTACCATCCTCTCGGGCTTTTTACCCTGCTCGGTCCTCGTCAATGACTGGTTTCCCGGGAAAAATGCCACGGCTATGAGCATTGCTTTTATGGGTTCCGGCATCGGAGGCATGGTGTTTAATGCGCTTTGCGGGCGCCTTTTGATCCTTAAGGGCTGGCGGGAGACCTTGATGGTTCTTTGCTGGATTCTGGCGCTCGTCTTGTTGCCATTGGCCTTTTTCATCTTACGGGAGAATCCCCAGACCCGTGTGGAATACGCCGTGGGTCCACAAGTCGATGCCCCCGGAATTTGGCTGCGCGAAGCCATTCGAACCCCCCAATTCTGGCTTTTGATGAGCTCCTTTTTGGTGTTGGCGGTGACCATGACCGCCCCGATCAACAATATGACGCCCAATTTTCAGGATTTGGGCTGGGAGATGAAAACCGCGAGTTTCATCACCAGCATAGCCATGCTGGGCATGTCCTTGGGGAAGCTCTTGACGGGATGGCTTTTTGATCGCTTCGGCCTACGAGCCACCGCTCTTTTTTCCAACCTCACCATGATGATTTGTCTAATGGGCATGATTCAAGGGGCTCATGCGCTGGGCATTGCCTTCACCATTCTAGGCTTTACCTTCAGCGCAGGCTATGTTTCCATGGGCGTGCCGGTGATCAGCGATGGTCTTTACGGGCGTAAGGATTTTTCCAGAATTTCCGGCAGTTTTCAGGCGGCCTACAATGTGGGAACCATGGTCGGGCCGTTGATGATCCGCCCGCTCTATGTTGTCTTTGGCGGATACGCCATGGCCTGGACGCTCTTTCTTGTGCTGTTATCGGCAAACTTTTTGATCTACTGGCGCACGTTGCCTGGGCTAATGGCAAAAGGCGACGAAGATTTGGCGCCTTCGCCCGAGCCTTGAGAACTTCTGCGGCGCATTCCTTGGAGTTCTAGGAAAAAGACGAAAAACGAGCGACCCATCTTCCCTTAAGGAAGGAGGGGCCGCTCGCTGTTTTTTTTTGGGGGGGAAGGGTGGGGCGCAACGGGTCGAAGAATAGGTCGAATCCTTTGGGGACCCAACTTCGCTCTAGGAGTGTCCTTCCTCTTTGGGGTCTGGGTCTGCGCATAGAATCGTCAGCTCTTTAGGAACCTGGTTCAACACTTCGTTTCCGTCTTTTGTGATGAGGACCAAATCCTCGATGCGAACGCCGAACTTGCCGGGCAGATAGATGCCGGGTTCCACGGAGAAGATCATGCCTTCTTCAATGATTTGATCGTTCACCTGAGACACATCCCCTGGCTCATGCACGTCGATGCCAATGCCATGGCCGGTGCGATGGGTGAAATACGGGCCATAGCCGGCCCGCTCAATGACCTCTCGGGCGGCTCGATCCACATCGGAGAAGCGGTTGCCCACTCGCGCGGCGAGGATCCCTTGGCGATTGGCCTCTTGAACAATCTCGTAGACCTTGCGCGCCTCTGGGGAGACTTCCCGATAAAAGACGGTGCGCGTCATGTCGCTGCAGTAGCTGTCCTTTTTGCAGCCGATGTCCAATATGATGCTGTCGCCGCTTGTTACGTGGGATTCATCGGTTTCGTGGTGCGGGTCCGATCCGTTGGCGCCGTAGGCGACGATAGCCGTGAAGGAGGGACCCTCTGTGCCCAACTTTTTATAGGTTTGATGCAAGAAGGAGGTGACCTCCTCCTCGCTCTGGGTTCCATCGATGTGGCCCCAAAGAGCGCACATGGCCTGGTCGTTGAGGTGGGAAGCCACCCGCATCTGGTCCTGCTCCTTGGCGTCCTTGATGCGTCGCACCGCATCGGCGATGGGGGTGGCGAGGATGAATTGCGCTTCCTTTTTACGGTCCATGAGATCCAAGAGGAATTTTGCCGGCCACTCCTTATCCACGGCAATGCAAGGCCCATCGATTTCTTCCGCCAAAAGCGCCACGCCGTTGACGGTATCGGGGAAGCTCTTGACCGTAACGCCGGGGGATTTCGGACAGGGGAAGAGTTCATTTAAAAACAGCAGAGGCTCCTTGTTTAAAGGAATTAAGAGCGCTAAAAAGCGTTCCCCGGGCGAGAACCAATGACCGGTGAGGTAAAAAATACTGGAAGGGTCGGACAACACAAGGCTGGTGGCGTGGTGTTTTTTCATGGCCGCTTTCATGGCCGCTACGCGTTTAGAATTCATAAAACCTCCGATTCGATGCAAAAACCAGAAGGAACAGGCAACGGGAGGCTTGCTCCTTTTGGGCCCATGAGCTAAATTTCAAGGACGCTTGCCGATCCCCCTCATTATACAAGATTCCAAAGAATACCCGCAGGAGCCTCGGGTGGGGACTGCTTTTTTTTCGAGCGCCCTTCAGGTATGATGAAGGAGAAAATGACGATCACAAGAGGAGGGAGACGCCGTGCAGGTTCAGGTGTATTTTATGGGAGACGCCCGTCTCATTGTGGCGGGAAAAGAACTACGCATCGCTAAGGCCAAGCTTCGCGCGCTGCTGTTTTATCTGCTGCATGAAGAAGAAGTGGATCGGGGCGAGGTATCGTCAATTTTTTGGCCGGGGAAAGATGCGCTGCACGCTAAGGCGAGCCTACGCAATAGCCTCTACGAGCTTCGGGCTCTTTTGGGCGTGGATTTATTCAGCGCCTCCACTCGGGAGCGGGTGGCGTTGTCCAGTCGTCTCGTTCTTTGGCGCGATGTGGATTTGCTCATTGAACGCGATCAGGGGGATCGCTCCATGGAGCAGGCCTCTTCAGTCTTTTTGGACTCCATGGAGCTGCGCGGCAACGAGGGCTTTGAATTATGGCTCGCGACCCTTCGCGAAGCCTATCATATGATCACCGTTCATTACTGCAACACCCGGCTGGAGCAGGCCTTGGCGCAGGGGGATCGCGAGAGGATTTTGCTGCTTTGTCGCAAGCTCTTAATGCTGGAACCCTACAACGAAGACTCCCTTCGCCGTTTGATGCAATATCTTTTTGAGCAGCGTCAGCACAACGAAGCGCTTGCCGTTTACGAAGAGATGAAAAAGCGCCTGAAGGAGGATTTGGCGGTTGCCCCTGAGAGCGCCACGGAACAGTTGGCCCGTTTTATTTTAAGCCGCAAGCAGCTGGGGCCAGAGGGTCCAGCCAGTCCCTTTGAGCGCAGTGGGCCCATGGTGGCGCTGCAAGAAGCCTTTTCGCCCTTTGCCCAAGGGGCGGACTATCAAAGCGTGCTGCTCTTGGGGGAGGAGGGCTCCGGAGCCGCAGAGGTGGCCCGATCGTTTGCTCAGCGCTCCTGCGATCGCTTCTTGCACCTGAGGCTGGA
Organism: Clostridiaceae bacterium JG1575; assembly: GCA_002838815.1. Taxonomy (GTDB): domain Bacteria; phylum Bacillota; class Clostridia; order Clostridiales; family Clostridiaceae; genus JG1575. The sequence goes on along the minus strand of LQGW01000005.1, from coordinate 29,270 downwards.
ACCAGAGCATCTGGAGGATCCTGCGCTCATTTCGTCCTGGGACAAGGAGTGGGAACCAGAGCTTCGGGGAGGCAATCCCTTGGAAATCTTGGTGATTGAGAACGCCCAATTCCTCCATGTGTCAGCGCGTAGGCGCCTTTTGGCAGAGTTTGGGTCAAAGGAGCCCCGGCGGTTTTTCATTCTTACGGCGCCCCCTGATGCCTTGGATCCTTTTTTAAGCGGCTCCTTGGGGTCCTTGGTCCCCAGCCTGCGAATAATTGATGTTCCTCTTTTGTCTTTGGAAGAGGTCTCCTCCTTCGTTCACCATAGCCTGCCTGGGCGTAGGCTGGGTGAAGAGGAAGCTCAGTCCATGTATGAAAAAACGGGGGGCAATCTTTTGCTGTTGCAGGAGAGTCTTCAAAAAAAAGGCCAAGAACGCGAGCTGCTTTTTCGCCTTTTCCGTTCGTTGACGCCGAAGCAGCTGCAGCTTTTGGAGGCAACCTCCGTCTTTGATGAGGGATTCACCGACGCCATGGCCAGGGATCTTCTACCGGATCAAGAAGGAATCTTAGCGGATCTTTTGACGCTGTACCGTCGCGGACTTCTCGAGGAGAGAGGGGAGTTGCTTTTTGCTCGCTATGAGGTGCTTCGCCAACGCATCTATGAGACCCTTCCGGGGTTTTATCGGCGATCGTTGCACGAGCTTGCGGCGCGTTCGGCGATGAAGCTTCCGCTTTCCGCGCGCTCCATGGCGCGCTATGAAGCGTATCATTGGAATCTTGCAGGCAAAAAAAGACTGGCCCTCGCTGCTTTTTTGCGCGAGCTGGAGGCTGCGTTGGATTTTTACGATCCCCTCTTTCCGGCCAAGGTCTCCCTGGAGGATGTCCCCAAGGAGTTCCATCAAGATCAGATTCTCGTGGCGCAGCGCCTGGAAGCCATCGGTCGGGAGGTGCTGACGCTGAACGCCTCTGCTGAGGATCAGGAGGTGCGTTCCCTGTATTTGACCTTGGAGTACTTAAGGGGGCGCAGCCTCATTGCTGGCGGCAACCGAGAGGAAGGCATCGAGCACATCGCCCGAATGATGCAGGAGGCCTCTCATCACGGCGATTCCCTGCGCCTTTTTCAAGGGGCTGTGGAATACGTTCATTACGGCATCCAAAAGGAGGATCCCGAGCTCATGGGGCGTTATACCACGTTTGCCCGAGAAGTGTTGGAGAAGGCCAGCTGGGGGGCGGACGTCTTTTTGCGAGCCGAAGTGCTTCGTTTGGAGGCGCTTTTTCAAGAAACCTTGGGGCGCCATAAGGAATCCTTAGCGGTGCTGGCCCGGGCGGTCCGACTCCTGGAGGATGCGCCCTCCCGGTCCTTGGGCTTTTTATCCTTGGCGGGCATTAAAAATTACAAAGGGCGCGCACTGGAAGGATTGGGACAGTATGAAAAGGCGCGTGCTGCTTATGAAGAGTCCATCGCTTTGGTGGAAGGAAAGGTGCATAAGTGCCTGGACATCCTGTATGCAGATTATGGGCGCTTTCTTTGGCGTTTTGGAACTCCAGAGGACGCCATTTCAGCCTTGGAGCGAGCCATCGAGGAGTATGCGATTTTGGGGACGCATTGGAAGCGCCCGGCCACGGAAGCTATTTTGGGGCTTCTGATGCTCAAGGAAGGGGATGTGAAAAGCGCTCGGGCTCATTTGGTCAACGCGCAGATCTACCACAAGGCCGATCGGCGCAAGCATGAGGAGGCGCTGATCGAGGAATTAAACGCCGCCTTGAGCACAAGTTGACGATTCTCAATAAAAAAGAAGGAAACGTAAAAACCGCCCAATTGGCCTTCTAAAAAGAATTGGGGTTTTTTTTCATTGGGAGGCTTTTGTTTTTCTCGACGAACCCCTTCAAATTGTTGACGAGATCATCAGGCTAATAAAAATAAATTGTAAAATTTATAAAATTAACAAGTGTAAATGTTTTGAAAGTGGGTCTAAAATGACGAAAAAATGACGATGACAAGGTAGAATAGAAAGGAGAGTAGCGCTTATAGCGCGGCAACACACAAGGAGGAATGAAAAACTATGAAGATTGGCAACGAAGAAATCCGCAGCGCCATGACCATACGACTGGATCAGGAACTGCCGGATGCGCCCGTTTTTCGGGAAGGGATCCGCAGGGCCCCCAAACGGTATGTTCACTTATCGGATGCGGATAAAATGCTGGCGGTAAAAAATGCACTCCGCTACATTCCCCAAGAGCACCACAGCCAGATGGCCAAGGAATTCTACCAAGAATTGGACGAGAAGGGCAAGATCTATGGCTATCGGTACATGCCCAAAGAGCCTTTGTACGGAAAACCCATTGACGACTATGAATCCAAATGCATCGAAGGAAAGGCCTTTCAGGTCATGATTGACAACAATTTGGATTTTGATGTGGCCTTATATCCTTATGAATTGGTCACCTATGGAGAAACCGGGTCGGTTTGCCAAAACTGGATGCAGTATCAACTCATCAAAAAGTATTTGAAAGAGCTCGATGAGAATAAAACCCTCGTTTTGTACTCGGGGCATCCCGTCGGTCTCTTCCATTCTCGTCCGGAAGCGCCCCGGGTCATCATTACCAATGGATTGATGATCGGGATGTATGATGATCTGGAGAACTACAACCGGGCGCAGGCGCTGGGGGTGGCAAACTATGGACAGATGACCGCCGGCGGCTGGATGTATATCGGACCGCAGGGCATTGTTCATGGAACCTACAACACTCTTTTGAATGCGGGCCGTTTGGTGCTCGGCATTCCCAACGAAGGCAACTTGGCGGGTAAGCTCTTTGTCACCTCGGGCCTTGGCGGCATGAGTGGAGCTCAGGGAAAAGCTGTGGAAATTGCCGGCGGCGTCGGCATCATTGCGGAAGTGGATCGCTCTCGGATCGACACCCGCCACAGCCAAGGCTGGGTCGGAGAAGTGGTGGAGTCCCCCAAGGAAGCCTTTGCTTCGGCTCAAAAAGCCATGGAGGAGCAGGCGCCCTGTTCCATCGCTTTCCACGGCAACGTCGTAGATTTGCTCGATTACGCCTTAAAAGAGAACATTCCCATCGATCTTTTGAGCGACCAAACCTCTTGTCATGAACCCTACACCGGCGGGTACTGCCCCCAGGGAATCACCTTCGAGGAGCGCACGGAGCTTTTAGCCAAGGATCCTGAGCATTTCCGCGATTTGGTCAACGAATCGCTGAGAAAGCATTATGAGGACATCCGCCAGCTCGTGGATAAGGGTACGTATTTCTTTGATTACGGCAACTCCTTCATGAAGGCTATTTTTGATGCAGGAGTCCAAGAGATCAGCAAAAACGGGGTGGACGACAAAAACGGGTTCATTTGGCCCTCTTATGTGGAGGACATCCTCGGGCCGCGCCTGTTCGACTTTGGCTATGGTCCGTTCCGTTGGGTCTGCCTATCGGGCAAGGATGAGGATTTGGACAAAACCGATGCCGCAGCCATGGCCGTCATTGATCCGGAGCGTCGTTACCAAGATCGCGACAACTGGATCTGGATTCGCGACGCCAAGAAGAATCGCTTGGTCGTCGGTACCAAGGCAAGAATTCTTTATTCGGATGCCTTGGGACGAAGAGACATTGCCTTAAAGTTTAATGAAATGGTGCGCAACGGGGAAATCGGTCCGGTGATGCTGGGTCGAGATCACCACGACACCGGGGGAACGGATTCGCCGTTCCGCGAAACCTCCAACATTAAAGACGGCTCCAACATCATGGCGGATCAGGCCACGCAGATTTTTGCGGGCAACGCCGCTCGAGGCATGAGCCTCATCGCCCTGCATAACGGCGGCGGCGTCGGTATCGGTAAATCCATCAACGGCGGCTTTGGCTGCGTTTTGGACGGATCTCATCGCATCGACGAGGTCTTAAAGTCCGCCATGCCCTGGGACGTCATGGGCGGGGTGGCTCGCAGAGCCTGGGCTCGCAACGAAAATGCCTTGACCACCTCCATGGAATACAATCAGATCATGGCTGGCCAAGACCACATCACCTTGCCGTACCTGGTCAACGATGAAGTGGAAGAAGAAATCCGTTCCCTCATCGAAAACCGCTGATTCCCGACAACGAGGCGCCTTTTGCCCGACAGTCCCCCTGGCGTTCGACCCATTTTTTTGCCAGAGCTTCTCTCGAACGATGGGACCTCCCTCAATGAGCCCGATTCGGCGGGCACCTCCCAATGCTTGGGGGCCCGCTGAATTTCCACATGATTCCGTGTTTTTTTTACCGCGTCTCCATCTTTTGCTTTGGCGCCTGATCAAACCGCCAAAAAAGGATGTGTAGCCGCGCAGACGGAATATTTCTACGACTTGGACACGTCCCCTTGGGGACGATTTCCAGACACTTTGCCCTGCGCCCTTGAGGGGCATGCACTCTGTTGCGGCGCAGCAAGGTCTTTTCGAACACACAGCGAGACCAACTTATGAAAAAAATAAACAATTAGGGGGAACACCTGATGTCCATTCTTACAAACCCCGTTCTCATCGCCGTTTTGGTGATGATCGTCCTGTGCCTTCTGAAAGTCAACGTGCTCATTGCCATTCTCTTGTCCGCCCTCGTCGCCGGCCTTCTGGCCGGAATGTCCATCCCCGTCGTCATCGGTCACATCATCGGTGGAATGGGGAATAACTCCGAAACAGCTTTGTCGTATATTCTCCTTGGAACCATGGCCATGGCCATCTCCCATACAGGGGCAGCGGATCTATTGGTGAAGAAGCTCTCCAAAAAAGAGTTCCGCAACAAATCCATTTTCCTTTTGCTGTTGGCGGCATTTGCCTCTTTATCGCAAAACCTCATTCCGGTGCACATTGCTTTTATTCCCATTTTGATCCCGCCCATGCTGGTCTTATTTGATCGGATGAAGCTGGATCGGCGGGGCGCTGCTTGCGCACTGACCTTTGGCTTGAAGGCTCCCTACCTCATGCTTCCCGTGGGCTTTGGCGCCATCTTCCACGGCATTGTCTCCAAATCCATGGAAAGCTCGGGCGTAGCCTTTGCCAAAAGCGAGGTATGGAAGGCGACCCTCATTCCTGGAATGGGCATGGTGGTGGGGCTTTTGATCGCCATCTTTATCACCTATCGCAAGCCAAGAATCTATAAAGAAGTCCCGTTGCCTGAGGCTCCAAAGGAGCCCATCCATCCGCAGCAGGGTTTGACCAAAGGCCAGTGGGGCACCATCGCGGGGGCTTTGGCAGCCTTCGTGATTCAAATTGTCTTCACCTTGAATCAATGGGACGGGGGACTTCCCCTGGGCGCTTTAGCCGCCATCTTGGTGATGTTCGCCTTCGGTTCCTTTAAACTTAGTGAAATGGATGAATTGATGAATTCAGGCATCCGGCTCATGGGATTCATTGCCTTTGTCATGCTGGTGGCGGCAGGCTTTGCCAACGTCCTCAATCAAACGGGCGCCGTGCAAGGTCTTGTGGAATCCGCAGCGGCCATCATGGGCAACTCCAAGATCATCACCGCGGTGGTCATCCTCTTGATTGGCCTTGTCATCACGCTGGGCATCGGCACCTCTTTTGGAACCATTCCCATTGTGGCCACGATCTTTGTTCCTTTGGCCCTGCGCACGGGATTTTCGCCCCTGGCCACGGCCTCCCTCATCGCCGTAGCCGGTGCCCTGGGCGACGCGGGGTCTCCCGCCTCCGATTCTACCCTGGGGCCCACCTCCGGACTCAATGCGGACCGACAGCACGATCACATTTGGGATACCTGCGTTCCGACCTTTTTGCATTACAACATTCCTTTGATTATTTTTGGGGCCATTGCGGCCGCCTGGATTCTCTAATTTAACGACCCAAAATTCCTGCACCCGCTCAATCGGGCCCTCGGGCATCGCTCGAGCGGGCGTGGGAAAATAAAAAAAGAAGGTATCAACTATGGAAAAGTTATTACTGGATGGAAGTTCATTGACCCTTTCCGATTTCATCAGCGTCACGCGCGGTCATCGGGAAGTGGATTTAACCCAAGAGGCTTGGAACGCCGTGGACCGGGCTCGAGAAGTTGTGGACCGCTATGTGCGAGAAAAACGCGTCGTTTACGGACTCACCACCGGCTTTGGAAAATTCTCTGATGTCACCATCAGCGAAGATGAAACAGAGGCCTTGCAGCGCAATCTCATCACCAGCCATTGTTGCGGCGTGGGCGAGCCTTTTGCCGAGGACATCGTTCGAGGCGTCATTTTGCTGCGCATCAATGCCTTGTCCAAGGGGTTCTCCGGCATTCGCGCCGCCACCCTCAAAAGCCTTTTGGGCATGCTCAACGCCAACATCGTTCCCTTTGTGCCGCAACAAGGCTCCCTGGGAGCCTCAGGAGATTTGGCTCCCTTGTCCCATGTAGCCCTGACGTTGATTGGCGAAGGCAAAGCTTGGTATCAAGGAGAGCTGATGGATGGGGGAGAAGCCATGAAAAAAGCCGGCGTTCCCATCATCACGTTGTCCTCCAAGGAAGGGTTGGCCTTGAATAACGGAACCCAGGTTATGACCAGCGTCGGCTGTCACACAGTGTACGATGCCATGAACCTTCTGCGCATGGCCAACGGCATCGCTATGCTCAGCTTTGAAGCCCTCACCGGCATTACCGATGCCTACTACCACGGCACTCACGAGATCCGCAATCAGGACGGACAGGTGGCGTGCGCTAAGAACTTCTTAGAGCTCGTCAAGGGATCCAAAAACACCACCAAGCAGGGCGAAAAGAGAGTGCAGGATGCTTATTCGCTGCGCTGCCTGCCACAGATCCATGGCGCCTCCATGGACTGCTTCCAATACGTGAGCTCGCGGGTGGAACGGGAAATCAACGCCGTCACCGACAACCCGATTATTTTTGTCGATGAGGATCGCGTCATCTCTGGAGGAAACTTCCACGGTCAGCCCATGGCCTTGGTCTTTGATTTCTTGAAGATCGGCTTGTCGGAGCTTGCGAACATTTCCGAGCGGCGCTTGGAGCGCCTGGTCAACCCGGCGCTCTCCAATGGCTTGCCGGCGTTCTTGACGGAGCAGGGCGGCGTGCATTCGGGCTTTATGATCGTTCAGTATGCTGCAGCCGCTGTGGTATCCGAAAATAAGGTTCTGGCGCATCCAGCCTCAGTGGATTCCATTCCGTCCTCAGCCAACCAGGAGGATCACGTATCCATGGGCACCATTGCCGCCCGTCAGGCTGCGGAGATTTTGGGCAACGTGCGCAAAGTACTGGCCATGGAGCTTCTCACCGCCTGCCAGGCCATGGATCTTCGCGGCGATCAGGGGATGGGCGTCGGGACCCAAAAGATCTACGACAAGGCCCGCGCCTTGGTTCCGAAGCTTACGGAGGATCGAGTCATGTACACGGACATCGATCAAATGATCCATCTTTTAAAATCCGAGGAGCTGTTGCAGGTTCTCGATGAGCTCAACATCACCCTCGCCTAATACAGCGAGCATTCCGTCTCTTCCCCCCAAAAAGCCCTTCGTCCGATCTTAGGACGGAGGGCTTTGATTCGTTGTCTGAGAAAAGGGGGTGCGTCGGGGTCCGGGCTTGGGAGTCTTTAACGGCCCGGAGCGGGAGGCGCCTTGGTTTGCTTGGCGTTATTTAATACGTTGGAAGGGACCGACACCTCTGGGGCCTGGTTGTGGTTAAAAAATTCTTCAGTGATGATGGTGATGGTGGTGCCGCTGTTGCTGACGGTGACTTGGCGGCTTTCTTGGCGCACGGGAAGGAAGTCCTCATTGAGCATATACTGGATCGTAGTCTCTGTAGAGACGCCCGCAGCGGCGTAGTGCTCGATATTTTCTGCCTCGAGGGACTCTTGACCTGTGATCCGATAAAACTCCTTAAGGTTCAGAGGGCGCAGGGATTCTAACGCCCAGCCCGTGGGCGTTTTACGGGCTTTTAAATACTGATCCGTGGACGGGTCAATGGCTTCGCTTTTGGGCACAGCAGATGGCGGAAGCTTCGCTTTGAGCCACTCCTTGGAAGCCGGATCTTGCATGTACATCACGTGGTCCTTAAGATAGGTCAGCAATTCGCCGTCTTCTCCGATGCTTTTTCGCATGCCGTCGCCTCGGTGGGGAAACTCCACCCCGATGCTTTTGGATTCAATGAGTCGATCCGCAATTTGAATGGAGGTTTGACTTTTGAATTCATAGCTTTGAAGTGCGGCCTTAGCGCTCGCCATTTTCGTCAAAATTTCATGGACCTTGAGGGAGGAATCCTCTTTTGATGGAGCGGGCAGGGAAGGATTGGGGGAGGGCTTGGACGTCTGGGTGGGCGCAGGGGTAGACGCATGGGAAGGCTTACTGGAGGAGGTGGTAAGGGTCTTTGAGACGGAAGTCGAGGAGGTGGAAGCCACTTTCAGATGGCACCCCGTGAGGGTCAAAGAGCAAAAAAGCAAAATTAAAATAGGTCGCTTCATATAAGCCTCCTGTATCGTTCGGCAAAAACTGCGGTTGTTGGTTTCATTTTACAAAAAAAGAAACGGACCTGCACGCCTTTGGGTGCAGGTCCGCCGGTTGTTCTTCGCAATTTGGAGTTGATTTAACAAATAGCGTAGATGTCTGGGATGTCTTTCTTGGCGTTGGGATCGACGATGCCATAGATGTCCGGGATGTCCTTCTTCGCGTTGGGATCGACCTCGGAATAGATGTCGGGGATATCCTTTTTAGCGGCTACGGAATAGATGTCGGGAATATCTTTTTTGGCATTCGGGTTCACGATGCCGTAGATGTCGGGAATATCCTTCTTCGCAGCAATGGAGTAGATATCAGGAATATCTTTCTTGGCGTTGGGATTGACGATGCCATAGATGTCGGGAATATCCTTCTTCGCGGCAATGGAGTAGATGTCAGGAATATCTTTCTTGGCGTTGGGATCCACCTCGGAATAGATGTCGGGAATATCTTTTTTTGCTCCCACTAGGATGGAGGAACCGGCGGTTCCAGAGAGGGCGATGGTCAAACTGAGTACGGAAGAAACAGCGAGTAGCGATGCGATCATTCTTTTTTTCATGCATTCAACCCCTTAATGATTTTTTTCAATGACCCAGAGCTTTGTTGGCAGTCAAAGACCCGTCATTGAGGATGGACCATCAGGTGAGATATCCGAACCATTCGGACCTGTTGGTTTTTATTATATCAATGTTCCCGCCATGTGAATAGGACAGACGAAACGAAACAAAAAATTCACAATATCTTTATCAGTTCTTTAAAAGAAGCATAATTTGAGCACGTTTCAAAAGATTGAACAAAACTTAATCCGATCTGATGGACAAATATCGTATAATTAGGGAAACCTTAGAAGGGAGGGACCCTGTCCGTGAACATCCTCTTGATCCGCCATGGAGAAGCTCTGGCGCGCAATTTGGCTCTTGCCGACGAGGAGCGACCGTTAACGCTCGAAGGCAGAAAAGCAGTTCAGCGGTTCGCGCCCATCCTGGCGTTTTATTTGAAACAGCATTCGGTCCGCCTTATTACATCCCCAAAGCTGCGCGCTCGGCAAACGGCGAAACTTCTGGAAGAGGCGGGGCTTCCTGCGCCCGAAGTCATGCGCTTTGTCGCGACGGGAACCCTTTCGTCCCTCAAGCGGCTCCTGCGAGGGACGCTCGACACCACGTTGGTGATCGTCGGCCATGCGCCCTATTTGGACGAATGGATTTACGCGCTGACTGAGCAGTGCGTGACCCTTTCCAAGGGCGGCGTTGCTCAAATTGAGCTCACTGAAGGGGACGTGTTGAAGGGACGGGTGACGTTTGCCTTGTCGTTGGCGGACGCTTCGCGTCTTCTAGCCGCTGGGGGCATCCGCGATTGGAAGACCCTCTTTGAAAAAGATCTCTCGCGCGTCCTTGAAGGAGCGTTTGATGCGATGATGAGTCGACGGGACGACTTTTTAGCGGCGCCTTCGGCCAGCGAAGGGGTGCACCAGCTGCGGGTGAAAATTCGCCAGTATCGAAGCGTGATCTCCCTCTTGAAGCCCCTACTAAAAAAGAAGACCTATCGCTCGCTCCAAGGGAAGCTTCGAGGCTTTGCCCAAGAATGTGCTTATTTGAGGGAATTGGATGTCCTATTGGAGCAGTGGCGGGACGCGTCCGCCCTTTTTGAGGCACACCACTTGACGGGAGAAGCATTTGAAGCCATTTTACGTGCGGAGCGGGCACAGGAGGCCCAGCGGCTTTTTCAGTTCTTCGAAACGCCCAAGCGCGCGCAGCAACTAGAAGAAATCCAGCGAGAGCTCCGCTCGTCCCTCTCGCTGAAAAAGGCCCCCTGCTACAGCCTGGACGATCTGGTCTGCGGGACCTTGAAGACGTGGCATCAAAAGATCCAAGAGCAAGTGCAACGAATCGATGCCAATGACCGAGCCGCCATCCATGCCCTGCGCATCCGTTCGAAGAAGATCCGCTACGTCCTGGAGGTTTTCAAACGGGAGAAGACCCCGAGGATGGACGGAATGTACGCCCAGGAGAAGGCATGGCAGGAGCATTTGGGGCGCATCACCGACGCCAATCGAAATCAGGAGGCGGTGCTCGAAATCGCCGCCCATTACCCTCACGCCCCCATTGAGGAAGAATTGGCGGTGTTCCTTGAACAGCAAAAAGCCGAGGCGCAAGGCCTCTATGAGGCATTTTTTAAGGAGGCTTCTTTGGCCCAGGCCTAAGGGACGAGCCGCAACAGCCGCCTCGGGACCCTTTTACTGGAAAGTGGGCTCCGGGGCGGCTGTTTCTTAGGAAGGGGCACCCTCCATAGGGCGCCTGATGAGAAATTTTGGCCAAATCGCTGTGCTCTTCCATTTGGGATCCTTGGGATCCATAATGAAGCGGGGAATAAAGCCGGAGCGATAAAGGACATACATTAAGGGCAGGCCGATGATGCTGCAGATGACGACCTCCGACAAGGCTAAGGTGAAGTAGGTTTCCAATAAGGGCAGCTTCAGGATCGCGCTGAGCATGGCGGCCACAATAATGGAAAAAAGGGCTGGAACCAAGGACGCCAAAGTGATGCGGCGGATCTTCCAGATGACGAGCACCGATAAAAAGGTGTGCAAAGTGCCAAAGAGAAGATCGGGGAGCCCCAGCGGGGAGGGAAGGTTTGAGAGAAAGCAGCCCAGCGTCACACCGAGAATAAACACGGGGTGGAAGAAGGCAAAGAGGTTTAACGCCTCGGAGAGGCGAAATTGGATCGGGCCAAAGCTCACAGCGTCAAAGGCATAGGTCAAGACCACATAAAGAGCTGCGATGAGGGCCGCCATGGTGAGTTGGGGAACGGTTCGATTCTTCAAGATCAATACTCCTTTTCGTCTTTGGATCCCGCAAAAAAAGAAAAAGCAGCGCGAGCTGCCCTCTTTCATCCTTGGCGCGCCATTATTGCGGCCATAGGAAAAGACGCCTGATTTTTTAAGTGGGTGCCGAGGGAACACTGTTCGCGGGAACGAAGAGAAGTGTATCAAAAAGACGGCGCTTTGGCAACCCAGCTAAAGAAAAAGGAAGGAAACAAAAAAGGAGGTGCCGGCATGAAGCTCGCCCTGATCAGTGATTTGCACATCGATACAAATGCCGCCTATGACGTGGCGGGGACGCTCCTTGGCCTTCTTCGGGAAAAGGAGGCGGGGGCTCTTGTCATCGCGGGGGACATCAGTTCGCATTGGAAAACCAGCTTGGACTTCGTCGAAGCGCTGGAGGCCCTTTGGGGCCGTCCGGTGTACTTTGTCCCGGGCAACCATGAATACTATCAGCGGGGAGCAGACACCCCGGACGCTTTGACGCTCTACGGGCGTATGGCGGCTCATCCCCAAAGCTTGCAGCGTCGCGTGGTGCGCTTGCCGGGCGATACGGTCCTACTGGGGGATACCTTTTGGTACGACTATTCCTTGGGGGACGCCACCAAATATACGCCGGAGGCGTTTCGGCGCATGAGCCTCGGGGCGATCACCTGGCAGGACGTGCGCTTCGTCCACTGGGGGGAGAAGGATGAAACGGTGTGCCGCTGGTTTATTGAGACCATGGAGAAACGGTTGGCGTCTCTTTCGACCCAGCGGGTGCTTTTGGTGTCCCACATGGTGGGGCATGCCGCACTCATCGACGAGCTGCCTTACGACAACCGTTCCTTTTTTTGGGCCTTCACCGGCAGCCGGTCCTTAGGGGCACTGGCCCAACGGCAAAATCAACCGACGCTGATTTGCGGTCACATCCACCAGCGAATTCACCGAAGGGTCGAAGGGGTGGAGGTGATCTGCCCTTGCCTTGGGACTCCAGCGGATTGGAGCTGTAGGGCGGTGCGCCAAGAACTGGAGGCCGCCTTGGTATGCCTTGAGGTGTCTTGAGTGAGCAGGGCGCATGGCCCAAGCGACGATGAAAAAAAGGAGGAGGCCATGAGCCCAACCAACCGATTGAAGAAGGAAACGAGTCCCTATTTGCTTCAGCATGCCGAGAACCCTGTGGATTGGTATCCTTGGGGAGCGGAGGCCCTGGAGCGAGCGAAACAGGAAGATAAGATGATTTTTCTCTCCGTGGGGTACTCCACCTGTCATTGGTGCCACGTCATGGCCCGGGAGAGCTTTGAAGACGAAGCGGTGGCGGCATTCTTGAACGAGCATTTTATCGCCATCAAAGTGGATCGTGAAGAGCGGCCTGATGTGGATCACCTCTACATGGAATTCACTCAGCAAATGACCGGTCAGGGGGGCTGGCCCATGTCGGTCTTTTTAACCCCACGGGGGGAGCCCATCTGGGCGGCGACCTACCTGCCACCCAAGGCCGCCTATGGCGCCCCGGGCTTCCTAGAGGTGCTCAAGGCCTTGGTGCAGCTTTGGCAAAAAGAGCGGCAGCGGGTGCAAGAATCCGCCGATAATTATACGCAGTCCATGCGAGAGTGGCAAAACCGCTGGCCTGGGAACCCCAAAGCGCCATCTGGCAAAATCCTCGAGAACATGCGCCGGGCTGCGCAGGCCGCGGCCGATCCCCTTTATGGCGGATTGGCCGGAGCCCCCAAGTTTCCCATGCCGCATCTGGGTCTTTTTTGGACGCATCTTGGGTTAGAAGATGGGGATGAGGAAGCCTTGCGCCTCGCGCAACAGATGGTCATGGGGATTTTGCGGGGCGGGATCAACGATCACCTAGGCGGCGGGATTTCGCGCTACAGTGTGGATGAACGCTGGCAGGTTCCGCATTTTGAAAAAATGCTCTCGGACAATGCCTCCTTTTTGGAGCTTTTGGTTTGGCTTTTTCGGGCCACCGGAAATCCCTTTTATGAGCGGGAGGCGCGGCGGGTGCTTCAGTGGCTCTTCCAGGAGATGCAGTCCAAGGAGGGGCTCTTTTATGCGGCCTTGGATGCGGATGCCAAGGGGCAGGAGGGGCTGTATTATCAATGGTCCCCTAAGGAGGTCCAGGATCTTTTGGGGCCCTTCGCAAAAGAATTCATGGCAGGCTTTGGTATGGGCGCCTGTCGCTCAGAAGATGAGCGATGCCTCCTGCATCGACTGGACGATCCCCGAAGCCTCGAGGACCCCTTGAAAGAGCGCACGAAAAAAGCCCTGGCTGCCTTAAAGCGGGCTTGGGATGGGCGGGAGCGCCCGCATCGGGATGAAAAAATTCTGCCCGCCTGGAACGGCATTTTGTTGTCGGCACTTTGCGATGCGGGGCGCCTATTTCAAGATACCCAACTGCTGCAGCGGGCCGAGCGCATGGAGCAGGTCCTTTGGCAACGCTTTATGCCAGGACCCTTCCCAGCTCGAACGAGCCAGGATCGCTCATCCCCCTTACGAGTTTTGAGCGATGACGCCGCCCTGTGCCTTGGCGAGATTGCTTTATACGAGGCCGTCTTGGAACCTCGGGCTCTTCGGCGGGCCATGGAGCGCATGGAGGATCTCATGAGGCGCTATGGCGATCCGACCGGCGGCTTCATGCTTGGGGACTCGACTAGCGGTCTTTTGATGCCGACCTTTGACGTGTACGATGGGGCCTTACCCAGCGCCAATGCGCTCGCCGCCAAAGCCTTGCAAAAGATTTATGCGTTGACGGGGGTGGAACGCTACCGCACTGCGCTGGACGATCTATTCACCCGCTTTTCCAGTCAGCTTCTGGAGCAGCCTTTGGGTTCCTTGGCCTTGGGCGATGTCTTGGCCGCAAAAGAAAAAAATCCCCTGCGCTTGGTTTTCCACGGGCCTACGGGGCGCCCGTTCCCACCGGCCTTCAAACGCCTATTGGATTTTCGCTCGAGGCGAGTTTCGGTGCTCGTGGATGAGGCCTCCTTGGCGGATCTGCCCCCCCTTTCTCTTGGAGATGGCGACGCAAACCCAAGGGGGTGGACTCTGCAGATCTGCCGGGAGGGGACTTGTGAGAGGCCCCTGGCAGACCCCGAAGCGATCGAAGCGACGCTTCGATCGCTCTGTCTTGAAGGGGGGCCTTCTCGTACGGAAAATTTGTCCAAATCAAGAAAGATTCTTGAATAAAAAAGCGGGGGCTCGTTTATCGCCCCTTGTCTGGCTACACTAAGGAGGAAAGAGGTGAAGCTATGAAAGAAATAACCTACATCAAAACATCTTGGTGTCCGTATTGCAAGCAGGCGGACAGCATTCTTGCCGTACTGAGGCAAAAAAATAAAGCCTATCGAGACATCCCCCTACGCATCATTGATGAGGAGGAATCCCCCCAGCAGGCGCACCACTATTCCTATCGCCTGGTGCCTAACTTTTGGATCGGCGAGGAGAAGCTCCATGAAGGTGTTCCTTCAGAGGCGGCCCTGCGGGAGGTCTTAGAGGCGGCCCTGGATCCAAAGGTGCCCAATAAAGCATCGGGGAACCATCGCTATGAAACGGAAGACACTCAGACAAGCTCTGCGGATACCACCGAAGCGGGCACGATGATCCCTCAAGAGGTTCGCGACTTGGCCCCTCAAGGATCGCCGGTTGCTGACGATTGTCCCTGAAAAAAATAAAGCCCAACGGCGTTGGGCAAATCTTGGCTCCTTAGTGTCTTGGCTGGGGAGCCTTGTTCTACGTTGACTCATGGGGTATGCGGGGCGTTTACAGGGTCTTTAAAAGAAGACCGGCAAGAAGCTCAATAAGAGCGAGGCGATGAGCAAGGCCAGCAAGACATAGGTGCCGATGCGTTTTTTCTGATTTCTATTCATACGAACCTCCTAGAGTGGGGATGGGACGGAAGGTATTGGACCTTTTGGCCGCTTTTTTATCATAGCACGAAGGGGAAAGAGGCAAAAGAGCGGTGAATTCTATAGTGGGTTTTTGCCAATCTGTTGTGGAGGGGGGGCCACAGAGTCCTCGCAACGGAAAGATTGTGCTAGACTTAGGGTTCATTGGGTCCGCTTCATAAAAGGGAGGGGACCAGGTTTTTGGAGGTGAATCGCAAATGGAAAAAAAACGCACTCTGCTGGCTCGTTGGACTATAGAACCCCGGGTCATGGCCATTGCCTGGCCCGTGCTGTTGGAGCTTTTGCTGTCCTCACTTTTTGTCATGGTGGATATGATCATGCTGGGCAACATCCGCCCGGTGTCTCTCTCCGCTGCATCCATCGCATCCGTGGGCATCACCAATCAGCCCTTATTCATCGGGCTCTCCCTTGTTCAATCCTTCAACGTGGGCGGCACGGCCATTATTGCGCGCTACTTTGGCATGGGGCGGTTGAATCGCCTCGGTTCGGTGTTCCACCATGTGGTACTGCTTTCCGTAGTGCTGATCCTATTGCCGCTGTTTGCCTTTGCCATGATCTTCGCGGAACCCATCATGCGGTTTCTCGGGGCCCAAGAGGACGTCATTTTGGTGGGAAGCACCTATTTTCGCATCATGCACGTGGGCTTTTTGTTTCAGGGGTTGACCATGTGCGCTGCCTCCGCCATGCGCGGCGTGGGGGAGACTAAGGTGCCCATGAAGGTCAATCTTTTTTGCAACGGGATCAACGTCATCGGTAACGCGGTGCTGATCTATGGCCTCTTCGGCCTCCCCGCGCTGGGCGTTGTGGGGGCTGGAATCTCCAGCGCCGCATCGCAGCTTTTGGCCTTTTTCTTGATTTATCGGCACCTGCTCAGCGCCAGGAGTCCCGTAACCATCAAAAATAAATTTTCCTTTAGCTACGTGACGGTGAAAAATCTTTTGCGCATCGGCCTTCCCGCATCCTTGGAGCAGTTGGCTTTGCGCCTAGGGATCTTCTTTTTCGTCCGGATCGTTGCCTCCTTGGGCACCTTGGTGTATGCTGCGCATCAGATCGCCTTGAGCATCCTTGGCCTTTCCTTTACGCCCGGGCAGGCTTTTGGCATTGCGGCGTCCACGCTCGTGGGTCAGTCCCTTGGTGAGGGCAATCCTAAGGAAGCGCAGCTGCACGCCAAAAGCGCCCGGCGCATCGGCTCCATCATCTCCTCGGGGATTGCCGTTCTCTTCTTTTTCTTCGGAGCCGATTTAGTGCGTCTTTATACCCCTGATGAGGGGATCATTCGCAATGCAGCCGTGGCATTGAAGGTCATCGCTCTGGTCCAGCCCTTCCAAAGCTCCCAATTGATCCTCTCAGGGGCGTTGCGGGGCGCGGGGGATACTCTTTGGCCCCTCATTGCCACCGTGGTGGGCGTTCTCATCATTCGCCTTAGCCTGGCTTCTATTTTGGTCCATGGCTTTGCTCTGGGCCTTTTCGGAGCCTGGGTGGCCGTCTTCATCGACCAATTCATTCGCTGGGCCTTTGTGCAAGGGAGGTTCCAAAGCGGAAAGTGGAAGCTTGTGCGCATTCGCTGAAGGGGCACAGCCCTTTGGCCTCCAGCGGGTCCTCCAAAGCAAACGCCCTTGGCGAAGAATCCCAATAGGGATCCAGCGTCAAGGGCGTTTGCTTTTGGCGCGCCTTGGCGGGCAAGGCGTTATTTCTTAGGAAGGGTTTTTGTCCTCTTCATGGCTGACAAAATTGGCCTCTTTCACCGAAGCGCTCCCGATGGTCCCATCCTCGTTGACCTCTTCAATGGTGAGGGTTATGGGGCCGGCATGAATTTCTTCTCCCGCTTTGGGCAATCCGGAGGTTCTGCGGATGCGCCGGATGAATTTGTCCAAGGTCATCTCTTCATCGGCGGGGATCTCAAAGCCCACCCGGTTTTGCAGCTCCTTTAAGGGGACGCGGCCGGGCATGGAGGGGGAAGAGGTGGCGGGTTTGGGCAAGAGGAATCGGATGGTGGCAAAGGCGATGGCCAACGCCACGGTGCCTAAGAAAATGTCCACCATGGAGTCGGTGTAGATGAGAAGCTTTCGTGCAATGACGAAAACAATGAGCTCCAAAGTTGCCCGGGTCGTGTGGGTGATGAGCATGCGGATGAGCTCGACGCCTACAATGAGGAGCAGAGCGTTGCCCAAAAAGATTTTAAAACTGGTGTAAAAGTCATTTCTTTGAGAGGAAAGAATGTCGGGAATCTGCACGAGCGTTGAAATGAGCCCGGCTGCAACCCCCAGTAGGATCAAGACCGCCAGGATCATTTCCACTACAAAGATGACGTCCTTGATGATGTTGATCAGTTTGATTTTTTGCATAGGATCCCCTGCTTTCCTTAGGATTTGAGGACACAAGCCCCATTTGAGTCTTTGTTTCCTTATTTTAATGGCATTTTCCATGGCATTCGTATTTCAGATTCATATATTCACTTTTTGTTTACATCTTAGGAGGCCTCCGGTCCTCAGGTCCCACGTCGTTTCCTCAGTTTCCCAGGTGCTTGGGTGACCGATGGGCGAGTTTGGGGGTATAATCTAAAAAGAATGGAACGATGCAATCCACGCGGAATAAGGGAGAGGAAAGCGATGCAAGCAAGAAAACTCTTGGAATACTATTATCATCTGGTGCTTTATCGACCGGAGTTTCCCGCGCAAAAGCGCGGGGATCATTGGGTGAGTCCCGAACGAACCTATGTGCCTTATGAGAGCATTTTTGGCGGAGAGTCCGTGGCCGGGTACGACCTATACATCGGGAAGGCGGAAATTGAGGAGCTGGAGCTTGCCTTGGGCGAGGTGCCGGAGGAAACGTCCACGCCGTGCTATCTTTGTTTCCTGCGTACGGATAAAAGAGGGTATTACAGTCCAAAGAGCTTTTTTATTTCGCCGGTGCTCTTTGCCTTGGCGAAGATTTTAAAGGAAGGCAACCTTCGCGCTCAGCTGGATTTGAATTTGATCAATCGGGCCAACGACGAGTTTGATGAATTTCTCCGAGCCTTCGATCGAAAACTGGAATTTCGAGAGCTTAACGAACTATTCAATTATGTGGTGAATAAACTCAATTTGTCCGCCTTTTTCTCTCAGTGCACGGCGCTGATCCAGGAGCGAGACAAGAACAAGCACCACGTGCTGGATGGGTATTTGATGGACTTGGAATCTATTTTAAGGGATCCAGCGGAAACGGATCTTTGGGATCGCTGCGCCGAGGCGCTCCCCAAAGTGCTGCATCAAGCCACGCCGTATCAAAATGACTATACCCTAGCTCATCTTCTCCATTGGACGCACCCGGAGCAAAATTCGTTAAGCCTTTGGCCGGGTCATGCCTCGCTTTCCTTACGTGAGCAGGTCCTACTCAATCAGGCCCTGTCTGCTAAGGAGTCGCGGCCTGTCTATTTTCCTTCAGTGCGCACCCAAGAGGCGGCGGTGCGCCTGACCTTGGAATGGGTGAGCGCTGCTCTTATTGAGCGGGCTTCGGCCATGGCACGCTACTCACGGCCCGACGATGCGTTTCAGGAAGTGCCCTTTACGGGAAACAAGGAGTATTCCACCTCTTGGTATCTGCCCGATGGGCGGATTTTGGACACGGGCTGCTTTATCTTGGGCAAAGACCCCAAGTTCTTGCAGGACCTTCGCGAGGCCGCCCAGGAGGTGCTCAAAACCCATGCCCCTAAGGATTGGTATACGATCCAGGGAGCGCCGTATTTCATTCAACGCTTTGCCGGGAGCGGCGATGTGGTCTCCTACCTAAGATCCGTCCATAAGGCCGATGGCGCGGGGCTTGATGCGCTGATTCACCAAAGTGGCGCCGATTGGGAAGCGACGCGGCATCAGTTCCGCCGTGCCTTTGAAAATGTCTTGCGCAAAAGAGAAAAACTCTTAGCCGACTATAAGACCACCTTCGGGTACCCCAAGCTTTTGGAGAAGGTGGAGGAGGCAGGGCTTCGACGGGCGGCTCTGACGCTGAAATGGGAGGCATCCGGGGCCTCCCGCGATTATAAGGAATCCGAGGTGAAAAAACGCAGCGAGGCCGTGGCCGAGCTCCAAGACCGCCATGCGGCGCTTTTAGGAGAGCTCTCCTTCTTCAAACGTTGGCTGCGCTTCCTATTTAAGAAGGATCCTCAAGTCGTAGCCCTGGGGCACTTGGAAGAGGAACAAAAGGCGAAAGAGGAGGAGGTCACCCAAAGCCAGCGGGACCTCAACATGGCCCTTAGCGAATACCATTCCCTCACTTCAGAGCTCGAGCAGCTAAAGGAAGAAGAACAAGGGAAGAAGGAGGAGTTGGCGGCCGCTCAGCAGCATATGGTTGCCTTCCGAGAGCATTACGGTGAAGCGTATGCTGAAGAGAGCGATGTTTCGGCCCTGCTGCACCAGCATCTTTTAGGCCCCAAGGCCCTTTGGGTGGACGAGGAATACAACGAGCTGCGCCACAAGCTTTTTGAAGAAGCTTTAGCGGTTCATCAAGCCTTCATCGGATCCTCCCGGGCCATGAAGACGGATCTGACGCTTTTTGCTATGGCTCTAGAAGGTCGCATCCGCGATGAGGACTTGGAGGAGATATTCCCGACGTTCTTGCGGATTTTTGCGCTCTTGACGCCCATCGTTTATGTCGCCACGGATTATGCGCCGTATTTGTTCTCCGGCGCTAAAAAAGAAGCCCTGCCGCAACTTTTGATGCCCGAGGCCGGGCGCACGCCCTTTTGGGAAGCCTGCGGTCCTTTGTGGCGCTCGCGCCACCTCGTCGCCTTCCATTTGGGGGAGGATCACTGGTCCTTCCCGCAGGTGCCCCAAATCATCCAAGCCAATGCCGCTTCGGCCCTTCTTGGAGTCAAGGATCCGTCAATGCTGGATGTGTCCTTAGCGGACGTCTTGAATGTTCTTTAAGGCAGCTGGACCCCTAGGATCTTAGGGGTTGAAATAAATCAATTTTTCGGGGATCTCAGTGCTTTCTTGTCATTTTCTTGGTTCTTTTGCGACCTTCCTGCCAATTGAATGAACATCCTTGGGGAGCGGGTGTCAACCCCTTGAAAATGATTTAACAACGGGGGAGGATATGCGCTATAATGTCTCTAAGAGAATGTCATTTAGGGAGGAAACAGTGTGAAAAAGTGGAAATGTGAAGTTTGCGGGTATGTTATGGAAGGGGAAACCCCCTGTGAAGTTTGTCCTGTTTGCGGCGCCGGGGAAAATGTGTTTGCAAAGACGGACGGACAGGTGGAAGAAGGAATGAAGCAATGGCTTTGCCTTTTCTGCGGCTTTATCTATGAAACCGCCGAAAAGCCCGAGCTTTGCCCGGAATGCCAGGTCAAAGGCACCAACATGTTTGTGGAATACGACAAGAACCAAGAGCAGTTCAAGGACGCTGGAACCATGTTCCGTTGCAAGGCCTGCGGATTGGTGCAGGTGCAAGACGAAGTTCCGTCGGAGTGCCCCGCTTGCGGCGCATCCAGTACGGCCTTCATCTCCCGCGACAAATGGTTGGAGAACCGGAAATAAATAAGAAAGCGCCCCTTGCGGCGGAGCCCTTGGGGGGAGCGTTTATGCCGTTTTGACGGCGGGATTGAGCCCCTTTTGGGGCTCTTTTTCTTTTGGCGTTTCCCGCAGCAGCGCATGCTGGGCATCTCAAAGAAGAGTGAAATGGTTTGTTATAACATTGGTGAAATCTTCCCGGGGGGACAGCCGGAAATCGTGGCAGGAAACTCTTTTCCTTGGGAGTCTATTAAATCGATGGAGGGGATTTGAAGGGCAAAGGTGAAAATGATACCATGAGGAAGGAGTCAATACATTATGAAACCTTGATCCCGTCGGGATCGTCGGATGGGGGAGGTCTCTTGTTTTAAAGACCGCATCGGACGTCTTGACCGCTCAAGGAAGGGGGAAACATGAAAGAACTGATGACAGGCAACGAGGCCCTCGCCCGAGGCGCCTATGAAGCCGGCGTGCGCTTTGCGTCCGCATATCCTGGGACGCCCAGCACGGAGATTTTAGAAAACACCGCTCTTTATAAAGAATCCATCGTAGCCCAGTGGGCCAATAATGAAAAGGTGGCACTGGAGGCGGCTGCCGGAGCGTCCGTCGCCGGAGCCCGCGCTTTTGCAGCCATGAAGCATGTGGGCGTCAATGTGGCTGCAGATCCGCTATTCACCTTTGCCTATACCGGCGTCAACGGTGGATTTGTTTTGATCACCGCCGACGAGCCTGGACAGCACTCCTCGCAAAATGAGCAAGACAACCGCAATTATGCAAAGTTTGCGAAGATTCCCTGCATCGAGCCCAAGGACGCCCAAGAATGCAAGGACTTTATGAAGCGTGCCTTTGAATTGTCTGAAGCGTACGATACGCCGGTGCTGCTGCGTGTGACGACGAGAGTCTGCCATTCCAAGGGAATTGTGGACCTGGCTGAGCGCAAGGAAGTCCCCATCAAGGAATATCAAAAAGACGCTAAAAAGTATGTCACCGTCCCAGCCCACGCTCGGATCCTTCGAGCTAAGGTGGAGGAGCGTTTGCAAAAGCTCGCACGCTTTGCCAACGAGACGGCGCTCAACCGCATCGAATACCACAGCAAAAAAATCGGGGTAGTGGCTTCGGGCTCCTGCATCGACTATGCTCGAGAAGTTTTCGGCGAGGAGGCTTCATACCTGATGATCGGCTTCTCCTTCCCGATGCCGACAGAAAAGATGAAGGAATTCGCCAAGGAAGTGGAGACCCTCTACGTCATTGAGGAGAATGATCCCATCATCGAAGAAGAAATGCAGCGGTTGGGCCTTACGGTCCATGGCAAGGATACGTTCCCGGCCTTTGGGGAACTGACCCCGGACGTCTTGCGCCAAGCCCTTTATGGAAAAACCTTGGATGCGGTCACCGCCTCCACAGAGCATGTGGTCCCAAGACCCCCCTCTCTTTGCGCAGGGTGCCCTCACCGCGGCCTTTTCTATGAAATCGGCAAGCTGAAGAACACGATGATTTCCGGAGACATCGGCTGCTACACGCTGGGCTTTGCCGAGCCGTACAACGCCATGGACATCAACCTTTGCATGGGCGCGGGCATTTCCGTGGGCCATGGCGCTCAGACGGTCTTTGACATGGATCCGGAGAATAAAAAGCGTGTGATCACCGTCATGGGCGATTCCACCTTCTTCCATACCGGCGTCAATTCCCTCATCAACACAGCGTACAACGGCTCGAACACCATCAACATTATCTTGGACAACCGCATCACAGGCATGACGGGGCATCAGGAAAATCCAGGCTCGGGCTACACCTTGCAGGGTAAAAAGACCCAGGAGGTCGATTTGACGGCCCTGGTCAAGGCCTGCGGCATCGAACACGTCATTACGATCAATCCCAACGACTTGGCGGCGGTGAAAAACGCGGTAAAATGGGCTGAATCATTGGAGGCCCCCAGCGTCATCATTACCCGCTGGCCCTGTGTTCTCAAAAAACTTCACGAAGAGGATAAAGCCGAATTCGTCAACGTCTTTAAAGAAAAATGCTATGTGGACCAAGACACCTGCATCGGGTGCCGGGCGTGCACGAGAACGGGGTGTCCCGCCATTGAATTCGATTATGAGAAGAAAAAGTCTTTCATCAACCGCAACGCCTGCGTGGGCTGCACCGTCTGCCTCCAGGTTTGTCCTGTAAAAGCCATTAAAAAGGAGGGCAAGAACTAATGACCAAATCCATTTTATTGGTGGGCGTTGGCGGACAGGGAACCATTCTCGCTTCGAAGCTGCTCACCCTAGGGCTGATGGAAGCAGGCTATGATGTTAAAATGTCGGAAATCCACGGAATGAGCCAACGGGGCGGATCCGTCTCGAGCCAAGTGCGGTATGGAGAAGCCGTGGCCTCACCCGTCATCGAGCGCGGCGGCGCGGACATGCTGGTGAGCTTTGAGAAGATGGAAGCGCTGCGCTGGTTGAGCTATCTAAAGCCTCAAGGTAAGGTTGTGGTGAATAATTTTGAGATCAGTCCCATGCCGGTTCTCGCAGGAAAAGTTCCCTATGACAAAACCATTTTGGAGCAGATCCAAGGAGCCGCTCAAACCACCGTCATCGATGCCGCGAAGGAAGCCGAAGCCTTGGGCAACCCCCGCGTGATGAACATTATCCTTTTGGGCACCATCGTCAAGGCCATGGGTCTTGAGGACATCCACTGGAATGACATCATTGCTAAAAACGTCAAACCGGCCTTTGTGGCGATCAACCAAAAAGCGCTGGCTCACGGCATGACCTTGATCTAAATTAAGGAAGGCCAATAAAAACAAAGGATCCTCGCTCGCTCCACGCGGCGCGGATCCTTTGTTTCTTTTCGTGGAACGACGAGCCCCCCACGCAGGCTTTTTTGCCCATTGTCCACGGGCACTATTCTTTGATATGATGCAACAAGCAATGGATCTTGTCGGCGAAGACTCGTTCAGAGGCTGCGGGGGAATTGCGGTGAATGAACCTTTTGGGGGATTGAGCGGACAGTCCATTGGGGTGAGTCAAAGGAGGATCCTATGGGAACATATCGTGTGAAGAGCGTCCAAGTCAAAAAACGCTTCTATTTAACGGAAGCGGGGGAAATGGACATCAAGGTAGATTTTGACCGTGAGGTGGGCCCCAGTGCGGGTGAACTTTTCCTGGCAAGCATCGGCAGCTGCAAGTTGGTCTCCTTTTTGGAGCTTCGGCAAAAGCATCATATGCGCATTGAAGATGCAGAATTAGTCTTGGAAGGCGTCACGGGGGTGGGGGAGGTAGCGAGCGGCCACCGGTATCCGGCCTCGGCCTTTACGCAAATCACCTACACCTTCTATGTGGCCACGGATCATACGGTGGAAGAATTGGAAGCGTATCTGATCCACGTAAATGATGCCTGCACCATCGGCAATTCGCTTTCCGAAAAAATCCAACAAAAAACTCGCTTTGTGTTTTTCTAGAGCGTTGAGGCCCGACCTTCTTTTGGTATAATTGGAGAAAGAATGAGGTGCCTATATGGAAAAATTGGATCTTTACGATCGTGAGGGCCGAAGAAAGGGGATCACCGTTTTCCGGGGAGAATACATCCGCCCCGATGATTACATCCTAGTGGTCCACATCTACCTTTATAACGCCAACCAAGAATTTTTGATTCAGCGCCGCTCCCGTAAAAAACGCATCAATTCCGGTCGGTGGGACATCACCGGCGGAGCCGTGCAGGCGGGAGAAGAATCCAAGGAGGCCGCCCTTCGGGAAACCTTTGAAGAAATCGGCATCCGCTTGGACCCGGATCGACTACGGTTTGCCGGTCGCGTGGTTTCGGTGAAGCATTTGGTGGACATCTACTTTTGCCCCTCGGACATTGATTTGGACCGGTGCGCTCTTCAAGAAGAGGAAGTCTCAGAGGTCAAGTTGGTGCCCAAGCAAAAGCTCTTGGAACTGCTCAAGATGCAGGACTTATCGGCGCCGCCCTATCTTCGGATCTTGGAGCGGGAACTCAAAGAGATGGAAGGAGCCGGTGGAGACGCCCCCTAAAGGAGGGGTCCATCCCTTGAGCGGCCTCTCTTCCCAAAACAACGACAAAAGCCCCTAGATTGCATGGCAACTAGGGGCTTTTATCGTTTGGTGGGGAGCCTTTTGGCTTTCTTAGGGGGATGAGGAGGGTTTCAAGTGATTTTATTAGCGTTCTCCAGGCGCTAAACGGCAAGGGCCTTTGAGGCTCTATAAGGCGCCTTGGGTCTTAGGGCCAAGATTTGGGCACAAGGGATCAGGCGGCGTTTTTCGGGGCGCTGTCTTGATCTTCGCTGCGCTGAATCTTAAGACCCAACCACAGGGCTAGGACGATGGTGACGCCCCAGACGGTGAGACCGGCCGAGAGGGCGGGCAGGGCGTTATAAAGGGCATGGGCCAGATCCCCGAAAAACTGCCCCAAGATGACGCCAACGATGTTGCCCAACGCTAGAAACGCAGCGATGCGTGGTTTTTTAAGGGAGAGGAGTAAGACAGCGAGCAGGGGCAAAAGAAGATAAAAGAGCGAGGCCGTGGTTTTGAACACCGACAAACCGGACAAAACAGTCATGGATATAAAGTAAAGCAAAACGAAACTTCCAAGGATGGTGACGGTGCGCTGGGTTCTTTGATTCATGGGATTCTCCTCATTCTAGGTTGACGGCAAGGGCTTTTTGTGTGGCGAGTCTCTTCCCATTATGCCATAAAGCGGGGGCTAAAAAGCGTTCTCTGGAGTATAATAGCTTCAAAGACCCTGGGTGGGAATCATCCCTGCCCCGCTATTTCGTCTCCAGCAGGAGGAATTGTCCATGAAGCGTCACCCCCAACGGCTTATTGTTTTGTTTGTTGTGTTGTTCCTCTTCATGCTTCAAGGTTGTGCCCCACTGTATCGTCTGATCAAAGGGCACGATCCCTTGGCCCGTGCCACGAAGCCCGTGGCTTCCTTAAATTACCCCTCCTTTTTAAAAGAGGAAGATCTTGCCTTGGCTGACGGACTTTTGGCCACGCTCGCTCAACCCAGCACCGTACGCCTGGCAGGGCAGACGGGGGAGCGGGAAAGTCTGGAAACCCTAAGGTCCCTTTTGGAACGGTCGGGCTTTCAGGTAAATAGTAAAGAGTTTTCCGTGCGCTACCGCTTGAAGGAACCGTTGAACCTATCCGATGAGACGGGTCAGATCAGCTTCGAATCCGTGCGCTCGGATCGCTCCGCAGATCATGCGCCCGAGGGGGCTTTGTCCGTGGTCTTTTTGAATCAGGGGACCCCGGGGGAGATCAAGGGGCACCCGCTTAAACATAAGCTGGTGCTCATCAAAGCCAATTATTTCGATTTGAATCAGACCCTGCCCCTTTATGAGTCGGCGGGCGCTGCGGGGGTGCTGCTGTATTCCGACAAAAAGCCGGCGCCTCAGGTCCCACAGATCAAGGGCAAGACGTCCTTGCCGCTTTTGGGGATCTCCGCCAAGGACGCCGTAGCTTTTCAGCGACAGATTGAGACCCCAAAAGGACTTAAGCTTCGCCTTTTAAAGCGACCCATGCTTTATGAGGGATTCAGTGGGGCGCTGCTCGCCACACCCACCATGTATCGCCCCAAGGCGCCCACAGCAATTCTTTGCGCCAATTTGGACGTTAAGAAGGGGCCCGGGGCCACGGAAAACGCCTCGGGCGTCGCGGTGCTCTCCACCTTAGCCAGTGTCTCTCCGAGGCTGGATCAGCAAAAACTCAATACGGTCTTTGCCCTGCCCGGCGCGGTGCTGCAGGACGGGCGAGGCTTAAGAGAGCTTTATTCGCAGGTGAGGGAGGACGCCCGACTGCAAGAGGCGCTTTGGATCAGCGTCTTTGGGGTGGGGGATCCCAAGGGACTGGTGCTTTCTGCCCGAGGGGTGTCCAAGGAGCGTCTTCTTGCCCTTTGCCGAGAACTCGAGGATCATGGAATAACCGTGACGATGTCCGAGAGTGAGCCAAAGGTTCTGACCGCGCCCCCGGGTCGACCCTATCTTTCATTGGAGGGGGTCGGCGCCTTAGCACATCAACCCGAACAGGACGTCCCAAGAGAGCGCCTGGAGGAAGAAGTCGAAGCGGTGAGTAACGCCCTTTTGCGCTTTTTGCTCCAGTGGACCAAAGAGGCAAAACAACTGGGGAATGGATCCCTGAAGGAGGACTATAATGGGCTTTAATTATCGAAAAAGCATTTCCATGGGCAAAGGGGTCCGAGTGAACCTCTCAAAATCCGGTCCCAGCGTAAGCTTCGGCCTTCCCGGCCTACGCATGTCGGTGAACAGTCGGGGCCGAGCCCGGGGTACGGCGAGCCTTCCCGGCACCGGGGTCTCCTATAATAAGCAGATCAACCTCTTTGACGCCATCGCCGGTCTTTTTGGCCGGGGGCCATCTCAAAAGGAGGGCAAACCCAACGGCAAGGCCCCAGCCCAACGTGCGGCCGCGAAGGAAGCCGAAAAGGCAGCGATCCGTCGGGCAAGCGAAGAAGAAGTTGCGCGATGGCAGGCGTATCTGGAACATCTTCGCACCGTGCACCACGAAGCTGATGAGCCCATTGACTGGCAGCAAGTGGCCGAGGCGCAGCGGGGAGAAACTAAGGAAAGTCAGGAGTTAAAGCGTCTGGCTGAAGCCCTCTTGGCGGGAGAAGATGAGGCCCTATTACAGGTGGTGGAGAAGATGCAGCCTTTTTCGGACCTCACCGACGTGGGCTCCGAATTTGAAGTGGGCATCACCCACGAAGATTTATTGGCCGTGCGCTTTCGGGTGAACCCAGAGCAAGTCATTCCCAAAACGCGCCTCTCGGTTTTAGCCTCCGGGGCCCTTTCCGAAAAACCCATGAGCAAAACCTTTGCCCAAGAGCTCACCAGGGATTATGTGCTCTCCACAACCTTTCGCGTAGCGCGGGACCTTTTTGCCCTTTTGCCCTCGCGCCTCGTGTGCATCAACGCCGAAGTGCACGCCGTGAATCCCGCAACGGGGCATGAAGAAGAGCGAACCATTCTCAGCGTGTTATTTCCGCGAGAGTCCTTTTTAGCCTTGAATTTTCAGGGGATTGACCTGGTGGCGGCCTTGAAAAACTTCCAGCACGCCATGGATTATAAAGCCACCAAGGGATTTTCTGAAGTTTTGCCTTTGAAATAGGAGTTTGTATGAAAAAAAGCACGCAAGAGCACGTTACGAAAAGACACCTGTCCATTCACCCGGACCGAGCACAAGTGGAAGAAACGCGGACGGATTTTTTGGACCAGGGTTCGGTGCGCCTCGGGGATCTGCCCGAGCTTTGGATCCCTGAGAGTCTTTTTTTCAAGGAGGCGGAAGCTGTTGAGGTGACGATGCCGTTGGCGGCCATGAGCTTCGAGGAATCCTTGGAGCGCTTGGTGGGCAGCAAGGTACGCATTGAGCGCCAAGAGGGTCTTATGGAGCCCACACGCTATGAGGGCACCCTTTGCGCCATCCAAGGGGCTCAAAGCTTCCTCTTGGACACCGAAGACGGTCGGCGCGTGGCCCTAACTGGCGGCGTGATGCTGGCGCTGGACGAAACGAAGCGCCCCATGAAGGAACCCATAGTGCGCCTTTTGCAGGGGGCGGGGGAGAGGACCTTTACCTATCTCACCGAATCCCTTGGCTGGACTCCCTATTGGCAGGGCCTTCTTGAGGGAGAGGTTTTGACCCTTCGCCTGCGGGGTCGCATCGAAAACCGCTCCAGCCTGGATCTTCGAGCCGATGCGCTGACGCTCTACGCCACGGCCGAGGAATCGCCCCGGCCGGTCTACGGCCAGCGCTTCCTTCAGAGCATGAGTGATGCGGGCGAGGCCTCTCAAAGCGCGATCCTTTGCTTCCCTGTGGACGGGGGGCGGACCCTTTACGCCCATTGCGCGGTGCAGGTGCCCCTTTCCTACACGCAAACTCTTCCCTGCACCCCCATCTATCGGGGGCGGCCTGAAGCCACAGAGGCTCCCCTTCATCAGGTGCTGTGCGTCGAAACCAAAGACCCCTTACCAGCGGGCAGCCTTTATTTATTCGAACAAACCGATCAGGGCGTGCGCTACCTCCATCAAACGCAGTTGACCCCTGCGCCCGCCCACTCCAAGGCAGAACTTTCAGCCGGACGCTCCTTTACGGTCACGTCGGGCGCGAACCGAATGGTCCAGGAGGCACCGAAGGATCGGCGAGAGGTGCATCTGGACTACTGGGTCAAGAATGAAGAAGACCATGCCGTATGCATCGAACTTTTGGAATGGGCCCAGGGGCCTTTGACGGTCGTTTCCGCCACACATCCTGTTGAAGTCTCGGAAGATGGGTTGACGCTGACCCTAACAGCCGGACCCAAGGTGCGGCTTTCAGGATCGTTGATTTATGTAATGCCCGAAGCGAAGTAAGAGCATTGCCTCATAGGTGTAAACGAAGATAAAAAAGAGAGAAAAAAAAGACCGGTTTCTTGAGAAACCGGGGGAAATAAAGAATGGAATTCTTGGGGAAGATCATTCCAAAACCTTATGTTGTGCCTTTAATTATACGCAGAATACACGAATGTGTATAGAGAAAACCTTAAATTAATGCGAATTAATAAGCGGAACAGCGAATAATCTGTGCTGGTTTGCAAAGTCAAGTCCAAAATCTTGTGTAAAAGTTCCTAGTACA
>LQGW01000004.1 GCA_002838815.1 Clostridiaceae bacterium JG1575 | reverse complement strand
GCGTATCCTTGAATAGCTCTTTCAAAGCAGCTTGAGCATCTGCTGCCGATACAAGATTGTTTTCTTTAATGAATGCTCTCAGTTGTTCTTTCGTCCATAATTTCTTTTCCATTGTCCTTGGCCTCCATATTTCATTTTATACGGTTTAACCATTAGCACAATTCATTTTACAGACTCCGATAAGACGTTCAGGTTTAGGTGTGCCAAAAGGATCATCTGGATTAATTGCTCTCACTTCATCTCTAGCCTCATGATTATGTCCGACTTCATCAAACCTCCACAAAGTTCTTGCAACAAGTCCACCTTTTTTTAAATCACATAAAAATGTTTTTCTCGAAGGTATAGCGTCTCCCTTAGCCCCAAACCATATTTCATCGTTTTCATCCATTTGTTTTAGAGTATCTGGTGAATATCTATGAAAGGTTCCTCTAGGAGGAATAAATGATACACCGTTTTTAAATACATAAGGCAAATCTTTGGATTTTTCCGAACCACTTTTGGCGTGAAGAGGAGTTGCTTTCCAAATACCTTTTGGATGGTTATCAGGATTTTTATAAGCTTTGTTCATTTCTTCTGTTCTTGGCAGATAATTAGGTCGCCAATAATCTTTAATTTTAGCGTATACCAAAATAAAATCATGATTATCAGATAACCATTTTGAATCATTTGCTACAGTATACTTTTTCTCCCATATCACTGTACTGACAAAATTATTTCTACCAAAAACTTCATCACAAAGAACCTTTAAGTAATGCCCCTCGTCATCATCAATACTAATCCAAATACTACCATCATCCGAAAGTAGGTTTCTCAATATTTCTAATCTAGGTTTCATCAAACTTAGCCAAGTAGAGTGCTCCAAATTATCATCATAATGCTCGAAAGCGGAGCCAGTGTTGTACGGCGGATCGATATAAATACACTTCACCTGACCAGCATATTTCTTTTCCAATGCTTTCAACGCAAGCAGATTATCACCATGAATCAAGATGTTCTCGGTATTCTCATCATGCTCTGTATTTGAAAGCTCTTTATTCTCTATAAGCAGTCTTGGTTCAACAGAAATCTTATCCTCTTTGCCATACCAAGTTAATTCCAATTTATTTGCCATCTCATCCCACCTTATTTTTTCTCAGCTCTACGAACTTTCTCTTGTGCTAGTCGAAAACGCCTTTCCGCAAGAGACTCTTTTTTTGCCGCCTTATCATCTTCACTTTGAACTCGGTCAATATATTCCTTAAAAGAAGTACTTGCCCCATTTTGACGATTGAACTTGTAGTCCTCGCCAAGGCTGTCCGGCCAGTTTGCTTTCCAATCTTCATATTCTTCCCAAGTGATTTCGTCATCCATAAAACGATTTTGCATCTCCATCCAAGACTTTAACGCATGGTCTATTTTGAGGACATTACGACCCAAAAACATGACCGTGTGTATATCCGTTCCATCCACTTTCGATTTACTGATTGCCATGGGAATTGAATCTTCCAGCTTGAAAAGAAGCCTAATCACTTCTTCATAACTATAAGGATACTCTGGATCTTTGAAGTACTCTGGCTTAACATCCAATGCCTTAGAGATATCTTGTAAGATATCGTCCTTGGGGTTCCTCATATCTAACTCATATTGTCGGATACGAACATCCCCTAAATTTACTTTGTCTCCTAATATCTTTTGAGTTAATCCACGTAACTCTCTAAATTTTCTAAATAAATAACCTGAAGCCATAGAATCCTCCTCTACGAAACATATTTGTTACTTATATTCTAGCCGATAAGAAATCAAAAAACAATAAAAATCGATCTTTTTTATCAAAAAGCATTGACAGAAACAAATCCGCTACATATAATCAAATAAAAAGCAGAAGCAAATATATTCCGCTTTAGAAAGGAGGAAAGTACAATGGAGAAATTATTCCTATCTTCAAAAGATGTCGCCGATATACTAAACGTTTCGCAGCAAAAGGCTTATCAGATCATTCGTGAACTCAATGTGTTTGGCAAGCTAAATTTCTACCAGCGTGGAAGTTTATTTTCCTACCACCCCTGTGCGGTTGGTTAGTTCATCTCTGAGTGCTGCACTCGGTAGCTCGGTCCCTCATGCATCAGGAGTAGCCCATGAT
>LQGW01000003.1 GCA_002838815.1 Clostridiaceae bacterium JG1575 | reverse complement strand
AGTGGACAGGGCGTATTCAAAATTGGGGGCAAATTTTGCTACAATTATCCGTGTACTTCCCGGATCGGGTGGAGAGTCAATTATTGTAATGGGAATTTCATTAGCACAAAACTATTTACAGACCCGGTAAGACTCACCACTCCTTTTTTTCATGCGGGATTTTATGGCGGTGGATGAGCCCTTTGCCCTACGAATCGGGAATAATCATTTTTCCCAAAGAGGCCTCTCCTTGTCTTTAGCTTCTGCAGTCTCCTGCAATGATGCCCCTGTGGACATTCAAGGAGAGATCCGATTTGGCGCTTGGACGCTTCCACCAGTATCCGTCACATCGCCCACCATCATGAGGCCTTTTTCGTACCTGCCATTCATGGAATGCATCCATGGAATAGGCAGTCTCCACCACTCCTTGGCGGGTTCATTATCGATTCAAGGGCAGACCCTCTCGTTTGATGGCGGCATTGGCTACATCGAAAAAGATTGGGGCAAGTCCTTTCCCCAATCTTATGTCTGGCTGCAGTCCAATCACTTTCGGGAAAAGCCATCCTGCTTCTTTTTTTCATGGGCAGATATTCCCTTGGGGCCTTTTCATTTTCCAGGCTTTATTTGTCATCTCTGGATTCGGGACAGGCATTATCGCTTTGCCACCTATAGTGGAGCCCGGTTGACCATGGAAGAAATGAGCGAGGATCAGGTAGCCTTTACCCTACAAAAGGGCGCCTTAACGCTTATGGTCCAAGCAGTCGGAGAATCAAAAGGAGCTTTGGCGGCACCCAAAAACGGTCAAATGGATCATCAGATCAAAGAAGGCCTCGGCGGGCGAATCCATTTTTGTTTAAGGAATAGAACAACTGGAGAAACGGTGGAGGATTTTTCGGATCTTTGCGGTGTGGAGATTGTACCTCGCCTATCAAAAGTGGAATAGAAGAATTCAGAACCCCTGGTTTCGCTTGCAAGAAAAAGAGTAGGGGCAAAGGCTAGACCAACAGGAGGAGTACCCGTGGAACGAAAAGAACAAGTAGAGCGGATGTGCGCCATGGACGACGATCTGCAGCGAAATGAAGCGTTTTATCAGCTTTTTTGCGAGGAGCATCGGCTGAGGGGGCGCGTCGGTCGTGTTGAATTTTTAACCACCATGAAGGCCCTGGCGCCATACCTAACAACGCCTTGCCGAATTCTGGACTTCGGCGCCGGCACTGGCGCATACTCGATTCCCTTGGCGCAGATGGGCCATCAGGTTACAGCTTTGGAGCCCGCCCCTCGAAACCGGATGCTTTTGGAAGGAGCCCGGGAGCAGTTGGATCATCCAGAGCGCCTTCAGATTTACCCGATGAGTTCCAAAAACTTAAAAGAAATAAAGGAAGGATCCTTTGACCTGGTTCTCCTCTTGGGTCCGCTCTACCATTTGACTCGAGACGTCGACCAGTTTGAAGCCCTTATGGAAGCTCGCCGTCTGGCTCGGGATGGGGCTTCTTTTTTCATTAACTTCATCAATCACGACATGATTCCCATAACGGAAACCCTGAGCAATCCCCAATGGTTTCTTCAGCCGTCCTTTCATCGGGAGACCCTAAGGCTGGAGAATCGGCCCTTTAATTTTTGCACCCTGGACGAAGCGCGCCACATCGTCTCCACCGCGGGGTTACGTATTGAAAAGGTGGTGGGCGTGGATGGCTTTTCTGAAGTTCTAGCGACGCAGATTCAGGTCATGGACGAGGAGGCCTATGAAACCTATCTTGCCTGGCATGACAGTCGGTGCGAACGGCCGGAGCTATTGGGCGCCAGCAACCATTTGCTTTTTGTTGCAACGCAAACGGAATCCGTTGCTATCCGCTACGCAAAGGATCCCCTCATTCAGCGTCTTATTCAAGAAGGCATGAGCGCAAGGCAGCCCTTTCTTGGGTTTTTGCCCACAGAGTGTCTTCAAGGCAAGAGGCTTACTTTGCGCCTGGATCGGACGGTTCCAGGCAATCCGGAGAAAAAATGGCTCCCCGCCTATCACTTTTCCATCCTTAAGGAGGCGGCTGCGGTGGGCACCATCGATTTACGCATAGGCTTCACGCCCGCCCTTCTTTATTGTGGTCACATTGGGTATTCAGTGGACGAAGCCTACAGAGGGCATTCCTATGCCGTGGAAGCTTGCCACTTGCTGCGGGATTTGGCCAGCGCCCATGGGCTTCGTCACCTCTACATTACCAACGCCTTCACCAATCAGGCGTCCCGAAGAGTCTGTGAAAAATTAGGGGCCGAATTTATGGGAACGGTGCTCCTTCCAGAAGACATCATTCAAAACAACGGCATCGGGCCCTTGCAAAACATCTACCGATGGTCTTTGGAAGAAGCGACTTCGGAAGAAAACAGCCCAAGATCAGAAAAGGAGTGAAAAATGACAGCCGATCCAGAAATTGCCCGGGAGATTTTGGATGCTCTTTGGGGCTATTATGGGGATTTGAATTGGTGGCCAGCCCAGACGCCCTATGAAGTCATCATCGGGGCCATACTCACTCAGAATACCGCCTGGCGCAATGTGGAACTTGCCTTAGATCGCCTGAAAGGACGTATGACCCCCGAGGCAATCCTAAGCCTTTCAATCCCCGAGCTTGAGGACGCCATACGTCCTGCGGGATTCTATCATCAAAAAGCTCAATATCTATTGACGGTGACCCGATGGTTTGCGGCGCATCAAAAAAGAAGCCCCGAAGGTTCTGAGCGCTCCTTAAAAAAATTACGAGAGGAGTTGTTGTCTTTGCGCGGGGTGGGGCCGGAAACGGCGGATACCATCCTTTTATATGCATTGGAAAAACCCAGCTTTGTGGTGGACGCTTACACAAAACGCTTGACCCTTCGGTTTCCATTGCTTCCCGCTGCAAGCTATACGGCCCTTAAAGAGTACTTTGAAAAAAGCCTTCCCCGGGAGGTTTCCCTATACAATCAGTTCCACGCCCTTATAGTGGTGCACGCAAAAACGCACTGCAAAGTAAAGCCTCTTTGTAGGGGCTGTCCCTTGGAGCGACGCTGCGAGAAGCGCCTGACTCCCCAGTCCCCTAAATAGCCTCTCCGATTCCCTTGAAAAAGAATAAAGAAGGCTTCATGGTAAAGCGTCGTATCTTAAAGAACAGCGGCTCGTTCGCAAGGGTGGATGGGCCGCTGGATGACTTTTTAAAGAGACTCCCTCGGGGGTCTTTTTTTCTTTAGACGGTTTGTTTCGTTGGAAGGAACGGAATGTTTTTGGGTTAACAGGTCTTGCTCTTCTTCCAAGTGGCTCAAGCGATCGGACTTTTTTTCACCAACACCAAGGGTTTTTTCCTTTGTTTTGGGGCGAAGGAAAACCAAGAGCGAAGATGGAACTTAGGGAGATGCGAAGGAAGGGGAAGGGCTGTGGGCCATTGCCGGGTCATGGCATCCAAGTGCGTGGAGGCTAGAATTTCTTGCGGAAATCCGGCTTCTTCAAAAATTGTCGAAGGGTTTTTTCCTTTCAGTCGCTGCGAGATGAAGTGCCATTTAAAGGCATCGGTGTATTGGATGGAATGATGGGTCACACTACGTACAAAAGGATTTTTGTTTAGAAGCGCTATTTGCTCCTCGGTGAATAAGGTATTTTTCAAAGGGAGCCTCCTTTCAAAAAAGAATCCATCAAAGATCGAACTGCGTTGAACGGTCTATGCAAAAATGTTTACAACGCATGGACCATGCGTTAAGTTTACCACAATCGGCTGTTTATGCAGGCGGTCGCCATGGGGTTGGCCATTTTTTAAAAGAAAAAAAGAATAAAAAGTGAATAATATACGTTGATAATGGTTATCATACGAAAAAAGTGCATTTGAGGAAAACGGTTAATTTAAAATGTCGTTGAATGGGGGACGAACAATCAATTAGAATTAATATTAGTTTAAAACCTTGAATGTATTGAGAAAAGCTAGAAATAGGGCCCTCTATAAGACCTGAAATTGATAAATTTGAAATGTTAG
This sequence comes from Clostridiaceae bacterium JG1575, assembly GCA_002838815.1. Taxonomy (GTDB): domain Bacteria; phylum Bacillota; class Clostridia; order Clostridiales; family Clostridiaceae; genus JG1575. Next base: position 13,262 of record LQGW01000003.1, on the reverse strand, counting down.
TCTTACATCGAACTAAATGATTCGATTTTGTTTGACACCATGGTTAGATACAGATAGTATGAATATAGTGTTAAATATTTATAGAATTGAAGGAGGTTTCATTGGATCTAGTATAGCAACCAAAGGCGGGAGAGATCTTTGATTTTTTCTTTAGCTTTTGGATGAAAGACAACAAAGAGGCTCTGATGAGGCGCAGGGAAGAAAATGGAATTCCCCCAACCAGTGGGTTCGACGAAGAAGTGATTAAGACTTTAGAGGAGGGGATGGAGAACGCCAAAACCTTACGACACTATACGGACTACAACATGGAGCCGGTCTATTTAATACCGCCAGAGACACTATTTAAACACACGAACATTGCTTCTTATCTAGATGAACTCGATTATTTAGGTGATGATGCCATCAGCCGCTATGTCGGGCGAACTATGGATATTATGATCCACGGAAGTCCTGATGCCTACGACCGTAACGACTCTCCCACCGAGAAACAACTGTTGGAAATTCTTGAAACAAGCGATATCCCGAGCGGAATAAAATGGGAATTATACTTACTGATCACCAATAAAAAAGAATACCTGCGCAAGATGAGTGCTGATTATCGTAAGAATATTCCTCTTTATGAGACACTACTAAAGTCCAGAAGTGCTTATTTGGATGAATTTCAAACACGCACCCAATTATTGGTAAGTGAAGCGCCCGATCAATTTATCCTGCCCTTTGAGAAGTACTATAACTTTAAAGAGTTCAAGAAGATCCATATCACCACCTCAGCCTTAATTACCTTACTGATCAGCTTTGATACTGAAGGTGAAGCTTGTCTCATTTTAGGACCCTATAGTGAAGTCGCTTTAAATCAAGGCGAAAAAGAAGAGGGTCTTCGAGAAGCTCTCACCCACCTGCGAAACATGACGGATAACTCCAAATTTTCTATTATGCAATATCTGGCAGAGCAGGATCATTTTGGCCAAGAGATTGCAGAAAAGCTGGAGTTAACGAAAGCTACCGTATCCCACCACATGAATTATCTCATCTCACAAAATTGGGTAGGGGTACGGCAAGCAGGGGTGCGGATGTATTACAGCATCAACCGCCAGCAACTCAGCTGCGATCTAGAAAAAGCAGCACGGTTGTTACGCAAAGAAATTATCCCTTAAGGAGGAACCATGAGAAGAGTACTTTCATCCCTTGTAGCAGCGATCCTGCTGCTCACCACAGTTCCCGTCCAGGCAGCCCCCACCGCCGGCCGCCCGGAACCCCCTAAGACGAGCAAAGCCGCTCGGATGCTTGATGCCAAGGTCCAGGCTGCGATGCAAAAAAATAATGATAAAATCCCCGTAATTGTCTACTTTAAAGATTCTTTGGACACTATGAGTGTTGCTGCTAATGCCAAAGAAGAAGGCCGAGATGTTTATTCAACGGTGGTGGATGCATTGAAAAGCAATGCAACTCAAAGTCAGCAGTCTTTGATGAATTCCCTAACCGCAAAGACCACTCAAGGGGAAGTATCCAACCTTGAAAGTTTCTACATTACTAACGCTGTAGCCATGAAAGCCTCAGCAAAAGTCTTGAAGGAATTGGAGAGTAACCCTCAAATTAAATCCATTGTTTTGGATGAATTAATTCCCGCGCCCGAACCCATTGTTGTTCCTTCTACGAAAGACCCTAGAGAAAAGTCTCCAGAGGTTGAGTGGAATGTTCACCGCGTCGGAGCAGATTTGCTTTGGGAGGAAGGATATACTGGAGAAGGAGTTACGGTAGGGATTATTGATACCGGAGTGGATGCGAAGCATCCAGCATTAGCGAGAAAATGGAAAGGAGCAGGACAAGCGGATGCTTCGAAGTATTGGTTGGATGCCATTAGTAAAAAGCCATTCCCTTATGATGAGCCAACCGTTCCACATGGTACGCATTGCATGGGAACGATCTTAGGATCAGAGGAAGATGGGTCCAACAAAATCGGAGTTGCTCCCCAAGCCAAGTGGATCGCAGCTAAAGCCTTTACGGCCAAGGGAGGCTATATGAGCGCTCTCTTGAGTTCTGGGCAGTTTATGCTCGATCAAAAGGTGGATGTGGTCAACAACAGCTGGGGTCAAAATCCTGAAAAGGATGACTTTTTTGCGGATGTAGTGAAGAACTGGAGAGCTGCGGGGATTGTACCGGTATTTGCCGCAGGAAATGCAGGACCTAAGAATCCTCAAGTGCCAGGCTCCATCAACTGTCCGGCAAACTACCTTGATGTTCTAGCAGTTGCTGCCACCAATATCAAAAACGAGCTGGGCAGCTTTTCGCTTTTAGGACCTACGCCTTACGACCCCAAACACATCAAGCCTGACATTTCTGCCCCTGGTGTTAATATTCGCTCCTCGGTCCATGGCGGCCAATATCAGGACGGCTGGAATGGAACCTCCATGGCGACACCGCACATTGTCGGCGTTGTGGCCCTCATGAAGCAAGCACTTGCTGGAAAAGAAGTTTCATACTATGAGGATATTCTTCGACAAACAGCAATCCAACTGACCGATGATCAATTCCGAGTCTCTCCCAACATGGGGTATGGCTATGGGTTAGTGGATGCTTATGCGGCTGTTCATGCAACGCAAAAAGGCGAGCTTGGAACGGTGACAGGCAGAGTGACCACAAAGACTCAAAAAAACAGTTCTCCAATCATTGCACATAAACAAGTCATTCAAAAAGCATTTTTAAGCCAGGATCTAACCTTAAAAGTGCGAGCCAAGGATGAAGTTTCTATAACAGGAGTTCAAGCAACTTTAACCTATCAAGGGAAAGCCCCGAAAGTTGTCTCGATGGTCAGTGCCAGCGGAAATGAAAAAGACGGGGAATGGAAAATCGACATTCCGATGGAGGAATTGGTTGAAGGAACTTTAAAATATTCCTTTGAAGCGGTGAATTTTCATGGCAAGAAATCGAAAACTCCTGATTATAATTTGGAGCTAAGTTTTGGATTGAAGCCCGGTGAATTCAAGGAAGACTTTGAAAAAGAGCCCTATGGCTGGCCGTATACAGGCCAATGGGAATGGGGTAAGCCAGAGAAAGGCCCCATGGACGGTTCATCTGGAGACAAAGTTATGGCCACAAAGTTAAAGGGGCCCTACGGCAACTTTAGTGTGTACCTTATGGTCAGCCCTCCGTTGGATTTGAGAGATACAAAATCAGCGTATATTTCCTTCAAGCACTGGATGAAAACACCGACGAAACAAGATCATGATACGGGAAGTGTTCGAATCTCCAAAGATGGGGGAAAAACCTGGAAGCATTCTGGAAAAGAATGGAGTGGGGATCACTCCAAGTGGGACGAAGTAGGAATCAACTTAAATGAGTTTTGTGGCTCCGAGACGCCAGTTTACGTTTCTTGGGATTTTGTCACGGATGGTGCAGATACCGGAGATGGATGGTTTATCGATGATGTCGAACTCAAAGTGGGGGGCACCAAGGTTCCCCAGGAGGTCACTGGCTTAAAGGAATCCGCAGTGACCATCAATCAGGTGGATCTGACGTGGGACGCTTTAACGGAGCCGGACCTCGACTGCTATGAAATTCAGCGTACGGATGGAAATGATGAGGACGGCTGGAGGAAAGTCGGAGTGAGTTATAAGAACTCATTTAGTGACTACTCCATTGATACAAAAGCGACGTATCGGTATCGGGTTTTTGCGGTCAATTTTGGCGGGAACAAATCCCCGAAAGCCAGTCCCATTACTGTAAAAACACTGGAAACGGACCCATTTTTCGAAAATAAGTTTTACAGCGCAAGTTCAAGCTTTAAAACTGGTGGGATTAATAAGTGCTGGGAATATGGGGAACCCGATTGGGACAGTGAAAACTATTATCGTCCGGCGAAACCACAAAATGCAGATTACGTTTGGGGAACCAATTTAAATGGGGATTACACCAAAAGTGCCAATACGTATATCGAGAATACGATTCCCTTTGACATCCCAGAGACAGGATATTCCTACCTTAACTTTACCCACTGGTTTGAGATTGATGACGGAAACGACCATGGGCATGTTCAAATATCCGTGGATGAAGGGAAGAGCTGGGAGACCATTTCTCCGGAATTTAAAGGAATTAAGAGATTCTGGCATGTAGACGAATTGAGCCTGGATAAATATCGTGGAAAGAAAGGTGTTCGTGTACGGTTTACGCTGGTTTCCGATCGTATTTTCCAATACCCAGGTTGGTATATTTCCAGAATTATGGGATATACTCTGGAGAATCCTCATCCCAAGGCCGACAAAGCACTCACTTCGATGAAAGAAAATCGAAGGGCTGACAAAGCATGCGTTTTGCCAAAGCCTGAAACCATCAAGAGGGAGTCTTTGCTTGTTGGGGTAGGTACACCCGCAGGGAAAAAGTCACTTCAGGCGCCTCTCAATGCGACCCTGACGATGATTGAAACCGGACGGCAAGTAATAAGCTCGTCCTATACCGGTGAGTATAAGATGAATCACAAAGTCGGGAAGGAATTGACTCTTCGTGCGGAATCCTATGGGTTTGAGATGCAAGACAAGAGATTTGAACTTACCGATAAACCAATGGTCGTGAATTTTGAACTCACCGAGAAAGCCAAGAGTTCATTAAAAGGTCACCTCGTGGATGCCACCAGTAAAAAACCTGTTTCCGGGGCCACCATTCGACTGAGGGAAGATGCCCGGGTTGATGAAGTAAAATCTGCTTCCGACGGGTCCTTCACATTCCCTGAAGTCTATGTTGGCAACTACACTCTCGTTGCAACGCATCCCAATTACAAAGAAGCTACTTTTGAAGGACATGTTGTAGTGGGCGGAGATGCGGATTATCGGATTGAGATGGAACGGTTTTTGGGATACAACAAGCTGCTTTCCAACGATGATGGAAGTGCTGAAAATGCCATTCTATTAGGCCGTGGAACCGCTAACGTTGTGGTTTTCAAAGTCGATAATTTCGTAAAAGTTAAGGGAGCTCGTGTTTACTTCTGGGGCCCTGATTGGCCGGTTCCAGGAGGCGATGAGACCACCGTTGCCATTCTTCGCATGGATGAGAAAGGCAATCCCTTGGGATATGCCCATACACCTAAAGTAGTTCAAGTGGTTCGTGGTCAATGGAATGATATTGATCTTTCGGAGTATGATTTCGGGGCTTCCTCCTATTTTGGGCTGTGCGTCATTCAAAACCATGAAAACAATGATTCGCCGGCAGTAGGAATTGACACAGCAGGGCCCAAGTTTAAAATCTCTGGGAAAAGCTATACCTATTCTGGATTGAATCTTGTCCCTCTTACACAAATGGGCGTGATGGGAAACTTTGCGATTCAAGCCAACGTGGGTCAGACGCTTGGGAGCTTGTCAATCAACAATTTAGGGACAGAGTATTATGCTCGCACCCGGAACATTCCGGTCGAAGGTAGCGTTCCAGCCGATTGTGACGTCAATCTTTATCTCAATGGCCGGTTGGTTGAGAAAATTACAACCAAAGATAAGATCTTTAAGTCGACGGTTACTTTAACGCAGGATGAGGGATTTTTGTCGGCCGCAGCCGTAAAGGACGGGGTTGAATCCGCACCGACAAAGCCGATTCACTTAGTTCTGGATCAAATAAACCCTGAACTCACAGTCGCTGTCCCCAATAAGGATATAACTCAAACCGATCGGTTCTTGAAAACTTCCGGGCGAGTGTTTGATAAAAACTTCAGTCAACTTCTCATCCAAGGACAACAAGTGGAGATTACGGATACCGGAAGCTTTGAGAAAGAGCTCATTCTTTCCGAGGGTCTTAACGAGATTCATTACGTTGTGATGGACAAAGCTGGCAATAAAAAGGAAGTTGTTCGCAAGGTTTGGGTGGGTCAGCCCTCCAGCCCTGGAACACTCGAGATCATTAGCCCCACAAAGGATGTGCAGATCCGACAAGGAGAGGTTCTTCAGATTACGGCCAAAACCTCCGTGCCAGGGACGGTATCGTATCAGGTGAATCTATCGGATAAGCCGTCGGAGAATGGTTGGAAGCGGATGGACAAGGTGGAACAGGAGTATAGGGCATTGTATAAGGCTCCTGGCCAGTTCCTTGGGGAATTCTTTGTCCACATGCGCCTTGAAAATAACGGCCAAATAACGACAGTGACGGCACCTGGAAAGATTCATTTGATCAATTCCTTAAAGGTGAATCGAATTGAAGGAAAGAACCGGTATGAAACTGCTCTACAGTTGGCGCGTACTTTTGAAAAAGCCCCCAGAGTTTACTTGGTAAATGGTGAAAAATTGGCCGACTCTGCAGTGGTAGGACCTTTGGCACAAAAATACCATGCTCCGATTCTCTTAGCTAAGAACCAGGGACTGGTGCCAGAGACTTTAGAAACACTCAAAAAGTTAGCTACGAAAGAAGTTGTAATTGTGGGCGGGATCCAATCGATCAGTGCGGAAACCCAAGCACTTTTAAAGAGCAAAGGATACAGTGTTCGCCGAATTGCTGGGAAAAATAGATATGAGACATCTGTTTTGGTTGCACGGGAGATGACGGGATCCTCTGAAGTATTTTTAGCTTCCGGCGTCAACCTAACGGATGCAATTAGCGCCGGATCCTATGGAACCCCCATTCTTTTAACTCAAAAACAATCCCTGAATCCACTGGTTCGGGCAGAGCTCAAAAAAGCAAAACGTGTGTTCCTTCTTGGCGGAAACCAGATTTTGGATGCCTCATTAGAGCAGCAAATTGGGGGAGGAATCCAAAAGAAACGCATCGCCGGAGAGGATCGCTTTGCGACCAACTTACTGCTGATCAAGGAGTTTGCTCCAAAAACAAAGCAAATTACAATTGCAAACGGTGAAACCATCGTTGATGCGCTTACAGCGGCGGCACTCGATCGCCCCGTGCTTTTGACAAAAGTACAAAGCATCAGCAAACAAGCAGAACAATTCCTTTCGGTTTCTGATATCGATGACGTCTTGATTCTTGGCGGAAAGTTGGCGGTGAGCACCCAACTGGAAGAGCGCCTTCGTAATCTGCTCGATCAATAGGAGGAACGTATGAAAAAAATTCTTTCCCTTTTGCTGGCGCTTCTCATTCTTTTGCCAAACCAAGTAGCGTTTGCCGCTAATGAGAACTATGCAAATTCCATGCATCCAGTGGCGGCTGAAACTAAATTAACCGCTGAGGTGGTTTCGCTGAAAAGCGAGGCGGGCCTCCATGAAGTCTTGGTGCAGTTCGACTCTAAACTTAATTTGGAAGAACTCAAGGTTGCTCCGAGTCTCCAGACACAAGGAGTCAACACAAAAGAAGCGATGGGAGCAACGGTTGTTGCAGCTTTGAAAGCAGATGCTCAAGCCGTTCAACAGCCACTAATCCATCAATTAAATCGAGCCGGAGTAGAAAATCAATCCTTCTACGTAGTTAATATGATGTTTGTGAAAGCAGACTACCAAACTATTTTGGACTTAGCGTCTAATCCGCAAGTAAAAAGAATCTATAAGAACCGTAAAGTTCATCTAAATCCCATGAAGGCGGCAAAACCTGCGAATGTCGGCGAAGATGACATTGAGTGGAACATTAAGCAAGTAGGCGCCGATAAGGTTTGGAGAGACGGAATCAATGGGAAAGGCGTTGTGGTTGGAATTATCGATAGCGGGGTGGACTGGACGCACCCCGCCGTCCGTTCAAAATGGATGGCATACAACCCTCAAGATCCTTCCAACCCCATTGAAGAAGAGGTCCAATACTCTTGGTTTGATTCCGTGGGAGATTCAAAACTTCCCATGGATGACAACAGCCATGGAACCCACTGCATGGGTACGATTATGGGGCAGGAAGAAAACGGAGCGAATGCTATTGGTATGGCTCCCGGGGCGAAATGGATCGCTGCTAAAGCGTTTAAAAAAGATGGCGAATCTTCCGGGAAATCCCTTTTAGCCTGCGGAGAATGGATGCTGGCTCCAGGAGGAGATCCTAAAAAAGCTCCCCATGTCATCAACAACAGCTGGGGTTCAGGAGACGGCATCGATGACTGGTATCGTGAAATTGTCCGCGCATGGCGTCGGGCCGGAATTGTTCCTGTTTTTGCTGCAGGAAACCAGGGTGCTTTTGAACCAACTCCAGGACCGGGCTCTATTGAGATGCCGGGAAATTACCCTGAAAGTTTCGCGGTAGCCGCAACCGATAAGAATAAGCAACTAGGTAGTTTCTCAAAACTGGGGCCTTCTCCCTACGACAAACGGTTATACAAACCAGAAATTTCCGCGCCTGGCGTCGGAGTTCGTTCCTCGACACCGAACAGCACGTACGAATTTATGGATGGAACCTCCATGGCGACACCTCATGTGGTTGGCTTGGTAGCGTTAATGCTTAGCGCCAACAACGCCTTAAAAGTCGACGATATTTTGTTGGCGATTAAGGAAACGGCAGAGCCCCTAACGGACATTAAATATCCAGAGTCTCCCAATATGGCCTACGGGTATGGTCTGATTAATGCGAAAAAGGCAGTAGACTATGTTGCCAATGGGCTCGGAGTGCTAGAAGGCACCGTTTTGGTTCCAGGAACCGATCAAAGTGATCCTGAACTGGTGGTGACCCCTGGCCGTCCGAAAGCCTATATGGACCGGGATTATATTATTGAGGCTCACGTAAAAGACGATGTCTCGGTAAAAAAGAGTACCTTGCTCTACAAATGGCCTGAAGATGCCACCTTCGCTGAAATGCCGATGGTTTTCAAGGAAGGAAACGTAAAAAATGGAATCATCACCGGGTATGTAGGCAAAGCGAATCTCTTCGGAGGTCCTCAAAGCGAAGACAGATTACTAAAAGAAGGCAAGATGACTTATAAGGTTCGCATTGAAGATTTTGCCGGAAAAGTGAAGGAATCACCGGAATATACAGCGGATATTTCCTTTGGAGTCAAAATCGACCAATGGTCTGAAGAATTCCAAGAGGATGGTTACGGCTGGCAGTTGGAAAATGATTGGAACATTGGCATTCCAAAAGGAGATAAGGAACCTAAACCTATATATGGAACCAAGCTTTTGGGGACGCGAGTGGGAGAAAATACGCATACGGAAACCTTGAGATCCAGTGCAATTACCCCCCCGATTGATCTTCGTCATAACGACATCAAGGTTGCAACCCTGAAGATTCGTCATTGGTATGAGATGGCCAAAGGTGCTTGCGTTGGACGTGTCTTCATCACAGACAACAATGGCGAGGATTGGTCTGAAATCACGGAAAACTTTTTTACCTGGAAAAGCAACGGATGGATTCCCGATTCCTTCTCGCTTAACAGCTACATTGGCAGCAAGACGCCTCTATATGTGAAGTTCACGTTAACCTCCGGGGGATATGTCAATGGTCCCGGGTGGTACATTAACAAAGTGGAATTAGAGGGTGTGGATGTGACGGCGCCCGTTCCACCAACCGAGCTGAAAGTCACCAGATCCGTTGAAGGGCTCAACATTAAGTGGAAACCTTCCAACGATGGGGATGTTGCTCAATACACAATTTCAAGAAAGGAAGAAGGCGGCGAATACAAAGAGCTCTCTAAAGTTAAGGGGCTCGAGTACAATGACACTACAGTCAAATCTGCCAAAACCTACTTCTATAAGATTAAGGCAACGGATCATTCTGGGAATATCGGCGACTTTTCCGAAGAAGTAAAAGCCAAGGCGTTGACCAGCACCAAGATTTACTTTACGGATTTTGAGGCAGACAATGGTCAATTTAAATCAGAAGTTGTTCCCTTTAATCCTCCGAGACCGGAAGAGCCGGTAGATTGTTGGGAATATGGCGAAATCGCCTTTGGTCCTAAAGCATGGAGTGGCTCAAAGGTCTGGGGAACGGTCTTAGATGGAAACTATAAAGACAATAGCAGCGCTCGCTTGGTAAGTCCCTCCATTCAAATTCCCACCGGGGACGACAAAGTCCTTGTTAACTTCCGCCATTGGTTTGATGCAGAACGGGATATTAAGTCCGATTACGGATTCCTTTGTATCTCCGAGGATGATGGAAAAACCTTTAAGGAAGTTGATAAAGCCCGATGGGGCGGCCATATTGATGAATGGCTGAGAGGAACATATGATTTGTCTGCCTATAAAGGCAAGTCGATTCGCCTTGGGTTCCATTTCATCACCGATAAATGGAGTTTTGGATCCGAAAGCTTTATTGGCTGGTACATCGACAACTTCGGTGTTTATCAAGTTTCGGATAAGGACTATGAGATCAACATTCAAAGTCAAATCGAGAAGGGAGATCTTCACGAGGGGATTTTAAATGAGGTGAAAGAAAGCAAGTTGTTGCATCCATCAGCTACAACCCCTGTTGCCCACGCCAATAAGGTGGAGGCAATCCCAGTGGAGCGTGCAAAGGTTGAGGTGGTGGAATCCGGAATTTCGGTGGGAATTTCCTTGGCGGATGGAAGCTTTAGAATGCGCCATCCCGCTTCTGAAGGAAAGCAGATGCATTTAAAAGCATCAGCGTATGGCTATCATCCCAAGACTCGCCCCGTGGTGATTCAAGCAGATCAAACCGTAAGGGAAGATTTTATCTTAGAAAGAATTGCTCGAACATCCATGAAAGGGGTTCTAAAGGATATTACTACTGGAAAACCGGTAAAGGATGCGGTGATCAGTCTTGTAGAGGATCCCTTCATTCCTTCTGTAAAAACTGATGAAAAAGGCGAATTCATCCTCAAAGATATTTTTGCTGGGGACTATACGCTGCGAGCCTTCCATCCCGCCTTCCAAATTACAACCAAAAAGGTTCATGCCAAAATTGGAGAGGTTCATTCTGAAACCATTGAGATGCGTCCGTTCGTTCCGGTGGAGAAGGAATTAATCTATGATGATGGGGTCGGCGAAGATGCGATTAACATCAAGAAAGCTGGCTTTGGCTATGGTACGGTTTATCAGCCCGAACAATTCTGTCAAATTAAAAACGTGAAGGCGTACTTCTGGGGAGAAGAGTTTCCAAACCCAGGCGGAACTCGAGTAAAACTGGGTCTTATGGTAGTTGGGGACAATTTATTGCCCAAAAACCAATTCATTGTAGAGCCTTTTGAGGTTCAAGTAAAACGCGGTGAATGGAATACCTTTGACTTGTCTAAGTACGCGATTTACACAGACAAGCCCTTCATGCCGGTATTTATTCAAGTGAGCGATGGAGACAACTCTCCGGCCATCGGACTCGATGTTCAAGCTCAGGATAAAACAAAGTATCAGTACTTCTATATCGGAAGCACCTTCAAGCAGTTGAGTCAGGAGAAATTCCAAGGAACCTTCATGATTCGCACGGGAGTGGACTATTCCATTCAAACGCCCGTCATCACCGAGGTCAGCTCTTCCAAAGAAGATCAGGGTATTTTCTTCACTTCGGCGGAGCGCGTCTCTGTTAAAGGAAAAGTGGATGGGGCCTCTGAAATAAGCCTTTATGCGAATGGAAAGTTTTACGATAAATTGAATGTATCGGGGAATACCTTCGAAATGAATGTACGCATCCCTGAAGGCGAAACCAAGGTTAAGGTGCTCGCTAGTGTCAATGGCCGTAAAACAGAGTTCTCTAATGAGGTCACAATTCGTAGAGATCAAATCCCACCGGTCATCAGCGTTGTAAAACCCACTCAGGAAAAAGTTACATCCAAAGTGTTAGATGTTGAAGGAACGGTTCAGGAAGAATTCCTCAAGGAATTTACCATCAATGGCAAGCGCGTATCGGTTGCAAAAGACGGGACTTTCCGTCACAGCATGATCATCGAAGTCGGTGAAAACAGCATCGAGCTGCTGGCTAAGGATTGGGCTGGAAATGAAACCGTAAAAACTCTTCGTGTGATCTGTGAAACCAATGAGCAGCCTGGGACCCTCACTAAGGCATTCCCCACGACGGATCGCGTCTTCTACGACGGCGATGTCATGACGTTCCATGTGGAATCGGAACTGAAAGGCGCCCAAGCGACCTACAGCTTCCGCATGCCCAGCCTGATGTCGAATCAGCTTTCAGGCAGCCAGATGAAGGAAGTTAAACCCGGGGTCTATGAGGCCACCTGGAAGATTCCTGCAGGTCATCGGATGGACAACATCCATGTGGAATACTTTGTGGAAAAAGGATCTCAAAAAGCAACCGTAGCATCCAAAGGATCCTTCTCCATCCGACAAAAAGGAATCACCCGCGTTGCCGGCACCAACCGCTATGAAACGGCTGCTCGTTTGAGCCAAAAGACCTTTGCTAAAGCCGAAATGGCCATCCTTGTCAATGGAGAATCCTACTCCGATGCCATGGTGGGTGGAATCTTTGCGGCCCAAAAGAATGCGCCGGTCCTTTTGGCAAAGACCAACGAAATACACTCAGAAACCCTTAAGGAGCTTAAGCGCCTGGGGGTCAAGGAAATACAGCTCATGGGCGGTAAAAAGGTGTTTGCTCCTTCCCTAGAACAGTCCCTCGTAAAGATGGGCTATAAGGTGGCACGGTTTGCCGGGGAAACTCGCTTCCAAACGGCGGCAATGGCGGCTCAGGCAACGAGACCTTCCGCAGAGACGGTCTTCCTGGTCAATGGATACGCATACGCAGACGCCATGACCTTGGCCCCAATCGCGCATAAAGAAAAAGCAGTACTACTGCTCACCGGGAAAAAAGGGTTGAATAAGGACGTCACTGCCAGCATTCGGACAATGAAGGCTAAGAAGGTTGTTTTGGTCGGCGGAACCAACATGCTCTCGACTAACATAGAGAAAGAACTCAAGGCCCTCAATGTATCCGTAGAACGCATCAGCGGCGCCACACGTTATGAAACCAATATCCGCTTATACGAAAAGTATGGTTTTGCAACCAAGGGATTCGCTGTAGCCAATGGCAAACACTTTGCCGATGCACTGGCCGCTGGAGGATCTTGTGCTCATAGGATGGAAGGCATCTTATTGACCAAGCCTCAGGAACTACCGGCCAAGACTCAAGCGTTCCTCAAAAAAATGAATGTAAAGGAGATCACGGTGCTCGGCGGAACTAAATCCGTATCAGCTTCCGTATACCAAGGGTTGAAAAACCTCGTCAAGTAGTTTTAATAACGATCGAAGAAGGGGGCTGACGGCTTATGGTCGAAGGCCCCTTTCAAATCTCTTGTAAGCGCTAAATAAAGGCACCTATATTCTGACCAAGAAGTATGTCAGGATATAGGTGCCTTCTTGCTATGCTTTTTTCTTTTTCATTGAACTCGTATCTGATATGATAAATATGCTCCATTGTTAACATCTCCTATAACGATAAAGTCCATATAATTGTGTAAAAGTATAAAAGGT
>LQGW01000002.1 GCA_002838815.1 Clostridiaceae bacterium JG1575 | reverse complement strand
GCCGAGTGGCACAACGGAATTCACCTTCACGAATTTGCCGGTCTATAACCCCAACGGCACCCCCATCGCCTACACGGTGGAGGAGCTGCCTCTGGAAGGCTATGTGACCAGCATCGACGGAACCACCATCACCAACACCTACGATCAGGGGAAAAAGGATATTCCGGTGAGGAAGGTCTGGGTGAATGGCCCTACGGCCAAACCCGACATCACCCTACATCTTTTGGCCAATGGCGAGACGGTGCAAAGCATACAGCTGAAGCACCCCACTTTGGAGCATACCTTTACGGATCTGCCCATTCGGGACGTGAACGGGGTGGACATCACCTATACCCTCGAAGAGGATCCTGTGGCGGGATACACCTCTTCGGTTCAAGGCTTCACGGTGACCAACACCTACGATCAAGGATTGAAAAACATCCCCGTGGAAAAATTCTGGGAAGGCGGTCCCGAGGTCAAACCGAGCATCACGGTGATCCTCTTGGCCAACGGAACAGAAGTGGCCGCCCACGAGATGGTGCATCCACAAACCACCTATACCTTCAT
>LQGW01000001.1 GCA_002838815.1 Clostridiaceae bacterium JG1575 | reverse complement strand
CCTTAACACTGCCGGGCGCATTCTGGAGCGCCGACCAGGGGTTGTTCTGCATAACGGCCGGGATACTACCCCCCCCCCCCGCCCCCATGAGAACCATTACCCCTTGATGCAGCGCTGGGAGTCGATCCTCGCCGGGGAAGACCCGCCTGCATCGCCTACCATTTGGTCCAGTAGATCAGGAGGATACATTCATGAAGCGAATCGCAATTTATGGAAAAGGCGGCATTGGAAAATCAACAACCGTTTCGAATATTGCGGCGGCCATGGCCGCCATGGGACTGACGGTGTTGCAAATCGGGTGTGACCCCAAAGCGGACTCCACCCGCAATCTGACGGGGGGAACGACCATTCCCACTGTATTGGATACCCTTAGAGACAAAGGAGAGGTGGCCCTATCAGATATCGTGTACCTAAGCACCACGGGAGTGCTTTGTGTGGAATCGGGCGGTCCAATTCCCGGGGTCGGCTGCGCTGGACGCGGCATCATCACGGCATTTGAAAAGCTGGAGGAATTGGATGCCTACCAGGTGTATTCTCCCGATGTAGTGCTCTACGATGTCCTGGGAGATGTTGTATGCGGGGGCTTTGCGATGCCCATTCGTAGCGGGTACGCCGATGAAGTCTGCATTGTCACCTCCGGTGAAATGATGAGCCTTTATGCCGCCTCCAACATTGCGCATGCGATCCAAGGGTTTGGCTCCAGAGGCTACGCTCGCCTGCGAGGCTTTATTTTTAATGCCAAAAACTTTGAGGGGGAGGAGGCTTTGGTCGAAAAAGCCGCCGACGAAAACAACACCCTGGTGCTTTTTCATCTTCCCAGAGATGCTCATGTGCAAAGGGCTGAAGAACAAGGAAAAACAGTAGTGGAAGCGTTCCCCGACAGCGAAATGACTCGTCATTATCAAGCCCTTGCTCGGATGCTGCTGGAGGAAGACCCCGCATGACCCGTATCCCTCATTTGAAGTGTCTTTCTACTGTAAAATCAATGAACCAAGTCCAGGGGCTTTGCGCTGCTGCCTCCCCTGGAACCCACTGCCCCATGCACACCGCTTTGTCTTTAGGCGTACGAATCAAAGGGGTCTCAACGCTGGTCATCGGCACCGCAGAATGCGCCTACTATAGCCGCAACATCCCCCTTTTCTCCCCCGCCGGGACGGATGGACTGCACTGGACTTATCTTTTAGACAGCAAGGAAGTGGTGTTTGGCTTTCGCAAAGGCTTGATCCAGGCAATCAAGGAAATGGATCAAGCCGGAGCAAAGGTCATTTTGCTCCTTACCACCTGTGTTCCCGTGTTAATGGGCGAGGATATGGACCGTCTGTGCTTTGAGCTCCAGTCCGAGGTAGGTGCAGTGCTCCTGCCCATTTCCCTTGGTTATTTCAAATGCGGTGGGTACCAACCGGGCTACTGGAAAACGCTCTTGGCCTTGGGTCGAGTGATCGAAAAAGCAACCAAAAAACCAAATGTGGTCAACATCCTGGGTCGTAGCCCCAAAGAAGATCACATTCCCGCGCCGATGATCCTTCCTCTTTTGGAACAAGAGAAGATAACGCTGCGCTATCTTGCTCCGGAGTCCACCTTGGAGGATTTTATTTCAGCCGGGGATGCGATGTTGAGCATTAGTCTTTCTCCGTTTATGAATCCGTTGGGGGAGTATCTGGCAAAAGAGCACCACATCCCCTTGGTCAGTTTGCAGGATGTCTACAGCATCAAGGAGATAGACGCCGCCTATTTATTCCTCGAGAACCTGCTGCAAGTGAAGATCCGCCAGCATTTTCTGTCCCAACAAACGACCGCAAAAAAAGTGCAACGCATGGCCGCCCAATGTTTAAAAAACAGGCAGTATATCAGTGCCCATGTCGGGGCACTCCAGCCCCTGCCACTCTCCGTTTACCTAACAGAGCTTGGCATGAGAGCGATCATGATTCACATGGAGGAGTTTTATCCCTCCGATGGGCATTGGCGGCAACAACTGATCCGGCAGGATCAAAACCCCATTATCGGCCAGATGCGAAACGAGCAAGCAGACGCCGCCATTGTTGAGGCATTGGCTCCCGATGTGGTGCTAGGGGATTGGGGCGGCCGGGCCCTCAACCATCCCCCAACGGTTCCCGTTTTGGATCTATACGGACAGGTGGGGTATGAACGCACCCTCACCTTATTGAGTCGCCTGGGGAAGGGTTGTTCCGGGCAAAAGGAGCTGAGCGCTTATGGGGCTTTATAAAACAACACCGCCAATATCGGCACGCATGGCCGCGCTTTGGTGCGTTTCGGGGATTCAAGACGCCGCCGTCCTTGAATATGGCTGCATGGGGCATATGGCCTATGGGAGAACGTTCCTCCACCGCATGGGCTCCAATGCCGCGAAGCTTTATTCTACCCATCTTGGGGAAACCGATATTGCCATGGGGGATACCCATCGCCTCACACGTGCGGTACAGCAAGTTTCTCAAACCGAGGGGATTTCCACCATTTTTCTTCTTCCCTCCTCAGTGCCGGAGGTCATTGGGATGGATTGGGACGCCATCGCCACGGAGCTCTCCCTAGAGCTCCCGAATACTCGAGTGATTCCTTTACCCGTTGGCGGGTTTGACAAAGATCGCCAACAGGGCGTGGAGAACACCCTGTTGCATCTGGTGAAGGTGCTCTCAAAGGATCCTTGCCCCAAAGAGCATCGACTCTTTAACATCATAGGGTCCTGTCCCGACTTATATGCCTTTCATCCAGACGCAGCGGAACTGACGCGGTTGGTTAAGGGAGCCTTTGGGGCAACGCCCCTTTGCATCCTGTCCTCTGACACTACCGTGGCCCAGGTGGAACAAATGGGGGGGGGCGCGGGTGAATCTTGTCATTCGGCGCGAGGGGGAGGCGGCGGCAAAATATCTAAAGGAGCGGTATAAAACACCTTATCTTATGGCGCGTCCCTATGGGATTCGGGGAACCGTGGATTGGCTGGAGAGGCTGGAACAATTTTTCGCACTCCCCCTCGACTCAGCGTTCATTCATCGAGAGATCGACGTCCTAAACCGCCAAATACAACCCATGCAGGTCGTGTTGTCCAGGTTCCTGCGCGCTCATAAAGAAGAGTCGAAACTCGTTCTCGCAGGACACCGGGATGTTCTCTTGGGAATTGCTGCCTACGCAAAAGAGAGCTTCGAGTTTGAGGACATCTTTTGCGTAGGCAGTTGCAGTAGCCTTGGTGACATCGACATGGAGCCCCTGACCGATCAACTCAAACAAACCTTAGCCGCCGATCCAAAAGGGTTTTTAATGGGCAGCGGGGAATTGCTGCACTGAGCAAAGAGATCTCAAAGCCTTCAAATTGAAGGCCCGGATCATCTGTGGCGACATGCGTACGAGCCTCCATTGGTTGGCTTTCGAGGGGCGGTGAATCTTGCGACGCTATGGACCAATGAAATGATGCGCAAACCTTAGGATTCTTAGGTTCTCTTGAAGGGGCCCTCCGACAATAGAACCCCCCTTGTAAATGCTGCGGCTTCTTGGTATCCTAAGAGAACAAATCCCGAGGCCTCTTCGCCCCGGGCATCCTAAACTGCAACGAACGGAACCGCCTGCAAAAGGGTCCCTCAGCGAGTCGGAAGATGGTGTAAGTCCGACGGGAAGCCCTTGCAATACGCGCAACGCCCGGGAGCAGCCCCGCTGAACCAAGAGTAGGTCGGGACGTTCATCACGTTACGATGTCGAGCGGAATGGCTTTGCCATTTCATTTGGGTGGTACCACGGAGAATCAAGCTTCGTCCCTTTTTAGGGGCGGCTTTTTTTTATGAACCAAAGCCTTCGGCCGACGCCCCGGAAGATGTGCCCTCTTCCGTCTTTAAAATAACCCCAGACCCTGCAAGGAGGAATCATTATGCCCACCGTCAAGTCTCTTTTTAGAGAACCCCAACGCTACCTCACAGAACCCATCACCGTCTCCGGCTGGATCCGGACCATGCGGACCTCCAAAAATTTCGGATTCATTGAACTCAACGACGGAACCTTCTTTCAAAATCTCCAAATTGTCTTTGATGAAGGGGTCGGGAATTTTGATGAAGTCAGTCACTACCCCATCGCCTCAGCCCTTCGCGTAGAAGGAATGCTCGTGGAAACGCCCGGTTCCAAGCAACCCTTTGAATTGAGAGCCACGCGCATTCATTTGGAGGCCCCCTCCCAATCGGACTATCCCCTGCAAAAAAAACGCCACAGCTTTGAATACCTGCGCACCATCAGTCATCTAAGACCCCGGGGCAACACCTTTAATGCAGTATTTCGGGTACGAAGCCTTGCCTCCTATGCCATCCACCGCTTTTTCAATGAGCGAGGCTTTGTCTACGTCCACACCCCCATTATTTCGGGTTCTGACGCGGAAGGCGCCGGGGAAATGTTCCAAGTCACGACCTTGGATTTAAAAGACATCCCAAAGGACGACCAAGGCGCTGTGGATTTTCGCCAAGACTTCTTCGGACAGCCCACAAACCTCACCGTCTCGGGCCAACTTCAAGGAGAGGCGTATGCCTTGGCCTTTCGAAACATCTATACCTTCGGACCCACCTTCCGGGCGGAAAACTCCAACACCACTCGGCACGCCGCAGAATTTTGGATGATTGAGCCGGAAATTGCGTTTGCCGATCTCAAGGACGATATGCAGCTTGCCGAAGACATGCTAAAATACTGCATCCAGTACCTCTTGGATCACGCGCCGGAGGAAATGGCCTTCTTCAACCAATTCATGGATCATGGCTTATTGGAACGCCTCAATGCCCTCGTGGCCTCCTCCTTTAAGGAAGTCACCTACACCGAAGCCGTGGCGCTTTTGCTCTCCTCGGGCAAAACCTTTGAATTCCCGGTGAAATGGGGCGAGGATCTGCAAACGGAGCACGAGCGCTACCTCACGGAAGAAATCTTCAAAGGGCCCATCTTTGTGACCAACTACCCCAAAGACATCAAGGCCTTCTACATGCGCCAGAACGAGGATGGAAAAACCGTGGCTGCCATGGACTGCTTGGTCCCAGGCATCGGCGAAATCATCGGCGGCTCCCAGCGCGAGGAGCGCGAGGAGGTCTTATTGGCTCGCATTCAAGAACTAGGGCTGGATCCCGAGGATTACTGGTGGTATATGGACCTTCGCAAATACGGCTGTGCCAAGCACGCAGGCTTTGGCCTTGGCTTTGAGCGCTTTATCATGTACGTGACTGGCATGACCAACATCCGGGACGTCCTCCCCTTCCCTCGCACAACGGGTTCTTGCGCCTTCTAAGAGCCAACAATCCTCCCCCCAAGTGGATCCCTGAGGATCGTCTTGGGGGGATTCGTCTTGGGTCTACGTGCGGGCAATAAAGCCAACCCCAAAGCACCCTGGGCCCACATGGGTCCCGATGATGCCTCCAATCCGCAAAAGCTTCAGCTCATGGTGCGCGAAGCGCTCTTGCAACGCCTCTTGCAAGACGAGCGCCTCTTCCAATGGACCCGTAGTCCCGATGATGATGGGGTAGTTTGGATCCGGGGATCGCTCCTGAACCGCTGCCAAGAGGCTGTTGCGTCCGGCCTTTTTGCCGCGGGCTTTGGATTTGGGAATGAGGGCTCCCTCTTTGAGCTCAAGGAGCGGCTTTACGTGCAAAAGGGTGCCCAGGGCGGCCAAGGACGGCGGGATGCGCCCGCCTTTTTTAAGGTATTTCAACGTATCCACGAGGCCAAACACCACGCCCTGTTGCGAGAGTTGCTGCAAGTGGCGAAACACCTCCTGCGCCGAGCGCCCCTTTGCGCGCTGCCTCACGGCTTCTTGCACCAAAAGCGCCAGGCTCATGGTGGCCTGTTGCGTGTCCAAAATCAGAATGCGCTGCGGATCTTTCAGCATCGACTGGGCCAGCACTGCTGAATTGTAGGTTCCCGACAGGCGCGAAGAGAGGGTTAAGACCAAAATCTCTTCTTCCGGATGGGCTTCATAAAGCGTCAAAAAATCTTGAGGGGACGGTTGACTGGTGCGGGGCAGATGGCGAGAGGCTTTCAGTTTTTCATAAAAGCGCAGGACGTCCTCGTTCGTTCGCTGCACCAAGGTTTCATCCTCAAAGTGAATCGTTAAATGAGCAAGATGCACGCCCATTGCTTGGGCTTGCTCTTCTCGCAGATCGGATCCTGAATCCGTAATAATGGCAAACATGGAACTCCTTTCCCGCCAAAAATAATCGACGGGTGTCGTAAAATAGAATATACTCTAGTATAGAGGCAATCCCTGCGCAGATTCCATCCTCAATTCTCGTCCTTCGTCGTTTAAACGACGTTTCGTCGAGAATTGTTGTTTTTTTTCTGCTCGGATGGCTTTGCCCTTGAAGGGAGACTCCATGGACCTTAGAAAACGCAAAACACGCGCCGCCATTCGCGCCGCTTTTTTAGAACTCATCGCTGAAAAAAACGTGGCCCGCATCACCGTAACGGAACTCTCCGAACGGGCGGCCATCAACAAATCCACCTTCTATCTACACTACCGCGACTTATTGGACCTTTTGGAGGAGCTCGAAGAGGAACTCATCCTACAAATTGTCGGAGCCATGGGCTCTGTGGACTGCATGTTCCAAGACGCCGACCGATTTTTCCGTCGCTTTGCCAAAAATCTTTTGGATCGCCAGGCGCTGCTGTTGCTCTTATACCACAACGGCCGCACCCCTTCGTTGCAAAGCAAGCTCGTGTCGGCCTTTCGCCAGCAAATCCTGGAAGAAAACCCTCACGTGCCCTTCAACGAGGAAATGATCATCGTATTGACCTTTTTCCTGCGGGGCATGATGGATGTGACTTTGTATGAGGAATTCCAGGATCCCCAGGCGGTGATCGAGGCCCTGACGCACACCATTTGCACCATCACGGACCACTATCGCTCCCTACTGGTGGCGCAACATCTGCTGCCAAAGTCCAAGGCACCGTTAAAAAACAGCGGGGTGCCCTTTTAATGTACATGGAAAAAAGCCGCCGAAACGAAGGCCCGCAACGGGCGCTCGTTTCGGCGGCTTTGCCTTATTCGCGGTTTAGAAACACACGCCTTCCAATACTTCAGCAATCCCTGGAAGGGCGTCAAAATCTCCGAGCACCGGTTGACCTTCCAAGGTGCAAAAATTCAAAAAAAGCAGCGTGTCGGGTTCTTTCTCCAAAAGATAG
The DNA here is from genome assembly GCA_002838815.1 of Clostridiaceae bacterium JG1575. Lineage (GTDB taxonomy): Bacteria > Bacillota > Clostridia > Clostridiales > Clostridiaceae > JG1575. The sequence continues at coordinate 54,533 of LQGW01000001.1, read as the reverse complement.
ATCACGTTGGGTCCTAAGCTGTCTTCATAGCGCAAGCATACGCCGGGGTGTCCCCCTAAGACGACGTTCTCTTTTTTTAACGCTGAGCCTTGGGCCAGGGTGGGCATCTGCCCCTTTTCCAAAGGGGCATTATCGGTTTTAGGGCATACTTTGGCAATGATCTGCATGGGGCCTTGGGGATCGATGAGGATCTTCTCCCCAAAGGCGCCAATGGAGGGGATCATGCGCTCGGGGTGCGAAATGGAAAAGCCCTCGCCAAAAAAGGTCCGACAATTCTTGTCCTTCTTGGGGTCGGATTGAGAAAAAGCGATGGTGGCGGGGGCGCGTTTGGCCGCCAACACCTCATCGGCTTCCATGACCTTGGAAATCCAGGAAGGCGAGGGCACCTCCTCTCGATCCAAGCGCGACTCCACCATGCCTTTACTGAGCACTAAGGACATCATTTTTTCCATATTAGAACCTCCTTAGGCGCGAAGGGCTCGAATCAACGCTCTCCTATGCCTGGAGGAGCAGACTCCGAAGATCCTGCATTTGCAAAGGATTCTTCCTTTCTTCGGCCTTTTTCTTGGTTTGCTATTTTTTATTAGTAATAATTAAATTATACCTTGTTAAAAGTACTTTCGGCTCAACCTCGAAATTATTACGAATCCATAAACTCATTCCGGCATTTTTGTTCTTTTATCAGCGGTTTTCCGAGATATCCCCATCCCTTTTGCCAATCCCATATTCCGCGCCAAACCCGCTTGCCCAACTTCTTTCTCCGCGAAAAGCCACTCCTTATCAGTTAAGCTTTGTTGCCTGTTTTTTCGAACAGCTTGCTGTCCCTTCCCGGGTAAAATTTACAAATTTATTCTATAGGTTTCGATTTTACCTCGTGGATCGGCAACGAATGGCGCTGCTTTATCCTTTGAATTTAGTAAATATTTACTAAATTCAAAGGATAAATACCGAGACGCTGCCCTCGCCAAAAAGGGCAGCGTCTCGGCTCTTTGGGAACGCGCTTATCCCAGCGAATCCCCTGTATATGCGGTCAAAAACTAGCAGCAGTGTTTGTCCAATTCGTTCTTGCAGAAATAGTACAGGGTCTTGACGGGAATGCCCGTGGCTCCCTTGGGCAACCATTTGCAGTTGGCTTCATTGGTCGCGGTCCCTGCAATATCCAAGTGAACCCATTTTTTATCGTTCACGAAGTGTTCCAGGAACATGCCTGCGGTAATGGAACCCGCTCCGCCCTTAACGGAGTTCAAAAGATCCGACCGCTCTCCCTTGACCATTTCCTTATATTCTTCGGTGGCGGGCAACTCCCAGATCTTATCGCCGCCAAGCTCTGCGGCGCGAAGCACCTGACTCATCATCTCAGCATCGTTGGTGACGGCCCCCACATAATGGTGTCCCAGGGCCACCACGACCGCGCCCGTCAACGTAGCGACATCAATGAGGCAGCTGACGTTTTCCTTCGTGGCGGTGTAGAAGATGGAGTCGGCCAAGGTAACCCGTCCCTCGGCGTCGGTATTGATGACTTCGATGGTCTTGCCAGACATCGTCGGGATGATGTCGCCATTTTTATAGGCGCCTCCGGAAATCATATTCTCGCAAGCGGCCACCACAGCGGTGACGTTGCGATGAACCTTATTGCCAGCAATGGCGGCCATGGCGCCGATCACAGACCCTGCGCCGCCCATATCGGTATGCATCGTCACCATGCCCGCGGCGGGCTTGATGGCGTAGCCGCCGGAATCATAGGTGAGTCCCTTCCCCACAAGTCCTACCACATCCTCGGTTTCGGGAGCTCCCTTCCAGCGCATGATGATGAGCTGAGGTTCCTTGCTGGACCCGCGGGCGACCGCCAAGAAGGCAGTCATGCCAAGGGCTTCAATCTCTTTTTGCCCCTTAATTTCCACCTCGACCCCCAAGGGCTCCAAGGCCTCTTTGGCACGGCGGGCGAGCATTTGGGGATCCATAACCTCCGCTGGCTCTTCCACGAGCTCGCGAGTGAGCCCAATGCCGTCCATGACGCCGGAGATTTCAGCCAGGGCTTCCCGGATCTTGTCTTCTTTGCCTTCCAAAACGTCAAAGGTCACTTCTTCGAGCACGCACCGATTCTTTTCCTTCTTTGACTCATCGGTGACGTACTTGTCGAATACGTAGGCCGAATTCACAAGGCCTTCCACACAAGCCATGGCAGCCCGCTTATAGCAGATTTCAGGAACCTTGGGAAGACGGATGTTTGCCCGCTGGACCTTACGCGCCGAAAGCTCTTTTCCCACCTTAAAAAAGGACTTTTTCAAGGATTCTGCATCCACAGAGCCCTTTTCGCCCAGCCCAACCCAGATGGTCTTGCTGGCACGGAAGCCCAAATCTGCGTACACTTCTCCCTTCGCGCCACAAAAGAGCTTCTCTTGCTTTAAAAAGGCCAAAAGCTCTTCGTGCCCTTCGGGGACTTGATCTTTCAAAACAGGAAGGATGGTCACATCTCCTGCTACTCCAACACTAAATTTCATACTGCACCTCACTTTTTTATGGTTCGTGGTGGGGGGCGCAAAAAAAGCTGCCGCCTCCCACTCCAGTATAGACGTTTCCCAGAAGTTTGCCAATCAAAGAGCCCTTGGGGCCAAGGGAAAGCGCCCCCCGCGGCCTGGCTTTTGACCCCCCCAAAAAAGGCGGCTCCCCCGGGCTGAAATTTTACAGTTTAGCCTTTGACGAATGGGCCTTCCTGCACTACTATAATAGATGAGGAATGATACATCTCATTAGCGTTTGGTAGCACTCTTGCTATCAAGCCCTCCATTCATTCGAAGATAAGGGAGAGAGAACCCATGGAAAAAATAGGAATTATTACCGACAGCGCCTGCGATTTGCGAAAAGATCAGCTGGATCCCGAGCTCGTCCAAGTCCTTCCGTTAAAAATTCTTTTTTCAGACGGAGAGTACAAAGATGGCGTCACCATTTCTGCGGAAGAGACCTACCGCCGGATGGATCAGGAAATCCCTAAAACCAGCCTCCCCGACGGCAAAGACATGGAACGCGCCTTGGACTATTTTCGCCAGCGGGGCGTCACGCACATTTTAGGCATCTTCCTCTCCTCAGGACTCTCTGGAACCTTCAATGCCTTCCGGCATTTTGCCCAAGAATACGCAAAGGATCTCTCCGTTTACTGCATTGATTCCCTCTCCTTATCCTTAGGGGAAGGCTTATTGGTGCTTGAGGCGCAGCAAAAGATCAAACAAGGTCACACCACCGAAGAAGTCATTCAGGCCGTTCATGAAAAAATCAAACGCATCGACGTTTATTTCGTCTTAGATACCTTGGAGTACCTGATCAAAGGCGGCCGCATCGGCAAAGTCTCCGGAACCATCGGTCAGCTTTTAAACATTAAACCCATCATCCACATCAACGAGGAAGGCGTTTATCATTCCGTGGAAAAAGCCCGCGGCAAAAAGCAGGCACTCTCCAAGCTCTTGGCCCTTCTAAAAAACAAACACCTGGCCAAAGGCGATTGCAACGTCTATCCCATGCACGGCGGCAACCCCGAGGAAGGCCGGGACGTCTTGGCCCAGATTCGAGCCTTGCCCGGAGTCCAAGACTCCTATACCGATCAAATCACCCCCTCCCTTGGCGTTCATACCGGCAAAGGACTGCTGGGGCTGATCGTCGAGAGGATTTAGCCTATGGACCCGTCCTATAAAGAAATGGAGCGGGCGCTTCAAGAGGAATACAAACGAAAGCTCAGTCTATTGAAAAAGGTCAAGGAAGAGAAGGAAGCCGTCGGCCAAGTGTTCACCAAGGGCATCCTTCCCCTCTATGTTTTTTATATTCTTTCCTTAGGCCCCGCCAACGGCAACGACATCGCGACCCAAATCACCGAACATACGGATGGAAAATGGAGTCCTTCGACGGGGGGCATCTATCCTTTGCTCAAAAAGATGGAAAAGCAGGGCTATGTCCTGGGGACCGTCTCTGAGGAAGGCCGCCTGCAAAAGATCTACAGCCTCACGGCTGAAGGTCTCGAGGAATTCGACCGAAAAAAAGAGCTCCTTCACGATAAAATTATGGAAGCGCTGGATGTCTTTTTGCTGATCTCTTATGAAATCTATGGAGAAATGCCCCTGAAAACACCCAGCGGCAACTAGTTATTCCCAAAGAGCCCCTCGGTGAGCGCAAAATAAAAACCCCCTAGCAAACAAGCTGAACCTCAACCCCATTAGGGGATGTCTCACATGAGAGGTTCAGCTTGTCTAATTATTAGGATAATAACCCGAACAAGCAACGTTATCTCATCGCCAAACCTTTGGCTTTCCGTTTCAAGCTCCATGGACTTACCGCATAGGTTCGGAACGTCCCACGGGGCCTAAGAGGGCGGACAAAAATCTGGACTTAAAGAAGAGTCTGAAAGGAGCAGTATAATAGATGTACTCTTCTAAACAAAAACGAGCAGCCCTCAGGCGATACCAAAAGTGTCAATCCATCACGGGACGATTCGGCGGTTGGGTTATCCCCGGATGAGCATCTCGTGATTCACACAGACAGAGGATGTCATTACCGCTGGCCGGGATGGATTGAGCGAATGGAACACGCAGAGCTGACCCGTTCCATGTCCAAGAAGGGCTGTTCCCAGATAATTCCGCTTGTGAGGGCTTGTTTGGGCGAATCAAAAACGAGATGTTCTACAATCAGAATTGAACGGGAGTATCTATTGAAACGTTTGTTCAAAGGCTGAATGAATACTTGGTTTGGTATAATAACAAGCGAATAAAGACCTCATTAAATTACTTGAGTCCACTCGAGTACAGACGATCCCTTGGATTGACTGCTTATTAAGTCCAAGAAATTGTCCGCACCCCTTAATCCAAATCTTCCGGATACACAAAAAATACTGGCAGATAACACGATATTAAAGTTATCGGACGGTAACTGCGAGCTTTATAGAAAGCCATGGAATGAAGATGAGTCACAAAATGAAGATGAGCTATAGAAAACTTTGGAAACTGCTGATTGACAAAGAAATGACGAATCAGACCTCAGGAAATCAGCCGGGATTAGTTCATCCTCACTCGCAAAGCTCGGTAAGCGTGAGAATGTGACGATGGAAGTGCTGCTTAGAATTTGCAAAGCCCTAAACAGTGATGTGTCAGACATTATGGAGACTATCGAGGATACCAAAGACTGATGTCCGGATTATGGCACAGAGCATTTAGTAAAATACAGCATAAGGACAGAAAGGTTTATTAGTAGGATCACAACATTTGTGATCCTACTAGAGGTTGATTCTTACACCAATTGGTACTGTTTGGAACGCACAGTCATTCAGCTCTATCAAAAGGGCATTACCCCCCGAGAGAATACTCCTCTCATCGAGAAAATGTATGGCCATTATTATTCGGCGACCCCCATCTCGGACATCGCGAAACTTCTGGATAAAGCCGTACAAGCCTTCCATGCACGACGAGTGAAGTCTCGATACGTTGCGATTTACTGCGATGCGACCTACCTGAATGTCCGAAGAGATCCCGTAACGAAGGAAGCGTTGCACGTACTGATGGGCATCGATGCCGAAGGTTATAAAGAGGTCTTAGACTACGCGCTTTATCCCACGGAGTCGGCACAGGGTTACAAAGAGATGCTGTTATCCCTTCGAGAGCGCGGGCTTGAGGAAGTTCTCCCGTTTGTTTCGGATGGCCTGGTGGGACTACCCAAGGCCATGACGGATGTATTTCCAAGCGAGCGCCATCAACGTTACTGGCCCCCTCTGTAACGAAGCGCGATGCGCAAGGTACGTCCGGCAACTGCTGCACCTGTTACGGCTGCACTGCGCCGTGTTCATCAGTCCAATTCCCTTGCAAAGGCTCAGGAGCGCTTAAATTAATTCTTAGGTGAGTGGCGAGGACGCTATCCCAAGCTTGCCAAGATGTTTGAGGGAAAAGACAATCTCTTTTCCTACTATGTTTTCCCCCAACCCATCCGACGATCCCTTTCCACGAATAATCTCTTAGAAAGCCTAAATAGGAGGCTCAAGCGTGTGACAAAGAGCAAGGAGCAATTCCCAAACGAGGCTGCCCTAGAGAGAACGGTTTGCATGAATTTCTTAGAACTCAATGAAAAATGGGAGGGTCGCAAACATCGTGAATGGATTGGAGTGACCTTTGGGCTACATGAACTGTTTACTCCTGGATCATCGTTTTGATCATTGTCTTTTGAAACTGTTCACCGTACAAGAATGGTTGCGCAAAACTCTTTACACTACCTGTTTTTTAGGTTGAAAATTATAGATTTCCTCCTAAACAATACTTGTGATAAAAATTAGAATTTTCTTAGGTGAAGAAAATGAATATTACATTTGAGAATATAAAAATAAGAACAGCTGAAATTTCTGATGCTAAAACATTAACTAATTGGTGGAATGATGGGAAAGTAATGGCTCATGCTGGATTTCCAAGGGGATTAGGGACGAACATTAAAGAAGTAGAACAACAAATTAAATCTTATGAAGGAAAATTAAGTAAACTTTGTATTATAGAAATTGATACTATTCCAATTGGGGAAATGAGTTATGGAATTGGAGATGGCTTTGCAGAAGTTGGCTGGAAACTATGCGATGAAAATTTTCAAAATAAAGGCCTCGGGCCAAAAATAATAAATAAAACCTTTGAATTTATCTTTAATGACCAGAAAATAAATAAAGCAGTTACTATAGAAAAAATTGTCTGGGATACGAATCTAAATAATAAAAGAGCTCAAAAAGTATATGAAGATAAGGTACATGCAATAAGAGTTAAGGTTGAAAAAGATGCTTGGGAAGATCAAAACGGAGCATTACAATCAGCAGTATTATATGAAATGCCTAGAGAAAGATTCGAAAAATTACAGAAAGATGGTTAATAATATAATATTTATTAGTAGATTGACTTCCAAGAGTCAAGTCCCTATTTGTGTAACATCGACACTGGTATATTAAGCAGCACTTGAGTTGGTAGAGCCAGCAGCAGGAACAGGCCTCCTACGGATGGCCATGGGCAGGCGCAGAACCTGTGTCACATCGTCAAAAGCCTCCTCCAGCACCCTATTGACGAGCCTGGCATTTGGTGCGGTACTGATCGCCCATGAAGGTAGCAGTCCATCAATACCGTCTACCTGGGAGACCGGTAGACCTGCCCGGCAGGTATCGCAAATTCGGTGATATCGGTCAGCCACTGCTCGTTAGGATATAGGGCATGGAAGCCCCTCTGGATCCCGTTAGGAACCGATGGTGTGCTTTCACCCTTATACGAACAATAGGGGCGCGACGTTTTTTGCTGGATCGTCAGTCCCTCCTCGCTCATGATCCTTCGAACGATTTTTTCAAAAAAGGATGACGTCTTCTTTTTTTTAGAGAACCCTAGATTCGGCTTAAGAAAGCACCGGCCCCGAAAATCCTTCGGAGCCGGTGCTTTCTTTTTTCTTTTTCTTCTTTGCTTTTTCGGTTTAAAGCCGGGCGATGGACGAGACTCAGCGGATCTGGCTGGACCACTCGCCGCCTTCTAAGATTGGAACTAGGGTGCCGTCGGCGCGCCGTCCTGTAACGTTCAGGCTGGGACCGCCCACCATGAAGTCAATGTGGATGCGCGAGTGGTTGGCGCCAAGGAGCGTGCGCTCCTCCTGGCTGAGGCGCTCCCCATTGATGAGCGTTTCGGCATAGGAGTTGCCCAACGCAAAATGGCAGGAGGCATTCTCATCAAACAGCGTGTTGGAAAACAAGATGCCCGATTGAGAGATGGGGGAGGAATGGCTGACCAAGGCCACTTCCCCCAAATAGCGTCCCCCCTCGTCCATATCCATCATCTGTTCCAAGATGTCTGCGTTTTTAGCCGCCTCAAAACCCACCACTTTGCCGTCTTGAAACACAAAGGAGAAGTCCTCGACGATGTGTCCTTGAACGGCCAAGGGCTTGGTGGCCCGGAGCGTTCCGTCCGCCTTGGTTTTGTGGGGCGTGGTGAAAATCTCTTCCGTGGGGATGTTGGCCATATAACTCACGCCGTCGGGGGTCACCGAAGCGCCGCCCACCCACTTATGATCCTGGGCCAGATGCACGGTGAAGTCCGTGCCCGGCCCCTCGTAATGCAACGATTCAAACTGCTGAGCGTCCAGCCACTGTTCCTTTTGCTTTAAATCTTTTTCGTGATCCGTCCACACTTGGACCGGGTCCTTGGCATTCATATAAGTCGCTTGGAATATCTTCTCCCAAAGGGCCTCCATGGCTTCCTCCACCGAGAGGTCTGGGAAAACGATCCGCGCCCACTGGGGTGAGGGACAGGCCGCCACCACCCACTTAAGGCGGCCCGAATCCATATACTTATCCAGGCGCTCCGTCGCATCAAGAGCTGCCGTTTGAGCGCGGCGGGCGCGGTCCCGATCCACGTCCTTCATCAGTTCGGGATCCGGCGAGACGATGGCGATGCGGTGGTAATTCTCTTGATACATGGCTTCCAAGTAGTCCACCTCAAAGGCCGGGTATTCGTCAAAAATCTCGTCCCGTCCCTGGGTAAAGCGGGCCAAAGTGACCTCATTGTCCTGAAAACGCAGCACGACATTTTTCGCGCCCAACGAGTAGAGCTCTTTGGCAACTAGGCGCACCAAGGGCAGCCCATCCGCATTGAACGTGATGAAAAATCCGTCTCCGGGCTGGGCGTTTACGCCCACCTTGGCGATAACCTTGGCATACTGCGCTAATTTTTGTTGATCCATAACAACGACTCCTTTTTTCATTCCCCTCGTCGGTCCCTAGCGGACCCACCTTGGGGGGCGTTAGTTCATGCCCAAGAGCGGAATGCTCTTTTTCTTTTGCTGTTGATTGCGCCGGGCAATTTCTTCCTCATCGTTTCGAAAGGCCTCCAGCAATCCCTCAAAGCTTTTGGATTTGGCGGCGTACTCCTCGGCCAATCCATCCTCCAGATGCTCCGTAAATGCGGGATCCAACGGCAATTCGCAAAGCAAGGGCAGCTTCATTTGCTCGGCCACCTGGGCCGAAGGCGTCCGGCTGAAGATGTAGTGCTTTTTGCCGCAGGCATCGCAGGGGAAATACGCCATGTTTTCAATGACGCCCTTGATGGGGATGTTCACCGTATCGATCATGTGGACGATTTTATTGACGATCATCGTCACCATGTTCTGTGGCGTGGACACCACCACAAAATAATCCACGGGGAACTGCGTCATCAAGGTAATGGCCACATCCCCGGTACCCGGCGGCATATCGATGAGTAGATAGTCGAGATCTCCCCATTCGGTTTCCTGAAACAGCTGCTTTAGCGCATTGGAAAGAATGGGCCCCCGCCACATGACCGGTTGCTCTTCGTCGATGAGAAAATTCATGGATTGAACCTTAATGCCCCGAGCCGAAACCATGGGCACCATCATCATTTTTTCCGGATCCTCCGGAGAAGGCAAATAGCCGCTTCGCCCGCTCTCAAGGCCAAAAAAACGCGGCATGGACGGCCCCGTAATGTCCGCATCCAAAACCCCTACTTTTTTCCCTAATTTTTGCAGCGTCACCGCCAGAGCCCCCGTGACGCTGGATTTTCCAACGCCTCCCTTGCCTGAGACCACGCCCACCACATGATGGATTTTCCCGTAGAATGGTTTGATCAATTCGCAGGGTTTGTCCTTTCTGCAGTTTGGTTTCATGGCACAAGCATTGCAAGTGGTTGCCATTTTTTCATCTCCTCTGATCGAAGGATGCCCCTTGGGCTCCTTCCGCGTATATGATTTTACTGCGCTTTCCCCCCGAAGTCCCATAGGACCCCGCATCAGCGAAAACTTCTGGTCTAAAAGCCTTCCGGCGCTTTCTGGGTTACGGTGGTGGTCCACTTTCCCCCGTTGAAATGACTCACCACATAGTAGCGTGTGGTTTTTCGATGCGTGTTGTCCTGCACCTTTAAGATGGCCTTATAAAGATTTGTTTTATAGCCCACCGTGTTTACAATCACCACCACATCGCCGTCCCGGTCTTTTTGCACGGGACGCATGCCTCGTTCGGAAAGCATCACATTGAAGTCCAAGATTTCATAAGACATCTGGAACTTCAGCATTTCCTTATCCTCTCCGATGAGCACCGCTAAAGGTACGCCTTCATGATCGGCGGCAATGGTTTTAAGCGCTTGCAACACGGAGCCGTAATACCCCTCATAAAAGGATTGGGGCTTTCGCAGCGCAAATAGGTTGCGGATCAGTTGGTTGTCGATGCGGTTTAGGACCACATACTGCTTGGTGTCGTTGTAAAAATTGCCTTTGTGATCCTCATTGACGGTCCCCGTCGTGTAATAATATTTGATGATCCGATTGTCGTAGGTATGAAATTCAAAGATGTAGTCGGGCGCTAAGGAATTGCGCTCCTCTACGGGCAGCGCCGTGGACAGGGATTCCCGCAGCTCGCCCATGGTCTCCTTATCCGTCACCACGAAGCGAAACCCCACATCCCTTGTACTTTGGATGATGATCTTGGCCAAATCCTTGGGCTCCACCCATTTAAAATCCTCGTTGCGGTAGGTCAGCCGCAACAGGCTCTGACACCCCGGAAGAACCAAAAGGGCGCAAAGCACCAGCAACAAAAGCGTCCCGCGTTTTCGCGTGTTCATGCGTCCACCTCATAAAGGGCATCGGCCAAGGCACAGAATTCGTCAATGGTCAAGGTTTCTCCCCGCCGGGCGGGATCGATGCCTGCGGCCGAAAACCCTCGTTCCATGGCTTCTTTGGTCAGCCCCAAGGGCTTTAGGGTATTGTTCAAGGTTTTGCGGCGCATGGCAAAGCTTTGACGCACCACCTTGAAAAAGAACGCTTCGTTTTTCGGCGAAACCAAAGGCTCAGGACGCCGATCCAAGCGAATCACCATGGACTCCACCTTGGGTCGGGGAATAAAGCAACCCGGAGACACCAAACGAACCGGTACCGCTTGGGCGTAATATTCCACCAAAAGGGTCAACGCGCCGTACTCTTTGGTGCCGGGCATTGCCGTAAGACGCTCGGCCACTTCCTTTTGAATCATGATGGTGATGGAGCGCCAGTTGATCCCTTGCGACAACAGGCGCAGCAAAATGGGCGTGGTCACATAATAGGGCAAGTTGGCCACCACATGGATGGGCTCGCTCCCCAAAAGCTTGTTTAAATCCTGCTTTAAGACGTCCCCTTGAATCACTTCAAAGTGGGGGGATGCTTGAAACTGCTCTCGAAGGATGGGAATCAGCCGATCGTCAATCTCGATGGCCGTCACCTTGCCGGCTTTGCCCACCAAGGCGCGCGTCAAGCTGCCGACCCCCGGTCCGATTTCTAAGACATGATCCTCGGGCCCAATGCCGGAACCCTCAATGATGTCCGACACCACCGCCTCGTCCACAAGGAAGTTTTGCCCCAAGGACTTGGTAAAGTTGAAATTGTATTTTTTAACGAGCTCTCTAGTATTTAAATGCATGTTGTCCTCATTTCTTAGGGGGATCCAGCGTGGCCACGGCGGCATCAAAAGCCGCTCTTGAGATGCCGTAGTGGTTGAGGCGGGAGAGCATCTGTCGGGCGTTGCCGTAGCCGATGCCAAGAGCCGCCCCCAAGAGCGCCCGACGCGCTTTGGCTTGGTCGTGCCCCAAAAGGTCTGCCGCCATGAGATCCTCGGGGCCAAATTCTGCCCGAGCTTGGGTCGTTTTGGCATGGGCCTTTTCCAAGGCGCCGATAATGGCCGCAGGGGAGGCATTCTCCACTCCGACGTCCTCGCCCTTGGTCCCTTCGTCCCGGCTGATGTAGGCATGGCGGACCGTGGGAATGCGCGCTTCAATGCGCCGCCGAATGGTTTCCCCTGCAAAATCCGGGTCCGTCAGGACGATGACTCCTCTATTTTGGGCCGCCCGCTCAATGCGGCAAAAGTGTTCTTCGGTAATGCCAAATCCATGAACCGCAATCACCTCGGCGTTCACTGCCCGCTTGACTGCCGTCACGTCATCTCGGCCTTCCACGACGATGATTTCTTCAATCATTGCTTGCGTTTTTTCCATGGGAGGGCCTCCTTCTCCAAAAGGACCAATCCCTTGGGATGGTCACCTCTCATTATAAGCCGAATCCGCCTTAGAAGACAAAAAAAACTTGCGCTGAGCCAATCCCGATGGCTTCCATGCAAAAAGCGCCCTTGGTTTTTCCAAGGACGCTTTTTAAAGGGGCTTTTCGGTTAATAAACCGATCCTCGAACGCGAGGCATTCCCATGTTGTTAACCCGGCGCAGATAAGCGCTGCTGCTTTCTCCTGAGCGCCGCGGAATGAATACATCTAGGCGGTAGGAGTTGTTGAAGTTGGAGCCGCCACGGTCTTTGACCACGAAGTCGCCCCACCCTTCCAAATGGATGGTGGTGCCGATGGCGTAGTAGTTGGAGGCCACCATGCCATAACGCAGGCGTTCTCCCGTGGCCGTGATGGACCACCCGCCGTTTTCTTCCGGCAGATCCGTATAAAAGGACAAGGTGAAGGTTTTTTGAAAGCTCCCTTGGGATTCTGCTTTTGAGGACGAAACCGCCGGCCGATCTTGTTCGGAAGTGCGGACCGGCTTAGCCCGGGAGGTCGTCTTTTCCTTGGCAACGGGGATCGGCTTGGGCGCCTCAACTTTAGTGCCTACCTTGGTGATCTCATGGTGCATGGCCCGAGTGACTTCGCTTTGAATCACTTCTGAGGCTTCCTCTTTGCCGTCCACAAGGGTGATGCGGCGCGTCACCTTTAGTTCCCCATCCCGTCCAGGCTGAGCCAAGCGCTTGGTTCCCTTTAAGAGATCTTTATCTTCTTTTTGAATGACGTCAAAAGGGATCTTTTCCCGTTTGGTTTCTTCCCGATAAGTGACCCTTGAAATCAAAATGGTTTGCTCCGCGCGCACGGGGGTGTTTTCAGGCAGGTTTAACCGATCGGCTCGTTCTCTATGGATGCCGGCTTTTGCGAGCGCTTCCCGTACGGTCTTTTGCGTGGTGTACATGGTTTTTCTGGTGCCTGAATCCACCACATGGATGGGCACGGCCCGCTTAACGATCAAACGATCGCCCGAGACAATGGCCGCCTTTGGGTCCTTATTGACTTCATCTTCTGCCCGCAGGATCACGCCGGCTTCTCGCAGGACATCCTCCACGAGGGTGTGTTTCGTTTTTTGGGTGCGTTCCACTTGATCGATGTTGATCGATACGGTGTGTACCGGCTGATACGGCGTGAGGCTGGATCCCAGCATCACTAAGCCGGCCAAGGATACGCTGGCGAATGTTTTGGTAAGATTGTTCATGGTTCCTCCGTCGAGAGCAGTCTAGCAATGCCCCGGCCTTTCCCAAAAGAATTTGAGTGGCTGTTTGTTTGCGGGAGCCTGGACGCATTTTCTGTGGTCCAAAGATCCTCAAGGGGGCAAGCGGTCTCTCATCGTTGCTCGTCTTGCCAAGACAGATCGTATCTCATTTTTGGAAGTTTCGTCAAAAAAAGAACGAACCCCGCATGGCTCAAGGGATCCCGCGGGGTTTTCCCTATAATTATGAACAACTTATTAACAAGATTTCAAGTTGGGATTTACAACTCTTGAGGCAAGCCGAAAAAACGCAAAGCGTTTGCATAAAGCGCCTTTGCAACTGCTTCTTCTTCTTCCTCCCGAAAGGCCGCGATGGCCCGAATAATCCAGGCAATATAGTCGCTTCGATTGCGCTGGCCTCGATGAGGCACCGGCGTTAGGTAGGGGGCATCCGTCTCGGAGAGCAGGCGATCCAAGGGCGCTTGGCGAATGACCTCGGGAAGCTTTTTCGCATTTTTGAAGGTGGCGACGCCACCGATGCCCAAGTAATACCCCATGGCCAATACCTCTTGGGCGATTTGTGGAGACCCCGAGAAACTATGAAGCACGCCGGGGACGTCTTGTTGGCTTTTCAACACCGTGAGCATATCGCCGTAGGCTTCGCGGACATGCAGGATTACGGGCTTTTTCACCTCTCGCGCCAACTCCAACTGGCGCAGGAGCACTTGCTGTTGCTGCTCCTTTGGGGGATTCTCTGCCCAGTAATAATCCAGACCGATTTCTCCCACCGCCAGGACTTTGGGGTCCTTGAGCAAACGCCGGAGTCGCTCCTCCACCGCAGGCGTATATTCATCCGCATCACTGGGGTGAATGCCCAAGGCGGCGTAGACGAAGCCATGATGGTGCGCCAGGTCCAAGGTCGTCTGCAGGCTTTTTTCATTCGAAGCGCAATTCACCACGTGGGTGACGCCCCCTTGGTTTAAAAGTCGTAGGGTTTCTTCGCGATCCTCATCGTATTGTTCATCGTCATAATGCGCATGCGTATCAAAGATTTTCATGACTGCTCCTTTATATAGATGGATGTTCTGTTAACATTTTGCGGTTTTCGTTCTTATATTGTTCATAATTAGAGCCTCTCTCGTTCCGTATAAACGAGTCTTTGCAAATGGTCCCCAGGGATGGGTAAATTGACCCTGGGTTTGAGGAGAATCCTGGCCAAAAATCCTTCTATATATACTCTTTCATTTACACCGATCTGATACAATGAACGAAAGATCATCAAAGGAGGATGCCGCAATTTTGGATTACTTGGAGGCCATGACGGCCTTGCCCCTATTTTCAACCTTTACCAAGGATGCTCTGCGCAGTTATTTGACGCTCTATTCCTATAGTATCACCAAATATCCCCAAGGCGCGGTCATCTTCAACGAAGGCGAAGCATGCACAAGCATTTTCATCATCCTCGAGGGATCCGTGCGGATTCAAAAAATCGACTCCTCCGGACGCTATTTCAATGTGGGGGATGCCCATGTGGGGGAAATGATGGGCCCCAATGTGCTCTTCTCCCTACACTCCACCTACCCCTTATCCACCATGGCCCTGAGCGAGGTGACGCTGCTTTCCTTATCCAAAGAATTGGTATTGAAACTGTGCCAAGTCAACGTACATTTCCTCGAGAGCCTCTTACGCATCGCCTCCAGCAAAGCCTTTATGCTGACCCGGCGTTTGGATGAGGTGACCATTCAAACCTTAAAACAGAACCTCAGCCGATTTTTGCTGCAAGCCAAAGAAGCTCAAGGACTAGACACCATCACCCTGCCCTTCACCAAAAAAGCTTGGGCGGAAGAATTGGGGGTTCAGCGCCCTTCCCTACAGCGGGAACTGCGGCGCATGGAAGATTTGGGGGCCATCCTTGTGGCCCGTGACCGCATCACGATTCTCGATGCCAAGCGCCTGGAGGATCTGGCGGAACAATAGCGGCCCAAGCGGCGGCTTTTTGCGGATCATTGATCAAAGGAGGATGAAAGATGCCCAACGTACTGGTCCTTGGCGCCGTATCCTATGACACTATCTTAAAATTCCAAAAACTTCCCTGCACCCCCGGAGATTACGCCGCCCAAGAGGTGTATCGGCGCAGCGGCGGCCACGGCACCGCTAAAGCCATCGCCCTCTCTCGCTTAGGCGCGAAGGTTCGTCTTTTTGCCCCGTTGGGGTCCGATGAAGCAGGAACCCTCGTACTTCGTGAACTGGAAGAGGCCCGGGTTGAGGCCACCTGCACCCAGGCACACAACGGCACCCCCCTGGAAATACGACTCTTGGATGAAGCAGGAGACTGCATGACCCTTTGCATGAACCCTTGCACCTTTGCGGAGCGCCTGCCCGAGGAGGCGCTCCGGGAAGCCATGGACTGGGCCGAGATCATCGTCCTCCATCCCTTGCCCTATTTAGAGCCCCTGCTGTGCGCCCTGCCGCAAAAGCCCGTTTGGACCGATTTATCCGACTACGATCCCCAAACGGACCCCAACCTTTCTTTTGTCCGAGCCAGCGATGTCTTGTTTTTATCTTCGGATCGCCTCACCGATGCTCGAGCCACCTTGAGGGCTTTGGGCACGAGCCGGCGCCTGGTCATCGCCACCCACGGGAAGGAAGGCTCCACCGCCTATCAAGAGGGGCGCTTTTACGAACAAAGCGCGCACAATTTCAACCTCGTGGATTCCGTAGGGGCCGGAGACAATTATTTTGCTGGATTTCTCATTGAATACGCCAAAAAACAGCACTTGGAGCGCAGCTTGATGACCGCTTCGGTCTGTGGGGGTCTGGCCATTGAAACCCAGGCTTTAGTTCCTAAAGAACTGACGCTGGACCTTGTAGAAACCACCCTTTTGGCCCGCGGCATCCTCTAACGTTCTCCAAACCAAGCATGTGTCTTCGTTCCTTGCACTAAAAAGGGCCCCCGTGAGGGGCCCTTTGGCGTTGTACGGACACACGGCTTAGAAAACGAGCCCTTGGATGGCTGACGGATCCTAAGAGGCCTCGGGTGGGTTGGCTTTAATCGCCAAGGCTCCATTTTGGACGGTGAAAGTCACCGTCTGGCCTTGATCGATGTCGCCCTGAATGATGCCCCGAGCCAGTAAGGTTTCCACTGAGCTTTGGAGGTACCGGCGAAGGGGCCGAGCGCCATAAATGGGATTGTACCCTTCTTGGACCACAAAATCCTTGGCCGCATCATCCAAAACTAGGGTGATGTTTTTATCGGCCAGCCGCCGACCGATGCCCTGCAGCATCAAGTCCAAAATCTTCTTGATTTCTTCCCGGGTCAAGGGCTTATACATGACGATTTCGTCCAAGCGGTTCAAGAATTCCGGTCGGAAGGCCGCCCGAAGTTCCAGCATGACGTTTTGCACCGCGGCATCCGAAAGATGTCCCTCCCGGTCCATTCCCTCAATGAGGTATTGAGAGCCAATGTTCGAGGTTAAGATGATCACCGTGTTTTTAAAGTCCACGGTGCGCCCTTGGGAATCCGTAATCCGGCCGTCGTCCAAGACCTGCAAGAGGATGTTGAAGACGTCGCGGTGCGCTTTTTCGATTTCATCGAACAAAATCACGCTATAGGGCTTTCTTCGCACCGCTTCAGTGAGCTGCCCGCCTTCTTCATAGCCGATGTATCCAGGAGGCGCCCCGATCAGTCGGGCTACCGTATGCTTTTCCATATATTCACTCATGTCGATGCGCACCATGTTCTGCTCAGAATCAAAGAGCACCTCGGCGAGGGTTTTGGCCAACTCCGTTTTGCCAACGCCCGTAGGACCCAAGAAGAGGAAGGATCCAATGGGTCGGTTGGGATCCTTGATCCCGGCGCGAGAGCGAAGAATGGCCTCGGTGACCTTGGTCACGGCTTCATCCTGGCCGATGACGCGCCTATGGAGCACGTCCTCCAGTTGCAAGAGCTTCTGGCGTTCTCCTTCGAGCATGCGCGATACGGGAATGCCGGTCCAGCGGGAGACAATTTTGGCGATTTCTTCAGGAGTGACTTTTTCCCGTAGAAGCGTCGCCGCTTCCTTGGTTTGGGCCTCTTCTTGAACGGCTTCAAGCTTTTTGAGCGCTTCTGGGAGTTTGCCGTATTTCAGTTCTGCCGCCCGATTCAAATCGTATTGGCGCTCCGCCTCACTGATTTCAAAATTGAGGGTTTCAATCTGCTCTTTCAGTTCATTGACCTGGCCGATGGCGGATTTCTCCTCCTCCCATTTGGCCTTCAATCGATGAAATTCATCTTTGCGCCCGGCAATATCCTTTTGCAGTTCCTCCAGGCGATGGCGCGATGCCTCATCGGTTTCTTTCGTCACCGAAGCGGCTTCAATTTCCAGCACCATGATCTCTCTGCGAATGGAATCCAGCTCCGTAGGCATGGAGTTAAGCTCCGTCTTAATCAGGGCACAGGCCTCATCCACAAGATCAATGGCCTTATCGGGCAGGAAGCGGTCGCTGATGTAGCGGTCTGAAAGGACGGCGGCCTCAATGAGGGCCGAGTCCATGATGGTTACGCCGTGATAAATTTCATAGCGTTCCTTGAGCCCACGCAATATGGCGATGGTCTCCTCCACCGTAGGCTCATCCACCAAAACCGGCTGGAAGCGCCGCTCCAAGGCGGAGTCCTTCTCGATGTATTCCCGATATTCATCCAGGGTCGTGGCGCCGATGCAGCGCAGTTCTCCCCGGGCCAACATGGGCTTGAGCATGTTTCCGGCGTCCATGGAGCCTTCGGTTTTTCCCGCGCCCACGATGTTGTGAATTTCATCCACAAAGAGGATGATCCCCCCTTGGGCGGCTTTGACTTCATCCAAGATCGCTTTCAAGCGCTCTTCAAATTCCCCGCGATATTTGGACCCTGCCAAAAGGCTCCCCATATTCAGCGAACAGATTTTAACGTTCTTGAGGTTCTCTGGCACATCGCCTTTGACGATGCGCTGCGCCATTCCTTCCACCACGGCGGTTTTTCCGACGCCCGGCTCGCCAATGAGCACGGGATTGTTCTTGGTTTTTCGCGACAGAATGCGGATGGCGTGTCGAATTTCCTCGTCCCGGCCAATGACGGGGTCGAGCTTATTTTCCCGGGCCAGCTCGGTGAGGTCCGTGGAGAACCGGGCCAGGGCTTCATAGGTTGCCTCGGGCGAGTCCGAGGTCACGCGTTGACTGCCTCGGATTTCTTTTAAATGCATCATGAACGCGTCTTTTCTTAGGCTGTATTTGGTAAAAAGAGCCCGTACCTCCGGGGACGCGGTCCCAAAGAGCGCCAGCAGCAAATGCTCTACGCTAACGTATTGGTCGCCCATCTTTTGGGCGATGTCCTCAGCTTCCATGAGCACACGGTTGGTGGCCTGGGACAGACCCGTCTGCGTGCTGCCAGAGACCTTCGGTTTGCGATCGATGGCCGACAACACATCCTCGCGGAACGCTTTGGAGGAGAGTCCGCTTTTGCGTAAAATATTGCAGATGAGCCCATCTTCATCTTTCACCAATCCGTAAAGCAGATGGATGTCCTCGATTTGGGCATTGCCTCGGCTCACACAGATATTCAGCGCGTCATTGACCGCGCCCACGCTGTTTTTCGTCATTTTCTCATAGTCCATACACTACTTCACCTCACTTAAACTTGCGCATAGGATCCCCATGCGCTGAATGAACTTATTTCTTCTTTTATATTATACCAGTTTTTTAGAACATGCGTTCTTTTTCATGAAACTTTAATCCGATGATTCCCCAAAATACGCTCAATGACCCCTTCGTTGCTCCGCATGAGCGGTTCGTGACCCCGACCCGGATCAAAAGGCCCGGTGATTGGGCCGGTGCGCCTCGCGCCATTAGACCCTATTTTGCGGATGCCTTTGCCGCCGCCGCCTCGAAGGAGCTCAAAAGAATAAAGAAAAAAGGGGGAGGCTCCTTGGCGTGTACCAGGACCATTGAGGCTTCGGCGGAGGCTCTTTCTACCGCCTAAGGCTCAGCAAAGGATCGTAATTGCCACTGGCTCGCGTCCGACCATCAAATTCTGAGGGTTTGTCTTTCGGGCATTGGACGTGGAGTCGCCCACAGCGAGGAAGAATGATCCGGCGCATCTTTAACGATCCATCGGTCGGCAGGTTTTGCTCTTTTCATCCTTTCTCATGGAACCCTTGGAGCCTTGGACGCCCAAGGGGGAGCAGGATGCTATCCCTTGGCATATTATGTTAGAATGAACCTAACGAACAGGGGGTAAATCCCTCGACGCATTCTGCTCTTTGGAGGATTTTTGGATGAAGAAGCAAACATTCAGCTCGCTCGTGAAGGCCTTCCTAGGATCCCTTGCCCTCTTTGTCTTGATGTTCTTTTTGATCCGCATCGACGTCTACAGTTCCCTTTTACTGGCCGTGACGGGATTTATTTTCGGGTGGTTGCTTGTGCGCCCCAAACCCTCTGCCCCTCGAGACCTCTCGCTGCTGGATGCTTCTTTGGATCAAGAACTAAAAGATCTGATGCGCGAAGCCCAAGGACGCCTGGATCACCTTCAAGCCATGTCTCAAAGCGTAAAACACCGCACCATTTCCGAGGAATCCCAAAACCTCACCCGCCTGGGGGAGAAAATCATGGACTACCTGCGACGCAATCCCCATAAAATCACCAAGGCCCGCCGCTTTTTCGGATATTACCTCACCACCGCGGAGGACCTTTTAAAAAAATATGCCGAATTCGAGCGCACCGGCATCCAATCTCAGGAAGTCGAGGAGCTCGCTCAAAAGACTGCCGACGCGCTGCGCACCCTGCAAGACGCCTTCCGTAAGCAATACGTCCATTTGGCCACCCATGAAATTTTGGATATGGAAGCCGACATCGACCTGCTGGAGAAAACCAACCGCACTGAATAATCATTGCCCGACTCGATGCCGGGCGCCCGTTCATCCATAAAAAATGAAGGAGTACCAATTCATGCCTGAAGAAATCACGTTGAAAAATCTCGCCCGAACCAGCCAGCTGGCCCAAACCGCACAAGAAGAAAAGGAACAGGAAATCGCCAAAATCACCCGTCAGGTGGAGACCATCTCCCCGGCCGAACGCCAGCGAATCGATGAGATCAAAGAAACCATCGACCTCATGGATTCCCAAATGACGGAACAGTTTGGCGTAGGCGCCCAAAAGAACATCGCTGCCTTCTCAGAGACCATTCTCTCCCAAATCAAAAGCAAAGATGCCGGATACGTGGGCGAGATCATGACGGATCTCATGACGAAGGTCAAGGACAGCGGCATGGATTCCCAGGAAGACGAAGGATTTTTACGAAAGATCCCCTTTTTTGGCAAGTTCGCTCAGTCCTCCGAGAAGTACATGGCAAGATTCCAAAACCTTGAGACTCAGATCGACAAGATCGAATCCGAGCTGGACAAAGCCCGCATGGGCCTGTTGAAAGACATTGGCGTTTTGGATAACCTCTACCAAAAGAACGTCGATTATTTCAACGATCTCCAACTTTATATTTTGGCGGGCGAAGAAAAGATTGAGGAGTTGCGCAAGAATACGCTGCCTCGCCTGCGCCAGGAAGCCCTGGACTCCAACGATCCCATGGCCAGCCAGCTGGTCAACGACTTTGAGAACACCGTGAACCGCTTTGAGAAAAAGGTGCACGATCTGAAGCTCTCCAAAACTTTGGCCATCCAGACCGCGCCCCAAATTAAACTCATCCAAAACAACGATAAGTCCTTGGTGGATAAAATCCAAACCGCCGTCCTCAACACCATTCCGCTTTGGAAATCCCAAGTGGTCATTGCCCTGTCCCTCTCCAAGCAAAAAGCCGGCCTGGAGATGCAGCGCAGCGTATCCGACACCACCAACGACTTGTTGCGGCGTAATTCGGAACTGCTCAAGAGCAATACGCTGGAAGTGGCTAAGGAATCCGAGCGAGGCATTGTGGAACTCGATACCCTCAAAAAAGTGAACGACGACCTCATCTCCACCATTGAAGAGACCATCAAGATCCAGCGGGAGGGCCAAACAAAGCGTCTGGCCGCGGAGCAAGAGCTCCTAAAGATCGAGGATACTTTAAAACAAAGCCTCTTGAAATCCGTAGGCGCGGGTCCTGTTCCCTCGGAAGGGTCGGCCCAAGGCACCGCTCAAAACACCAAACAGGGCAATTACGCTGCGCCGCCCGAGGAGGATCCCCGGGCTCAAAACATCGAATCGCTGCTGCACAAAAAAGTGGTGGACGCCACCATCAACGAATAGCTGCTGCATCCCCCTTTCCCCACAGCCCTTTTCTAAGATCGCTGGATTCAAACGCTCCAGACCCCAAAGGACCCGGTTGGACCCACAAACCGGGTCAAGTCTTACTCTGCTTTGCTACGCCCTCGATAACCACAAAAAAGACAGAGTCTATGCTTTTGCCCAAGCGGTAGCATAGACCCTGTCTTTTTTTGCATCTTCAGTGGCTCTTGCTGTTTTTGATGCGTACTCCTCGTTTGATCCCTGGCGCTTTTTTGCAGGGGCCGCACCTTACGGATTCGCAGGCTGGTGCCAAGCCTCTTTTAGACGCTCTTTGGTCTTTTTGGGCGCCTCTCCCCGCTCCTTGCGAATGAGGTTTAGAACGTGATCGAGCTCTACGCCGTTTTCCTGAAAATCATCGACGGCATTGCCTCGCTCGTAGTTGGAACTGCCGTCGAGATTGTATCCATAAAGCGTTTGAACCTGAAAGATCAGGCCCGTATGAGGCAGCACCATACGATGGATGCCAAAATCCTGTGCCACGCCATCCCCTTTGGACGGCTTGCCGACCACCGTCACAATCCCCAAGCTTTTCAGGTAGTGCGTAAGGGTGTCGGAGCTGCCCGTCACCTGGACATCTGCGAGAAGATAGATCTTTCCTTTGAAATGGATGGGCTTTTTCGGCTCCAGGGTGTCCCGAATGCGCAGCGGAGGCCCTAAGTAGGGGGCGTCCTGCAGATTCGGGGACCCCATCAGGCTGGGAAGGTGCTCTTGAGATTCAAATCGCTTCGACACGGCCATGGGGTCCTGGTTCAAGGTTTTATCGTAAAGCAATCGGCCTTGCTCACTTTGCAGGCGATCCAAAAGATCCTGTCGCACCCGCTTCCCTGCGGGCGTGTCCCGGGCCGCCACATAGCAGTCCACAAAGCGTGTTTTTTCGATCAGACGAGGCAAGAGTTCTTCACGCCAGGGGCGCATTTGGCCGCCGGGATTGCCTCGAAGGTCCAAGATGAGGGTCTCGTAGTTGTTGAGATGATCGAGAAAATTTCCGATGCCAAGAAGGCTGCCATCCGCCGCCCGTCCCTTGAGATAGAAGGTCTCCAGCTGGAGATACGCGGTTTTTCCATCCTCCGTCACCCCGGTATGGATCGCTTCTTCGGGCGTCTGATTCCTCGGCCCCTTGGGCTCCTCTTGGAGGACTTTTTTCATCTGCGTATTGTTCCACAACACCTGAGCATCCTTTTGATATTCGGTCTGCGCAAGAGAAATTTGCGTGGCCTTTAGCGTCGCTGCATACTCTTTGGCCCCTTGGAGCGTCTTGAATTCCGGCAAGCCCAAAAGCGCCTCCTCAGGGTGGAGCAGGCGGGTTCGAAGCCCTTCATAGTGCTTGCTGATGTCCAACAAGAGGTGATAATAATCGGCGAAGCTTTCCAAAGCATCCACCCGATGGAGCCATTGCTCTTGATCCAAGGTGGGTACAAATCCATAGAGACGATTGTTGACTACAACGTCCGTGCCAAAGGATTCTAGGATCATCAAAAGATACGCAATTTCTTCTTTCATTTCCTCTTTGGAGAGGACCGTGGGATCCGGGCGCAGCGACCGATACGTTGCCCCGTGAGCCGTACGGCTTTTCATGGTCTCAAAAACCGCCGCGGAATCCCCTTGCCCCGGCCAAGAAGCATCGGTGCGCTGCGGCCCCTTGCAAGCCGTGAGCAAAAAAAGAGGGATTAAAAGAAGAATCCTTCCTCGGCATCGTTGATGGGGCTTATTCATCGTCACACCTCCCTGGCAAAAGAAATGGGAACGCTCGGGCCGTGCAAAAGCCGCCCGCTGGAGGATCCTAGGGCTGATCTGGGGCCGGCAGAGAGTCTTTGGAGGGCTGTGGCGCAGGGGTAGATGCGCTGCCTTCTTTGGGCATCGTCAAGTCCACGGGCTGATTCCATTGGCTGAAGGTCAGCGTTCCTTTATCGGTTACCCCAAAGACGCGATGATCAAAGGCATACTGAATCTGGGTCAAGTACCCCGAAGTCCCATCTATGCGCGCTTCCAGGTAAAGGGTTCCCTCATAGTCCTTGGCGTGCTTTTTTTGATACCCCAAGGCCTTTAAAATCGCTTGATTGCGCTCGCCACTTTGGCTGTTTACCTTGACGCGGTAGGCGGCTCCTTCGCGATCCCATGGGTACTCCTTTAGTAAAAGACGCATCAGAGCTTCCACCGCATAGGATTCGTGCTCTTTTAATTCACTCATGGGATATTTCGTGAGGGTTCCGCCCGAGGACAAGGTCAGCTCTTTGGGGGTGCGCACCCAAGCGTTGGCGGTCTGCTCCAGCGCATAATTCTCTTTATGGTAGCCCTTTCCCGAGCGGGTTTTTCCGGTTTCATCAAGTTCAATCCAAGCGGTTTCCTCCCCGGTTTTTAGCGGGAGGTCGGATTCCACTCGCCAAAGGTGAACCCGTTTAAAAGACTGCAGATTTTTCTGCGCCTTTTCGTAAACGTCCAGGGCTTTTTCAGCATCGTCCACAACCCCTGAGGCCAAAGGCACGCTCAGATTGTCGGGCCGAGAGGTGTTGCTGCTGCGCAGGGCACTTGCGTTGCTGGGCAAATTTTTCATCGGATTGGGGGCGCAACCAGCCAGTCCGATGCTGCCTATAAGGAGCCCGGCAGCGGCCCAGCATTTGAGCCTTCTATTGATGCATCGATCCTTCATTCGCTCTCTCCCTTACTCAATGGGTCCATGGTTGGACTTTTTTTAAGTATAGCACGGCCCGGCACGCAGGCAAGGGTCCTCCCATGGGAGGACCCTTAAGTTCAACTACTGAGGCTTCATTTCCGCCATTTTATGGAGCGGGCGGTGCCCTTCGGATCCCCAGGAGAATCCCTGGGGGGTTCTTTCGAAGGCCGAACCTCGTCGGGACGAGGGATCGCCTCCCCGAGCTCATTCTTTTTTTGCTGCTCGGGATCCATGGGATGCGGGATTTCCGGCTGCGGTCCATCGTTTCGTTCAATAATGGTGCGATCGTTTCGTTCTTTTTCCACGGGGCGATCTCCTCTCTTTTTCACGTTGTTTCATCTGATCCAAGCGTATCAAAGGGTTTTGAACACTTCGTGGCGAAACTGTAAGTGCTTGGTTACACCGGATCAAACTGAGCGCCGTAAAGCTTCGCGTAGAAGCCTCCTTGCGCGAGAAGCTGCTCGTGGGTGCCCTGCGCCACAATGTCCCCCTCGCGCAGCACCAAGATGAGGTCCGCATCAACGATGGTGGACAAACGGTGCGCAATGATGAAGGAGGTGCGCCCCTGCATGAGGTTTTCCATGGCCTCTTGAATGAGCTGCTCCGTACGCGTATCCACGGAGGAAGTGGCCTCATCCAAAATCAAAATTTCCGGATCGGAAAGAATCGCTCGCGCAATGGTCATCAGCTGCTTTTGCCCTTGAGATATGTTGTTGGCCTCTTCATTGACCATCAGATCGTAGCCGCCCGGCTGCGTCATAATAAAGTGATGGCTGCGGGCCAGCTCCGAAGCTTTTAAGATCTCTTCTTCCTGCTTTTCAAGATCGCCATAGCCGATGTTTTCTCGAAGCGTGCCTGAGAAGAGCCAAGTATCCTGCAAGACCATACCAAAGACGTTACGCAGCGAGCCTCGCTCGTATTCTTTGAGGTCCACTCCATCCAAAGTGATGCGCCCGCCGTCGAGTTCGTAGAAACGCATGAGCAGCTTCACAAGGGTGGTTTTGCCCGCGCCCGTGGGGCCGACGATGGCCACACGCATGCCCGGCGTAATGTCCGCAGAGAAATCCTTGATGATGGTTTTCTCTTTCGTATACCCAAAGCGTACGTGCTCGAAGCGGATGTGTCCCTTCACGGTTGCCGGATCCAATCGTTTGGTTCCCGTTTGAACTTCTTCCTCAGCGTCCAAGACTTCAAAAATCCGTTCGGCAGAGGCCAGGGACGTTTGAACCACAGAGGAGATCTGAGCGACCTGGGCCATAGGCTGGGTGAAGTTTCGGATGTATTGGATGAAGGAGACGATATCCCCCACCTGAATGGTCTTTCGGACGGCCAGGTAGCCGCCTAAGATCGAAACAAAGACGTAGCCGAGATTGCCCACGAAGTTCATCAGCGGCATCATCATAGAGGAAAGGAACTGCGACTTCCAAGCGCTGGAATAAAGGTCCTCATTGATGTCGGAAAAGGTCTGGGTGGCTTCTTCTTCCCCATTGAAGGCCTTGATGATGCCAAAGCCTGCGAAGGACTCCTCCACGTGGCTGTTGACCCGGCCGATGAGCCGAGAATTGGCCTTGAAGTATTTTTGAGAGCGCTTCACAAGCGTCATGACAATGCCCGCGGAAAGGGGCAAAATCAGGAGCGCGGCCAAAGTCATGACGGGGGAAATCCACAGCATCATGATGAGGGAGCCCAAGATGGCGGCGATGCTGCCAATGATCTGAGAGACGCTTTGGTTGACGGTCATGGCCACCGTATCCACATCGTTGATGATGCGGGAGAGCAACTCTCCATGGGTTTTTTCATCAAAGTAGGCCAAGGGCAACCGATCCAGCTTTAAGGAAAGATCTCGCCTCATTCGGTAGCCCAGGCGCTGAGCGATGCGGGAAACAATGTATCCTTGCAGCCACGACAAGAAGGCTGAAACGCCGTAAAGGCCCAAAAGGAACAAGAGGGTTTTCCCGATGGCTTCAAAATCAAAGCCCCGAGGATCCCCCGAAAGGTTTCGAAGAATGCCTTCATAGACTTTGGTGACCGCGCCACCGAGAATCCGAGGACCCAAAACGGCAAAGACGGAGGCGCCCACCGTAAATAAAATCACCAACAGCAGCGGTCCCCGATAGTCCCGCAGGTAGGCCAAAAGCTTTCTCAAGCTGCCCTGAAAATCCTTGGGCTTTTCCGTGGCCTTACTGCCGCGCACGCCGCTCTCGGGTTCCCTCGTGGATTCCTCGGAGGAATCCGTCCCCTCCAAGGCTTGCCGCTGGGCAATTTGTTCGTCAATTTTCCCTCTCAGCTTCTGATCCAAGGCCTCTTGGTCCGGGACCCTTTGAGGGTCTTTATGATTCTTATTGTTATCCATCATTTGCTTCTCCTTTGGATTCCTCATGCCTGGGTCCGAATCTGGGAGGCTGCGATCTGCTGATAGATTTCGCACCCTTCCATCAATTCCTTGTGCGTGCCCTGACAGATCAACCGACCCTGATCCAGCACGACGATGTTGTCGGCGTTGATGATGGTTCCGATGCGCTGCGCCACGACGATGATGGTGGCCGCCTTGGCTCGCTGGGCTAAGGCCCGCCGCAGCGCAAGATCCGTCTGAAAATCCAATGCGGAGAACGAATCGTCAAAAATCAGGATTTCTGCGGGTCCTGCAATGGCCCGCGCAATGGAGAGCCGCTGTTTTTGACCGCCGGATAAGTTCGTCCCCCCTTGAGTGGTGGGCGCTTGCAGGCCTAAGGGGAGCTCCGCCACAAAGGACTTGGCCTGGGCCACCTGCAACGCCTCTTCCAACGCGTTTTCCGAAAGATCTGCATTTTTGCCGATGCGCAAGTTGGATGCGATGGTTCCGGAAAAAAGGCTCGCGGTCTGAGGAATGAAGCCGATGTGTCGGCGCAAATCCGCCATGGGCAAGTGTCGGATGTCCCGGCCGTCGATGGTGATGGCGCCGGCCGTAACATCGTAAAACCGTGGAATAAGATTCACGAGGGTGGATTTGCCCGAGCCTGTGGATCCGACGATGGCTGTGGTTTTTCCTGCGGGAATCTTCAAGCAGATGTGTTCCACCACATCCGCCGGGGCGTCGTGAAAGCGGAAGGAGACGTCATGGAATTCCACGGTCCCTTCGATCTCTTGGGGCAAAGGGGTCGCATCCGGCGCATCCACTAAAGAAGCGTCGGTGTTCAGGACTTCCTCGAGACGCTTGAGGGAGATCTGCGCCCGAGGCAACAGGATGGACACCATGCTGATCATTAAAAAGGACATGATGATCAGCATCGCATACTGCATAAAGGCCATCATATCGCCCACCTGCATGGTGCCCTGGCTGATTTGATGCGCGCCCACCCAAACGATGAGAATCATGACGCCGTTGAGCATCAGCAGCAACAACGGATTGAGGCTGATCATGATGGTGGCGATGCGCTGATTGGTCTTTGTCAAGCGCTCGTTGGCCCGGTCGAACCGCTTTTCCTCATGACGCCCCGTGACAAAGGCGCGGATCACCAAAAGACCGTTGAGGATCTCGCGGGTAATCTTGTTGAGGCCATCCAGCTGCTTTTGCACCCGTTGAAACAGCGGCATGGCGAGAGAAAACACGGTGATTACGACGATGAGGATCACAAGGACCGCAAGAGCGATGATCCAAGCCATGGAGGCGTTGGTGGACAGCGCCTTGATGAGACCGCCGATGCCCATGATGGGCGCAAAAAAGAGCATGCGAAGGAGCATGACGAGCATGTTTTGAACCTGCTGAATGTCGTTGTTGCTGCGAGTAATGAGCGACGCCGTGGAGAAACGGTCCAGCTCAGCACCCGAAAAGGAGAGCACCTTTTGAAAGAAGCGGTTGCGTAAGGACCGCCCCACATCCGCTGCGATTCGGGAGGCGATAAACCCTACGATGAGCGAGGCCAAAAGGGCCAAAAAAGCAATGCCCAGCATCCTGAGGCCCACGCCAAAGATATAGTCGTTTTGCAGCTTGCCTTGATCTACGCCCAAAGCCTGATATTCCCGCCCCAAGAGCGTCATGGCCCCCGCCGTGCACATGGATTCGGGGAGGCTTTCAAAGGTTTTTTCCAAGCGCTCCAACAACGCCTTCTTCTGCGCGGGGGGCATTTGGGCAAGGGCTTGGAAGGCGGCATCGCCCCGGGGAAGGGGAGCCGGCAGCAGGCCCCCACCCGGCCCCTTGGGTTCGGCGGGCATGGAAAGAGCGGCAACGAGCATCAGGCTTTTTTGCGTGAGGACGCTCAACGCCTCATCCTGAGCCTTCATAGGATCCAGCACCAAAGCGTCTTCTTGCAAGCTTGAAAACCCCTTTCGTTGGCGAAGGGCCTTGAGCAGTTTTGCATCCTTTAGATAGGCGCCTTCAAGGGTCTTGGCTTCGTTTTCAGGGACCACCAGACGCATGTGAGTCAGCGTCTTTTCCGACAAAGCCAGGGGTGAACCTTTTTCCAACCCATTTTGTGAAATGCCCACGTTGACGATGCGAGCCATGTAATCCGGTAGTGAGAGCTCCGAATAGGCCTGGACAAAAAGGGCCGCCAGGATGCAAAGCACCAGCACCCAGTATCGCTTCATTTCCGACAACAATAGTTTCATTCAATGCTTCCTCCCATAGGATTGCCGCCGATCAATTGGAGGCAACTTCTTTAATTATAATCGGACGCCTCATGAAATGGTAGTTGACAAGGTCTTCGCCCAGCGTATAATAATTCTATGGAAATATATATTATGGTTAATCATTTTCAACAAAGGAGCCTCTTATGATCTATCATGACGAAAAAATAACCGCTCAACTCTTTGATCTCATGGTGATTTTGCACAAGCGGATTTTCAACCCCCTCGCCATCTCCAAAACCGTCAATCTGACTCCGGCTCAAATTTCCATTTTGTACTACCTCATGCATCGCGATCGCTCCTCGGTGACGGAAGTCGCCGAATACCTGCACATCTCCAAGCCCAACATGACTCCTGTTTTGGATTCCCTGAGCGAAATGGGCTATATCGTACGAGAGCGCGACACGCAGGATCGGCGCGTCATCCACCTCCTCATTACCGAAGAAGGTCGAACCTTCTACGAGGTTTTGAAGCGCGCCAACCAGCGCAGCGTAGAAACTCTCTTCATGGACTTGCCCGAGGAGCAGTGGGATGCCCTAAACCATCATTCTGAAGCCCTTTTGCAGATTCTTGGCACCGTGTCGCCCCTTTTGAGGGGCCCCCATCGCCCCTAAGAATGTTCTTGTGCAGTCAAAGAAGGCAAGCAGTCCGCTTGCCTTCTTTTTTCGTTGATTCTATTGCTGCGAGTTTTTGCAGCCCATAAGACCTCGAAAGCCTTAACGGATTTTTTCGTCTTTGGGCTTAGGTTACTCCAATTCGTGGATGAAAAGTCCAGAACGCAACTTAGGCTCAAACCACGTGGATTTGGGCGGCATGACCCGATTGGAATCGGCAATTTTCATCAAATCCTCAATGGCTGTTGGGAACAGCGCCAACGCCGCCGCCCAGCCGTCCCCATCGACCCGCTTTTCCAATTCGCTAAGGCCCCGGATGCCTCCGACAAAGTCGATGCGCTCTGAGGTCCGCTGATCTTTAATGTCGAGAATGGGATCGATGACGTATTGGGAAAGGATCGTGACATCCAAGCAGGCCAGAGGATCCGGATCTTTGACGATGTCGGGCTTCGCCTTCAAAAGATACCATTGGCCGGGAAGATACAGGCCGAAGGAATGCTTCTGAGTGGGGCGGCAAGGTCCCTCCTGGGTCCAAAGGCTCACGTCAAAATTTTCGCCAAGCGCTTCGAGGAATGCCTCTTTCGTCAAGCCGTTGAGATCCTTGATGAGGCGATTGTAATCCATAATTTTCAGCTGATCGGCGGGGAAGATCACGCTGAGGAAGAAATTGAACTCCTCGCTGCCGTCAAAGTTCGGCTGTTCGCGGCGGCGCATCTGGCCCACCTTCACAGCGGAAGCGGCCCGATGATGTCCGTCGGCGATATAGAGGGCTTCGATGCCTTGAAAGGCTTTTTCAATAGCCGCATTGTCTTTGGCGTCCCGGATGACCCAAACGGTATGCTGCACGCCATCCTCAGCGGTAAAGTCATATTCTGGGCGCTCCTGGACCCAGCGATCCACGAGGGCGGACAGCGCCTCATTGGCCGGATGGGTCAAAAAGATCGGGCCGGTGTTGGCGTTGCAGGCATCCACGTGGCGGATGCGGTCCTGTTCCTTAGCTTCTCTCGTAAATTCGTGCTTTTTGATGCGGTTTTCCAGGTAATCCTCCACGGAAGCGGCTCCAACGATGCCCGTCTGGACGACGTCGCCCATGATGAGCCGGTAGATGTAAAAATGCGGCGCCGCATCCCGAATAAAGGTCCCTTCCTCCAAGAAGCGTTCCATATTCTCCCGAGCCTTGGCGTAGACCCGATCATCGTAGAGATCCACGTCTTTGGGCAAATTGATTTCCGCTTTATCCACATGGAGGAACGAATACGGATTGTCCGCAACCATCTCCCGAGCTTCTTCGGAATTCATGACATCATAAGGCAGCGCGGCCACTTGTTGCGCCCGCTCCTTGGACGGCCGTACGGCCTTGAATGGTTTAACGATCATGGCGCCTCCTACTACTCGTTGTGTTCGCCAAAAAAGGCTTCAATAATTTGTACGATTTCCCCGCCGATGCGCATCTGGGCTTCCTTGGTGGCGGCGCCGATGTGGGGCGTCATGGAAATCTTGGGATGATGAAGGATGCGCTCGTTTTTACAGGGCTCTTCCCGGAACACGTCCAAAGCCGCTGCGCTGACCTTTCCAGCATCCAACGCATCGCAAAGAGCGTCCTCTTCAATGAGTCCGCCGCGGGCGGTATTGATCAGGAACACCCCGTCCTTCATGGCGGCAATCTCTTCTTTTCCGATGACATAGTCCCGATCCGCCTGTTTGGGGATGTGCAGGGAGATGAAATCCGCCTCCTTGATGAGGGTGTCAAGATCCACAAACTTCGCAGTCTCTTCTTGGGCATCTTCGCCGGAGCGACGGGTGTAGAGGACGTTCATACCCAACACTTCAGCTTTTTTTGCCGTTTCTTTGGCAATCCGGCCAAAGCCAATGAGGCCCAAGGTTTTTCCCGAAAGCTCAATGCCTTCGTATTTTTTCTTATTCCACTCGCCGTTGCGCATGGTGGCGTTGGCGATGCCGATGTTGCGGGCCATGGAGAACATGTGGCCAATGGCCAGTTCCGCCACCGATGCGGAACTAGCCGCCGGGGTGTTGTTCACGGTGATTCCGTGCTCTTTGGCGTAGGCGCTGTCGATGTTGTCAATGCCTACACCGCCTCGGATCACGAGTTTTAAGCGGCCGGTCTCAAGGGCGGCATCGAGAATGTCCTTTCGAACCTTTGTGGCGGAACGAACCACCATGGCGTCAAACTCCTTGACGGCTTCCTTGAGTTGCTCGGGGGGGAAGAACTGCTCCACCACCTCAAAGCCCAGGGACGTTAATTTATCAACGGCGGATGCATCCATGCCGTCCGTGGCAAGAATTCTGATCATATCAATATACCTCCAAAAAATAGGGTGTCCAAGGCAGGCCGGGAACACGCCCGGCCCAGGTTTCAATAAAAAGAGGGGCTAGATGGGATTTTCTTCCATGAAGCGCTTCATGAACGCCACCAAATGCTCCACGCCTTCCACGGGCATGGCATTGTAGATGGAGGCACGGATGCCGCCCACGGAACGATGTCCTTTAAGATTCGACATGCCTTGCGCCACGCTTTCCTTCACGAACTTCGCTTCCAGCTCCTCATTGGGCAGACGGAAGACGACGTTCATCTTGGAGCGGCTGGCCTTGTCGTTGGGGTTCTTGTAGTAGCCATTGGATCCATCGATGAAATCATAGAGGAGTCCGGAGCGGCGCTGCGCCAATTCCTGCATCCCCTGGGTTCCGCCGTTGGCTTCCACCCATTCCAACACCAAGCCCAAAACGTAGATGGCCCAAGTATTGGGGGTGTTGTACATGGAATCATTCTCTGCATTGGTTTTATACTCCATCAATACGGGGGTCGCTTTCTGCGCCTCGCCCAAAAGGTCCTCGCGGATGATGACGACGGCCAGTCCGGCCGGTCCCATGTTCTTTTGAGCGCCGGCATAGATGACGCCATAGCGGGAAACATCCACCGGCTCAGAGAGAATGCACGAGGACATGTCGCTGACTAAGGGCACGCCGGCCGTATCGGGCACATAGTTCCACTTGGTGCCGACGATGGTGTTGTTCTCGCAGATATGGACATAATCAGCATCTGCCCGTAATGTGAGTTCGTCTTGGCGGGGAATGCGCACGAAGCCCTCGGATTTTCCCGAGAAGGCGACGCCCACGTCGCCGTATTTAGCGGCTTCTTTTTGCGCCTTGCTGGCAAAGGATCCCGTAACTACGTAATCGGCCTTGCCGCTTTTCGTCATCAGGTTCATGGGAACCATGGAGAATTGAAGGGTTGCGCCTCCTTGAAGGAACAAAACCTTGTAATTGTCTGGGATATTCATCACGCGGCGCAGCCGAGCTTCGGTGTCTTTGATGATGCCATCATAGACCTTGGAACGATGCGACATCTCCATGACGCCCATGCCGGAACCTTCATAATTCGTCATCTGTTCCGCTGCTTTTTCCAGAACCGCCAAGGGCAATTCCGAGGGGCCGGCGGAGAAGTTGAAAATTCGTTTGTTTTCCATTGATTGAACTCCTTTTGATTTCCATGTGCTTTGTGACAGGAAGAAATAGTACCCTTGCATCCAAGGGCCCTGATACCGTTTTGATTATATCCTATCTTTGGGCTGTGATTCACCCTAGGGAACGATTTCAGGAAAAGACCCATTAAAATTTTCCGTTTTATCATCAATCGGGCGATCTGGTTTTGGATCCGCGCATCATTATCCCATTTCATCACGAGATTCGAAAGATATCCCGGCTTTTTCCCCGGTTTGTTTCTTGTCAAATTCTTATCATGGTTTATATAGGGCGGACATTGCCCCTTATCTGTCCACACTAAATCAACACTTGACTTTGAGATTTCCAAGACGCAAATGAATGATTCCTATTTTCCCCCGTCATTCAAGGAAAATTTTTCGCGCCTCCCGAAAAAGACCCCGCACCCTGTTCGCATCAAAAGGCGCCAAAAATCAAAAAAATCCGCGGACCGCTGGTGATACGGTCTGCGGATGCTTAAAAAGGGCCTTCTTCGACGATGGCTTTAGGAATGAAACGCGGGTTTGCGGCCCAGGGTGGCCATTGCCGGCATCAGGATCAAGCCAATGACCACCCCCGACAATCCCTGCACGAGGTTCCCGGCAATGGAGGCCACAGCGCCTGCAAAGGAATAAAGAAAGATCTCTGTAATGAAATAGCCCAACACCATGACCAGCTCACAAAAGATAAAGCTTAGGAGAACCCTGGGCGCCTCGTGTCCCTTTTGCAAGAGACGTCCCGCCAAATACCCGACCGCCCCTTTAATGAGGAAGGTGGGAAGGATGAATAAGCTGTATCCCCCCATAAAATCCGCAAGAGAGGATCCGATGGCGGCCGGGAGCCAAACGATGGGGCCTAAAAGGGCTGCCCCCGCCAAAATAAGTCCATCCCCCAAATGGATGTATCCAAGAATCATGGGCACCTTGATGAAATAAGTGGCCACAAAGACCAACGCGCCCACAACACCCGCTTGGGTCATTCGCAGAATGCTTTTATCGTTCATATAAAAAGAACCTCCCTGGTACAAATGCTACAAATAATTGTAGCAGTACAAAGGAGGCTTTGAAACGATTTTTATCAAGAACTGTATTGGTTTCTACTTCGAGG
Organism: Clostridiaceae bacterium JG1575; assembly: GCA_002838815.1. GTDB lineage: Bacteria > Bacillota > Clostridia > Clostridiales > Clostridiaceae > JG1575. Next base: position 20,494 of record LQGW01000001.1, on the reverse strand, counting down.
GGCCGGGATCCTTTTGCAACATGAGGTGCAGAATCTCAAGATCCGTTTCCTTCATGCCCTCAGCGCCCAAGTGTCCGATGTTGCGGATCGTCTCTTCAATGTCTCTGCGCATCAGTCCATCCCCAGGTTCAAAACTGCGGTGGGTGCGAGCCATCTCATAGCCTGTAATGCCGGCATCCACCGCCGCGGCGATCTTAGCGGCGCAGGAAGGCTTCGCCCCATCACAGACCATCCCCGAAGTAATCATTAGGGCGTTGCCCACCGTTTGATAGACCTGCTCTCGATTTTTGGGATCGGCCAGATACGCAATGCCCGCCCCAGCGGCGGCCCCCGCGCTGGTCACTCCACAAAATGCAGAGAGTCGACCGATGTAGCGCTTGATGTGCAGCGCCGTGAGGTTGGATACGAGCAGCGCCCGCATGATCTCCTTTTCGGATTTGCCCATCTCTTTTGCATATTCCATGACGGGCACCGAACAGGTGATGCCTTGGTTGCCCGAGCCTGCGTTAATGACCACAGGCAGGGCACACCCGCTCATCCGTGCATCGGAGCCTGCGGCCGCCTTGGCCCGGGCTCTGGTTCTTAGCGCATCATCACCGATGAGTAGAATTTGACCGATGGCCGACCCATAGATGGTGTCGAGCCCTTCCTCGGAGATGGCGCGATTGAGGTCCATCTGGTTTTGCAGCTCGCTGCGCACTTCCGATAAATCCACTTGATCGGCGTAGTCCAAAATAGACTCCAAGCTCATGCCTTGATAAAGATCCTCATCCACCGTTTGGCTCAGTTCCTCTTGGGGCAGCACTTCCTCTCCGTTGCGGCAAATCCGCACCACGTTGTTGTGCTTGTTGAGGATTTCCACCAGGACTTCATTGCCTTGATCATCCTTTAAATGGATTTCAATGTCGAGATTGGGCACGCCCTTTTTCAGGTGAACCTCCACCCGCCCGTCTTGCAACATGCGACGAGCCTCGGCAATGTCTTCGGGGGTCACCCCCGTGAGAACCTCCAAGTCCTTCGAAGCGTCACCCCCGACAATCCCAAGAGCCACGGCGGAGTCAATGCCCTTCATTCCATCGGAATTGGGTACCGTCACGCCTTTGACGTTCTTGATAATGTTGCCGCTGCAGTACGCATCGACCTTCGTTGGCCTCGTGCCCAGCACCTCTTTGGCTTTGGCACCCGCCAAGGCCACGGCGATGGGCTCAGTACAACCTAGGGCGCAGATGAGTTCTTCTTTTAAAATTTTTGAATAGTTATGCATTGTATTTCTTCTCCCCTTCTTTCTCATCCCATTATGGTACAAACCATCAAAATGTACAACCGACGGGGGGGGACCCAACGCCCGAAGAACGCTTCCCATAGAAAAATTCGCAGCCTCCCCGCTAAAAACATCCTCCCGAGTTTAGACTCAAAGAAAAAATCTGCCCCAAAAAGGCAGATCCTCTCTAAAAGGAATCCCTCACCTGGGATCCCGATGATTTTTCTTGCGAGAAATTAGCACCACAAGGCCTAGAAGGGCCAAGGTGATGACGGCTGCCAGAACATAAATGCTGAACTCTTTACGTCCTACTCGCAAGGCGATGCCCAAGCAGATGAAGAGCAACAAGGTGAGAATTATGCCCAGCACCTGCCTTGAATGACGGTTCAACAGCCATTCCCCCTTTCCCGATGGAATGATATGGAGGACGCTTTAAAACAAAAACGCCTCGTTGTTCGTTGATCCCATTATAAGAGGGTCGGATGTGCGTTCCGTGACGCAACGGTAAATGAACTGGAACCAGAGTGGGTCCATTTCGTAAAAGTTTTTCAACAGGTCGTTACGATTTTGAACTGCGGGGCGCTATTCCCTGGCTTGATGTTACAATCCCTTCTTGCTCCAAGATTCTTCGCGCCTGTCGATAAAGCTTTTGAGGGGACCCATTGTTCCAAAGCACGTAGTCGGCATACTGCTCGTTGAGATCTTCCCGGGTGGCCCGGTGATGGGCCAGGCGCGAGCGGATGCTTGCAATGGAATCGCCGCGCTTGGCCATACGTTCCTTGAGCTTGGTGCGGGAGAGCTTGAGGTACACCACCAGCACCTCCGGTCCGTACAGCGCCTTCATGGCCTTTACCCCACGAATGTCCAAAGAAGCGAACAGGGGAACGCCCAAGGCTCGCTTGGCCTCCACTTCTTCTTTGGTCACTGCGTAATAGTGCCCGGCGTATTCCGATTCTTCAATGCGCTCTTTTTGAAAAAACGCTTCCTCCTCGACAAAATAATAGCTGACGCCCTGCACCTCCCCTGGGCGCATCTTCCGCGTGGTGGTGGAGACAATCTCTTGCATGCCCAAGGTTTTGAAATATTCTCCCAATGTGGTTTTCCCGGACCCGGAGGGCCCGTTGATGATGACAATCATGTGCAATCCTCTCTTTCTCGCAAAAAATGGGGGATGTTTCCCTCATTATACAAGGAACCCAGGGCGTAGGGGGGCCCTGCTTCTTCCTTTGAGCCACGACGCCTTGAACGACGAAGGCATGGATTGAAATATGATATAATGTTTTCTGTATAAATGCCCGGACGGGCAAGTCTTTGGATAACACAGGAGTTGATGATTGTTGGACCCCAGTAGTTCTGGGCAAGCCTTGACGCTTGCTGCAGTACCGGTCGGCTCCCGAGGAACGATTGTTCTCATCGTGGTGCTTTTACTGATCCTTGTTTCTGCCTTTATTTCCGTGGCGGAGACTGCTTTTTTGAATATGTCCAAGGGAAAGCTCCGCTTTCTTTTGGAGGAACACGTCCCCAAGGCCGAGCGCCTTAACGCCCTCTTGGAGGACCAAGAAAGCATTTACCGAACCATGACCGTGGGCAATTCCCTAATGAATGTGGCGGCAGCCGCTCTGGGAACCTATTGGATCGTGAATCACCTGCCGCTGACGGATCGCCTGTTGGATCTCTTGATTGCCATAGCGATCATGACGGTGATGGTCCTGATCTTTGGTGAGATCATCCCGGAGACCCTTGGGCGAAAAAATCCTGAGAAAGTCTCCCTCCTTTTTTTAACTCCTACCCGTGCCCTCTTGGTTCTTCTACGGCCCTTCGTGTTGCTTTTTTACGGCATCAGTTCGTTGATCTTGCGCCTGTTTGGCGTCCGCAAAGCCGCACAGGAACCCTTGATGACCAAGGAAGAATTCAAAAACATTGTGGACGGATCCGTGGAAGACGGGCTCTTGGATCAAGAAGAGCGCGAGATCATCGAAAACGTCACCGAATTCGGGGCCCTGCGCGTGGATGACGTGATGACCCAGCGCTACGATATGGTGGCGCTTTCGGTGGATGCCCCCTACTCCGAAGTGTTAGAAGTTATTGCTCGGGAGAAATATTCCCGTATGCCCGTCTATCGGGACACCACGGACGATGTGGTGGGGATCCTCAACGTCAAGGATCTCATTGCCACAACGGACAGCCCCGATTTCAGCCTGATGGATTATGTACGGCCGGCCTTCTTCACTTATGAATTCAAGTTGGTGCAAGATCTCTTCCGCGAAATGCGCCGAGAACGCTCCCATTTGGCCATTGTTCTCGATGAGTACGGTGGAACGGTGGGCCTTGTCACCATCGAAGACTTTTTAGAAGCCATCGTCGGGGACATCGATGATGAATACGACGATGAGCCCGAAACCCCCATTGAACGTGTGGATGAAGGCCTCTACGAGATGGATGGCGCCACAAAGCTTACCGATCTTGCGGACGAACTGGATCTGGGCATTGAGTCTGAGGACGTGGACACCATCGGCGGCTTTCTCATTGAGCGCCTAGGCACCTTCCCGGAGGACGGCCAGATCATTCCCTGGCAGAACCTAGAGTTTGAGGTGCTGGAGACCGAGAAAAACCGCATTCAAAAGGTCCGCATCCGCATCCTGCCCCACCCATCGGACCCTAAGTCCGAAAAAGCAGAACATACCCTGTAGCTTCCCCGGGGCCCCCACCAGCGGGCCCCTTTCTTATTGAGTGGCGGCCACGATCCGCCGCTCCCCCTCGGAGGTGTCTATGGTTTCTTCTCCCTCCCCTTCCCACGATTCTTTGCCAAGCGCTCCCGATTTTATGGCCGAGGCGCTCCTCGAGGCCCGCAAAGCCTTGGCTATGGGCGAAATCCCCGTGGGTTGCGTCGTCGTCCACGAAGGGCGAATCATCGGCCGCGGCCACAATGAAAAAGAGCGGCGCTTGGACCCTTGCGCCCACGCCGAGGTACTAGCCATTCAGCAAGCCGCCCAAACCTTGAAGAACTGGCGACTCACGGGGTGCCAGCTTTATGTGACCCTAGAGCCCTGCCCCATGTGCACCTCCTTAATTACCCAAAGCCGCATCCGTGAGGTGACGGTAGCCCTGCACGAGGTCCAATCGGGAGCCATGGGGACGGTGCTCGATTTGACCCGGGATCCCCTCAATAAGATCGAACTTACGGTTCATTGGGATTACCGCAAAGAGGCCCAGGAGCTTTTGTCCGCCTTTTTTGACCAATTAAAAAGCAAACGGGAGGCCCCCTCATGTCCCTAATCGTTTATGATCCCCATACAAAACGCTTTGAAAAAGAGCAAGTTGCCGGAGAAGGCATCCTAAAGGTTTTGTATGGGACCGCTCCCGGGACCCTGCTCCTCAACGGCCTCATCAAGCGTAAGGCCGTGCAGCTGTTTGCCGGGGCCTACTGCGACAGTCCCTTCTCAGTGTCGCGCATCAAGCCGTTTATTGAGGACTACGGCATCCCCATGGCCGAGGCCGTGATCCCCCCCGGGGGGTTTCGCACCTTCAACGAATTCTTCACACGAGCCTTGCGTCCTGGCGCGCGCCCTCTGCCCGCCAAGGGCTGCCACTTGGTTTCCCCCGCGGATGCCCGGGTCCGTGTCGCGACTGATCTTGCCATAGATGCTGCGCTGCAGGCCAAGGGGCACCCCTACCACTTGGCGGAGCTTTTGGGGGACGCCTCCTTGGCGGAGCCCTTTGAGGGCGGCACGCTCTTCACCCTGCGCCTAAACCCCACCGATTATCACCGCTTCCACTACCCCATCTCCTGTATGGACTTGGGTTCTGCGCATTTTCCAGGAGCTTACTATTCCGTCAACCCCTTGGCCCTCCAACGCATTCCCGAGCTGTATTTAAAAAACAAGCGCGTCGTAACCTACCTTCGCCATCCCTCTTTGGGCCCCATAGCCTTGGTGCAGGTGGGCGCAACCTCCGTGGGCAGCATCCACCACCGCCGCGGCGCGGGTCCTGCAAGGATTGGTGAGGAAAAGGGCTACTTTGCCTTCGGGGGATCCACGTTGCTTGTGTTGACGCCGCCCAGTCCTGGATGGGCCATCCGTGAGGATCTCCTCCTGCTTTCCGCCAAGGGACTCGAAGTCCGACTTCGTCAAGGCGAATCCCTGATGGAGGATCTGTTGGCAAGAAGTCCCTTAGATGAAGAAACCACCGATCAAGCCTCAAAAAAAGCTTGACCCAAAGCGGCTCAAAAGAAAAACGATGGTCCTCCCTCGGGGAGCCATCGTTTTTTTCGACGTTTGGGAAAGAGGCGGCACCGCTTACGGTTAGGCCCCCGAATCACTGGGCGTTCTTTTCTTCATGACGCCGAAAAACCACGTTCGAAGGCGGCGGCCAACTCCTGCCTTTGGGGTCTTTGCTGGGGGAACCTGCGGACCCATCTGTTGCTGCAGCGCCTTATATAAAGCTTCTGCAATGGCCTTTTGCGGCACGACAAAGAAATAGCCGTCGGCTTCAATGGTGCCGACAATCCCCTTCATACGCTTGATTTGATCCTGGCGCAAGAGTGAATCGTTCTGGAGCCGAAAACGCATCCGCTCCTGATTCAAGGAGAGGTTTTGGACGTTGAGCGCACCGCCCAAGGCGTCCAAAAGAGCTTGGGCGAGTTCAGAGATGGTGAAGGGCATAGTTACTCCTTTAAAACCAGATTGAGAAAATCGAGAATGTCGTTCATCATTTCATACCGGGACTCTTCTAAGAGTAGTTCATGGCGAGCGCCCTCATAAAAGCGAAGATACACCTGCCGAACCCCTGATTCCGTCAAAGAGCGGGCAAGCTTTGCGGCGCCTCTGCCGTGTTGGCCCACGGGGTCCATCGTGCCAGAGAGAATCAAAATGGGCAGATTTTTGGAAAGGCGCGCAAGTTCCTCTTTCCGGTACCATACGCTGAGGCCTTTAATGAGGCTGTACAGGAATTCATCCTTCATGGGGTGGCCGCACAAAGGATCCATAAGATAACGATCCACCTCCTGATCCACCCGATTGAGCCAGTCAAAGGGAGTTCGCGGGGAGGGGATGGCTCGATTCATATCCATAAACAGCAACTGATTGAGTCGGACCCTATGTTCTTTATCGGCATCGCGCCAGCAAAAGAAGCGGCCGCCCGTCAGAGCGATGCGCTCCGTGGTCCAAGAATTTCGGCCGTTGGTTCCACATAGAATGAGGGCATCCCAGCTTTCTTTGTCCAATTCGCAGGAACGAAGCGACAAAAAAGAGCCCATGGAATGCCCAAAAAGCACCACCGGACGCTCCGGGTGCTCTTGAGCGATCACCTCACGGACCGCTCGAATGCCGGCCGTGAGGGTGCTCATGGCATCCCCGGGGCATTCCCCCAATATGGGACCCGTTTGTCCGTGGCCGGGATGATCGTGACCGTATACTTCAAATCCATTATCATTTAAAAATTGAGCAAATTCATCATATCGTCCGATGTGTTCGGAAATCCCGTGAACCAATTGAACGATGGCGCGAGGCGTTCCCGTTCCATTAAAGGCCCAATGGGCTAGGGCCAGATCCAACTGCCCCATTTGGATGGTTTTCATCTTCAAATTCATCACTCCCGACTTCATTATACGATGAAGATGTAACGAATTTACAAAGGTGTTTGGGTGTTTGTAACTTCTGTATTGCTTTTTAGCTTTGGGAACGGGAGAAAAGCACCGATAAGCTCTCGTGAATGCGCCGAACGAACTCAAAAGAGGAACTCTCCCCGCGGTAGATCTCATGAAAGAGCATGCCGTCCCGAATAAAAAGCACGCGACTCGCCCGGGAGGCGGCCAAGGCCGAGTGGGTCACCATCAAAAGAGTTTGCCCGAGGCGATGGCACTGCTCCAAAAGATCCAAAAGAGCTGCGCTTGCGGCGGAATCCAAAGCCCCCGTGGGCTCATCCGCCAAAATAAGCGCTGGGATGGGACTCAACGCCCGGGCTAGGGCAACGCGGGCTCGCTCTCCGCCCGAGAGTTCATGGATGGAACGCGTCAGCAGCGAAGTGGTATTGGTTTGCTGAGCAACTTCTTGAATCCGGCGTTCAATGCGCCCTAAGCTCTCGTGCTCCAGCACCAAGGGCAGGGCGATGTTGTCCTTAACCGAGCACGTATCCAAAAGGGCGTGTTCTTGAAAGACAAACCCCAACTGAGTTCGCCGAAAGCGCTCCTTTTGCCCGGGATCCAATCTCGATACCTCCTCGCCCTCAAGATAAATATGTCCGGCGGTGGGCTCATCCAATGTGGCCAATAGATTCAACAAGGTGGTCTTCCCAGAACCCGATTCCCCCATGACGGCAATGAATTCCCCCCGTTTTACAGAAAACGTAACCTTTTGCAGTGCGCGGGTGGGCCGACCAGTGCGCTCTTCCAAATAGATTTTTTCAAGATTTTGAACCTCTAAAAACATTCGTTTCTTCTCCTTGCTCTGCGCTGCGGGATAAATCCAAGAATACGGTGGTCCCTCCTTCCTTTGGGGACGTAATGCGAATCTCATGACCCAAGCGCCGCAGGATCTGTCTCACCAAAAAAAGACCAAGGCCCGTGGATTTTTCACTAAGGCGTCCATTGAGCCCCGAAAAGCCCCCCTCAAAGATTCTGGGCAGATCTTCACTGGGAATGCCGATGCCCGTATCCTTGATAAAAAGCGTTCCGTCTTTGGGCCCCGGCGTGATGGAAATGGTCCCGCCGGGCGGGGTATACTTCAAGGCATTGCCCAAAAGCTGTTCAAAGAGAATGCCCAGCCACCAGCCGTCCGTGACGACTTGGACTGGGGTGGGTTCAAACTCCAGCCGGATTTGCCCATGGATGAAGAGGGTTTTATAGCGCTTGATGACCCGCCGAAGCACCTCATCCACACAGATCGTTGAAAAATCAAGATCCGTGGAACGCTCATCGAGCTTCACATAAGATAACGCAAGGCTTGTATAGTCTTCGATGCGCAACAGTTCGTGGGAGAGTTCCACCGCCTGAGGCAGCGCTCCCTGCTTTTCCAAAATCAACGTCATGGCGCTGATGGGGGTTTTGATTTGATGCACCCACAGAGTAAAATAGTCTTTTGTCTCCTGGCTTTGGATTTGCACTTCATTTTTATAGGCACGATGTTGCCGCTCCATCTCTTGCAGCTTTTTAATGAGCAGTCCCTCCCCCTCGCCGGGCCATTTTTTGAGGACCTGCACGTCCTCGGCGCTCACCCGCTCCAAAAGGGCTTTTTTTTGCTTTTCTGCATGGAGCATGCGGAACACAAAAAAAAGAACACCGATGAAGGACAAAAAAGCAGCATACAACAAGTGCGCCCAGGGAGTGCCTGAGAGAAACGCCACTAGGGCGAAGACCAAAAAACACCAAAACCACAACACCACCAAGGGCGCACTCTTGGCTGCCATCATCCGCCGAAATAGCGCCTGCTCCTCTTTAGGGTGCGTCGCCTTTATCGGACGGTCATTCCAGGCCGATGCCATAGCCCACTCCTTTTTTGGTGTCGATAAAGCCTTCGAGTCCTAAATTGAGGAGCTTTCGCCGAAGGCGTGAGAGGTTCACCGAAAGGGTGTTGTCATCAATGAATTCATCCGAGTCCCAAAGGTTCATGCAAAGGGTCTCCCGGCTCACCCAAGTGCCTTTATGTTCAAAAAGGGACAAGAGGATGCGGCATTCCGTGCGCGTCAGCGCCTCCCGCGCTCCTTCATAGTCCACCACCATTTCCTCCGGCCGAAGCGTGACGCCACCATAGGTATAGCGAAGCTCCTGTTGGCCAAAATCGTAGGTTCGACGAAGAATCGCTTGAATTTTTGCTACGGCCACACTCATGGAAAAGGGCTTGGGGATAAAATCATCCGCCCCCATTTGGATGGCCGTAACGATGTCGATGTTGTCGCTGCGGGAGGACAAAAACAATATGGGGACCTGGGAGCTCTTTCGGATCTCCTGAGTCCAATGAAAGCCGTTGTGTACGGGAAGCTTGATATCCATCAGGACCAGTTGAGGTTTTGCGGCCTGAACTTCTTTCAAAACGTCATGAAACTCCTGGATCACTAGTACCTCAAACCCCCAATGGGTCAATTCTTCCTTGAGCTCACGGGCAATGGTCGGATCATCCTCCACAATCAAAATTCGATGCATGCGCCTCCCCCTTTCCAGTCCCCCAATGCCTTGTTTGGGGGTGCTTAACGTCCATTGCTTGCCTGCATTCATTGTACCAAATTTCAAGCCCAAGACGACAAGAACCCCTGGAGCGGATCTTCGCCACCGCCTACTCAAGGGACGCGCCACCGGATGCCTCATTTTTTCTAAAAAAAAGGTGCCGCAAAAAAAGATTGGAGCGAGCGACTAATTGTGAATCATTTGAACAAAGACCGTTGTCTTCGTTTAAATCAAATTGCGCTCAATTAAAGAACCTGATAAAATGACCATATCCAATCTCAGAATCCATCTGGAGGTAGAAAGACAATGACAAAGAAAATTTTGAGCGCATTGATGGTCGGAGCCATGCTCACCATTACAGCATGCGGCGGAACCCAAGCAGGATCTCAGACCAAGGAAGTTACCGTTAAGGGAATGCACGAAGGCCTGAAGGTCAAGGTCACCGCGACCAAGGAAAAGATCGAGAAAGTCGAGATTGTTGAAAACAAGGAGACCCCCGACATCGCGGCAAAAGCGTTAAAAAACGTTCCCGAGAAGATCGTGAAAAACAACAAGACCACCGTGGATGGAGAAGCCGGAGCCACTGTAACCTCCGATGCCATCAAGAAGGCTGTAGAAACCGCCCTTCAGGAAATGGGCTTCGACGTTTCGAAGTTCAAATAAACACCCTCCTCGTTTCGGACGCCCTCCAAGGGATTTGACGGGCAGGCGCTTTCGCAAAAGCAACAAAAGACTTCACCGAAGCCCAGGTTTCGGTGAAGTCTTTTTGTTGTATCTTTTTATTTTATAAGATTACCCCTCTGGCCTTTGAGCGCTCCCGGATTTCTGCCTTGGGCGCTTTTTCATGGGCGTACACGACCTGGCCATCGGCGATGGTCATGAGGCACTGGGAAAGATTCGATAACGGGGTGGCATCATAGAGGGTCAGATTCGCCTTTTTGCCCACCGTTAAGGTGCCGTATTCCGAATCGATGCCCAAAATCTTGGCTGGGTTTATGGTGATGGACGACAACGCTTCCTGTTCCGTAAGACCCGCCTTCATAGCAAGACCCGCGCAGACCGGCAAAAGCTCCAATGAAATCACGGGATGATCGGTGGTAATGGCGCAGAGCACGCCAGAATGCATCAATTCGACCACGGTTTCAAAACCCTTGTTTTGCAACTCCACCTTGGAGGCCGGCAGAAAAGTAGGCCCCACGAAGGCTTTTTGTCCTTTAAGGCTCTCCTTAATGAGGTGTCCTTCCGTACAATGATCCAAGGTGATGTCTACCTTAAATTCCCGGGCAATGCGCAGCGCCGTCAAGATATCATCCGCCCGATGGGCGTGCGCCTTTAACGGCATCTCTTGATTTAAGACCTTCAGCATGGCTTCCATGCCCAGCTGCTCTTCAAAATAGTCTCCCTTCTCCAGGGCCCTTGCTTTCTTTTCTTGGTAGTTTTTAGCTTCCTGCAGGGTTTTTCTCAAAAGCGAAGCGGTGCCCATACGGGTGATGGGCATCTTGCCGTTTTTCCCATAAAAGCGCTTGGGGTTTTCGCCAAATGCGCACTTCATGGCCGTAGATTGCGGCAGGACCATGTCATCAATGCATTCCCCATAGGTTCTGATCGTCATGAAGGTGCCACCCACGACGTTGGCCGATCCGGGGCCGGCCATGACAAGGGTCACTCCCGCAGAGCGCGCCTTAGCGAACCCGACGTCTCTTGGATTGCATCCATCGATGGCACGCACTTGAGGGGTCAGGGGATCCGAGGCTTCATTGGTGTCGTTACCCTCAAAGCCCAAAGCGGCCTCGTGCATGCCAAGGTGGGTGTGTCCGTCAATGAATCCGGGCAACACCCAGGCGCCCTTCGCGTCCAGGCGCTCCTCCCACTCGGGGGGGGCTTGTTCTTTGGTGCCCAAGGCAGCGATGCGATCTTCGTCCAAAAGGATCCAGCCCCCCAATATGGGATCTTGGTCCATGGGATATACCGTCGCATTGTCGATCAATCGTTTCATAATTGCCTCCTGTTTCTTCTCTTGCTCCTTAGTATAGCCCAAGGATTGGCGATCCCTGCCCATTTTCCCATCGGTTTTGTTCTTTGATCCCAGCGGATCTGTACCCTTTTTTCTCGGGACGCGAACCTCCCTTTATCCCCCAGGTTCCTTTTTCCCCATGGGTTTCACCGATTCAGGACCTTCATGGGATCGTTGGCGCATTGAACTCCTTTATAAGTCGGTCGCACCATGATATTGTTCAGGGGTTGTATTGTTGAATCCTAAGGAGGATGCCCGCAAATGACGATGACTAGGATGAACACCCCCTCAATGAAGTCGCTGGACTAAATACGACTCAGAGTAGTCGTTCTGAGGCCTTTTTAGCCTGCAAAAAATCCATTGGTGAATTCATCCTACGGTCGAAGTGGCAGCGGAGCGTCTTTTTTTGCGCCCCCATTCAAGGGGGAATCTTGCAATCATGCACCTTTCATACGCCATCCGACCATTGAAAGGGACTTTTTTTGAAGATGAATCTAAGGGCCGATCTTGGCCTATTAAACACCTCCCTTAAAAAAGAAAAAAAGGGCCTCGCCTTTTTGTTTTTTCTTTGCCTGCTCAACGTGATCTTGCAGCTTTTGGGTCCGGCCGTGCTGGGGGCTTTTTCTCAACGAAGTGTGCGGGAGCTTGCCCATGGGGGCCTCTACGCCCTGGCTAAACTATTTCTTTTTCTGAGCCTAGCCTGGGAAGGCATCCAGGTGCTTTGCGCCCTTTGGACGCAGAACATCGGTTGGCGCACCACCAATCACCTGCGCTTTTCACCCAGACGATTCGAGACAATGTGCTCTTAGGGCAAAGGCCCTCCAAAGTCGACTTGGCGGCCGTTTATTGCGATGTCTTCTTGCAAAAGGATTTGGCCCAGTGGCCCGAAGGGGATGAGGCTGAGCTGTGCGTCTTGGATGACGTTTCCTCCGCTTTGGATGTGGATACCGAAAAAGCCCTTTGGCGCGCTCTGGCCGCCCATGATAAAACTCGCCTCGTCGTTTCCACCCGACCTTTTTGCCTGTCTTTGGCCGATCGAGTGCTCGTGTTGAAGGACGGCGCCGTTGGCGCCTTGGAAACGCCCAAAGAGCTTCTTGAGCGTTCCCGGGAATTTCGCGCCCTCTTGGGCGAAGAGGCGCCAAAGAGTCCCTAGGATGGGCGGCCCGTTGAGCTCTTAAAAACCGACCCATAAAAAAGGCTCCCTTTTGAAATTCAAAAGGGAGCCTTTCCCTTCAGCCAGGCGGCTTGGGGGAAACAAGTCTAGTCCAAGTATTTTTTCTTTTTTTTGCGACTGGAGCGCGCTCGTAGGTCCTTGATCGTCTCCCGATCCATACGCCCCTTGCGCTTTTTCTTTTCCGCAAGCTCCATGGCGACCTTTCGACCGAGGAATTTTTTGCCACGGCAAAGCTCCATGAGCTCCTGCGCAGACTCTTCTCGCACTTCAAAGAAGCTGAATTTTTCTTCAATCTCAATTTGACCGAAGGCCCGCGGATCGATCTTCATCTGCCCTTGCAAAAACTTCAGAAGCTTGATGGGGTTGAGCCCGTCCATGCGCCCCACGGTGATGAAAATCCGGGCATATCGGTCGGCTTCTTCCAGCTTGTTCTTGGTGTAGTCAAAGGAGACTTCTTCTCGATAACGAAGCATCATCAGGGCCGCGGAGAGCTCCGCTAGGTTGTATTCCTCATCCAACTCCATCACCTGGGGCAAGAATTTTCGGAATTCGTCCTGTTGCAGTTCCTGACGTACTTCTTCCAAAATTCCCTGGTACTTGGATTGGAAAATATCCTCCACCGTCGGAATGTCCTTTCGGCGGATGTGGGAATGCGTCATCTTTTCAATGCGCTTGATGTCCATATACTCTCTGGGAGTGACAAGACTAAAGGCCGTGCCGGTGCGGCCCGCCCGGCCGGTCCGGCCAATGCGGTGTACGTAGGCTTCCAGGTCCTGGGGCAGATCGTAGTTGATCACATGAGAGATATTCTCCACATCGATGCCTCGGGCCGCAACGTCTGTAGCCACAAGGAATTCAATGTTGCCTTCCCGGAATTTGTTCAAGGTCCGAAGCCGCATGACTTGACTGATGTCGCCATGCATACCCTCGACGTTGTAGCCGCGCCCCTTGAGGTGCTCCGTCAACGCATCCACGTTGCGCTTGGTGTTGCAAAAGATGATGACGGTGGAATGGCTCGTGGCATCTAGAATGCGGCACAAGCTCTCAAAGCGATCCCGGTGCTTGATTTCAAAATAATACTGCTCCACCAAATCCACCGTGAGGCTAACCTTCTCGATGGTGATGTGACGGGCGTCTGAGGCCATGAAGCGTTGGGAAAGCTTTTTGATGGGATCGGGCATGGTCGCCGAGAATAAGAGCGTTTGGCGCTCGCTGGAGGCGTGCTCCAAAATTTCTTCCACAGGCTCAATAAAGCCCATATTGAGCATTTCGTCGGCTTCATCCAAAACAAAGAAGGAAATTTCCGAAAGATCCAGCTTGCCCCGGTGAATCAGATCCATGACGCGGCCAGGGGTACCCACGACGATGTCCACCCCGTCACGCAGGGCTTTCATTTGGCGATCAATGGGTGCGCCGCCAAATACGGGAAGGATCTTTAAGCGAGTCTTCGCCGCAATGCGGGTCAGTTCGTCCGAGACTTGAACCGCAAGCTCCCGAGTAGGGGCGAGCACCAAACCCGATACAGAACCCTTGGGGCGATCCAAAAGAGAGATCATGGGGGCCCCGAACGCCAGGGTTTTCCCCGTCCCGGTCTGCGCCTGGCCAATGGCATCTCCGCCCGCCAAGAGCACGGGAATGATCTGATCTTGGATTTGCGAGGGTTCTTCAAACCCCATTTCCGCAATGGCTTCGAGGACGGCCGGGGAAAGTCCCAGATCTTCAAAGCGCCGAGACGGCGCCTCTTCAATGCCGTCCACCACCAACGGAATCCGTTCGGTCCCCGGAATGGTTTCCGTGAGGCAAAGCTCCAAAGAGCCCTCGGTTCGTTTTTGATTCAATGTTTCGTTCGTTTCCTTCATTCTTACCTACCTTTTGATGATTGAGCCCATAGCTTTCTTCGGGAAAGCAAGGGAAAAAAAAGACTCCGCGAGCACCTCGGGAGTCTTTGGTTAATCCACTGATTTGCCTGGCATTCAATTCATTGAACAAAATACCACAGCTTATTATAGCCTACTATCGCGCCTATGACAAGTCCTTATTTTAGACTTAGGAGAGGGGAATGCCCACAAAATAGCCCAAGATGCCTACAGCGTAGGCAAGCAAAATCACCGGTCCGATGGTAATCATCCAATAATCGTAGGCGTTGCGCGGCTTTTGAGGAACAACATAATCCCGAAGATAGCGCACATACACGGACAGAAAATACAAGAACAGGGACCCAAAGGCCCAGCGCACCATCAGGGCCTGAATCAGATTTTTTTGCAGCAAAAACATCACAAGAACATAGATGACCAAACCGTTCAGAGCGATTTGACTCATGCGTTTGCGAATCGGTGGGTTGTTCATCAATCGGTCGCCTCCCTGGCTGTAGAATCCATTGAAACCAACGCGTCACGAACCGAATGAAAATGGTTCGGGCGCTTTTTTCCAAACCACATTATAGCACGTTCCCCCCATCCCATAAAATCCAAAGCGGTTCAAGAACCTCCCCCAGCGCTCTTTCTTTGGACGCATAGCGCTCGGGTTATTTGGCGAAGAATTCACTAAAGAGGATCTCCTGCTCGCTGCGGTTTTCTCGCGCCTTGAGCACTTGCTGCATCCCTTCTGTGTCGTCGGTGATGATGCCGTCGACTTCCAAGCCCGAGAATTTTTCCATGGACTCCGGCGTGTTGACCGTCCAAACCACGGCTTTTTTGCCCGCAGCGTGAATGCGATCCAAGTTGGCTTCGGTTGCCGCGTCCTCCTCCAAAATCAGGACATCCGTAACAAACTCATCGATGCGACCAAAGGCCAGAAAATACACAAAGCCCGTGGTAATGTCCGGATAGGTCTTCGCCACATAGGAAATGAGCTCATAATCCAGACTCATGACCACCACCTCTTTTTGCATGTTGTGGGCGCGGATCAGTCGGACCATGTCGTCCGCCATCTTGCGATCCGCACTCACTCCCTTGAGCTCTAGGTAGATGCCGATGTGCCCCTTACAGTGATCCATGAGCTCTTCGGCCGTAGGCACTTTGGCGTTCAAGAAGGCTCCTTTTCGGCCACGCCCCACGTTGAGCTCCTTGATTTGCTTTAAGGTCATTTCCTGAGCCGTACGGGGATCATTGGCCACGCGGGCGAAATTTTTATCGTGGTTTAGGATATACGCTCCGTCTAAGGTCCGTTGCACATCCACCTCCACATACGCGGCGCCATTTTTCAGCGCCACATCCACCGCCGGCAGGCAGTTTTCCGGAGCCCCGATGCCAGCTCCGCCGCGGTGACCCACCACAGCGATGTCCCGAGGCGTTTCGATGAGTTCATTGAAGAAAATCCCCATGGGAATGGCCATGGCCAAAATGACCGCAATTCCCAGCGTCACCAGGGTCTTTTTCCTCGAAAGCACCCGATCCAAGAGCGAAGGCTTGGTTTTTCCTTGCAGCTGAGGCGGTTTTTGCAAAAGGGTACGGTTGTCGGTATTTTTCGCAACGGCGCTGTAGAAGACTCGCGTCAGAAGATATATTTCAAGAGGCACATACATAAAGGTTGCCAGGGTAATCACGATGGTTTGAAGAAAGAGCAGAACAAACATCATCACCCGTCCCCCACTGGAGGATAAATTCAGCATCTGTGCCAAAAAAGCGAGGAAAAATGCCCAAAGAAAGGTCACCAACGCCGCGCCGAGGAAGATGACGAGGGTGGTCAGGCCAAAGCGGACCAGGAAAAAGCCAAAGGAGGCTCGCATGGTCTTTCCGCTGTTCTTGAGGGCCTTGCCCGGAGCCTCATCCCCCAGCACCATAAAATGGAACACATAAATCCAGCGAATGGAAAAATAAATCATCACCGCAAACGCCAGCGCCGTCAAGGAAAGATACAACGGATTGTCGAAAATGACGCTGGAGATAAAATTAGGAATTCGCACGGCGTTCAAAAAGCTTAAGGTGGGTAAAATCCCGGTGAGGGGTGCCAGTACTGCTACATACAATAGTAAAAGAATGCAGTGGGGATCCTTCAGCTTTTTAAAAAAGCGCAGGTTGTAGCGCACGAGCTCTCGATAGGAAGCCTCCGGGAGGCCATAGAAGGCCCGGGCACTGATGGTGATGAATCCGAACACCTCCAGTAAGAGCACAAGAAAAATCAACAACAACCCCAAGAGACCAAAAGCAATGCCCTGAGGGGACAAGAGGAACTGGAATAAATCGCTGTTGCTGACCGCCGCAACGCCACGGCTCGCCATCAATAGTGAGGTGGCGAGGCTGAATAGGGGCAAAATAAGCAGCGTCAAAAGAAGCTTTGTGACGATCTGATATTTGAAAAACTGGGGAGCTACCCCCCAAAAGCCGCGAAGCATGCTGGCTGCGCGAAAAAAGAATGACTTGATCTTCAAGCCTCCACCTCCTGATATTCTTTCGACCAAACGCAGAGCGATTCTTTGGGACAAGGAAAACACCCGACGCCCCGCTCATCCAACACCACGGGTTCATCCCAGTGACCCATCCAATCCACAAAACGCTCATGGGCGTGAAGTTCGCCCATCGCCATCTCAATGGACCCACCCTCGCCCGAACTCATGACCACGGCTAATCCATCGGGGTGCTCAGCATCCCCCAAGCGGGCAAAGCCGATCCGTGTGGCGTCCATGGGATACTCCACCTGTTCTCCGTATGCTCTTTGAGAGCGGGCATGGAGCAGGCGATCGATGACCTCGGCGTGGCCTTCAATGGGCTCCTCAGAGGAAATGCCGTAGTAATCGCCGTAAAAGATCGTAGGGTAGCCATCGGCGCGCAAAAGAATCAGTGCATAGGCCAAGGGCTTGAACCAAGGTGCTACAAAGGACTCCAGAGACTGGCCGGGCTGCGAGTCGTGATTGTCCACAAAGGTCACTGCGAGCTCGGGATGACTTTGCACGAGGGTCCCATCAAAGATCGTTCGTAAGTCGTATTGCTCTTTGGCTCGGGAAGCCTCGTAAAAATGAAAGTGGAGCGCGACATCAAACAAGTCCAAAGTATAGTCCACCTGCGTGAGGTAGTGCTCAAGGACCGAGGCATCGGCAGTCCAATACTCACCAAAAGTATAAAAATCATCGCCGAAATGCTCTTTAAGATCCTTCGCAAGATCCCGGATGAACTGGTCGTTGATGTGCTTCACCGCATCAAAACGCATGCCCGAGACCCCGGTCGTCTCCACAAACCAATGCGCCCATTGGTACAAATCCCGCACCACTTCGGGGTGGCGTACATCCAGATCGTTAAACATCAGATAGTCAAAATTTCCCTGATCGGCATCCACCCCCATGGCCCAACCTTTGCCTTCTCCTTCAATGCGAAAGATGCCGCGCTCCCCGGTGGCTGCGTTGAAGTCCGTCCCGGTAAAATGCGTGTGGTTCCACTGAAAGTCTGAATATTTGGCGCCGCGACCGGGAAAGGTAAAGCGCGTCCATCCCTCCATTTCAAAGGGTTCGGAGATCACGCGATTGCGGTCGGTGGGATCCACGGCCACCACCCAAAAAGGTTCTTTTTCATCTCCAGCCGCCTTGTGGTTGAGCACCGCATCGGCGTAGACATCGATGCCGGTTTCTTTCAAATGAGCGATGCACTCAATCAGCTCCTCGCGAGAGCCATACTTGGTTTTGATGCTGCCTTTTTGGTCGAATTCGCCCAAATCGTACAGATCATAAACGCCATACCCCGTATCCCCGGGGGACGTGGCCTTGCAGGCCGGGGGAATCCAAACTCCCGTAATGCCGAGCTGCTTAAGATGCTGCGCATCGTCTTTGAGCCTTCGCCAAAGATCGTTTTGCAGATCCATATACCACTCAAAGTATTGAAACAACGTTCCATTTTTTCTCATCATTTCTCCTTAGCTCCTAAGGCGTGACCTTAGGGTTTGGTGTGTGTTGAGCCCCCATGGCGTTCTCCAGGAATGCCCTCTTTAGGGTTCCCTAAGTGCGGTGCCATAAAAAACGGGCAATCCCTTGCAGAAATTACCCGGTGGGGTCACAAAGAAGGCTTCCCTTACTCCTCCAATTGGTAGAGGTCCAGCAAATGGCGCGCCTTTCGTTTTAATTTTTCCACAAGCTCCGGCGGGTCCACGAGCTTGACGCCATCCCCTTGGCCCATGAGCCAGATGAGGATTCCATCGCCAAAGAGCTCCGCTTCCACCAAATAATCATACTCCGGTCCTTGAAAGGGAGAGACCTTGGCCGTGGGCAAATGATCCTTGATCGACTGCAACGCAAATTCCTTGACCAAGAGCTTTAGATGATGCAAGGGCCCCCCGAACATAAACTGAATGCGTTGGCGGTACTCCCCTTCCTTGAAGCGCTTGGCTTCCTGCACCGTGTAGCGCTCATCAAGAAGCTCCACGCTCTCAATTCGGTCCACGCGGTACATGGTGGGGTTTTCATCCCCTTTGACCTGGAAGTATTTTTCTTTATCGATGTTTTTGATGTTCCCCGCCAAATAAAAATAATATTCTGAGAAGATGATGCCCAAGGGTTCCAAAATACGCCCCACCGTCTCCCCATTGCCCTTAACATAGGTAATCCGGATGGTCCGCGCCTGCTTAATGGCTGCGGCAAGCTCCAGCAAAAGAGGGATCAGGGGCTTTCCATGGCTTGGAGAAATGTAGTGGAACCATTCATTGCGCAGCAACTCTTTGACAAATTGTTGGTCCTTAGGCAGCACCATGGCCGCCACCAGACGGTTCAAAATCGGCTTCATTTCTTCCCCGGTCAGGGCTCGGGAATCCATGAGGATTTTGGAGATTGCCATGATTTCTCCCCGGGAGAAGACCTTGCCGTCCCGCCGCAAAAGCCGATAGGCTCCTTTTTCAGATCGCGACGAGGAGACATTAACAATCTCATACCCTCCCCCCTCTTCCAAGTTATGGTCCGCTAAAAAATCCTCAATGGCGGTAAACTCCCTGCGAACCGTTTTGGGATCACAGGCAAAGCGCTCGGCTATTTCCTCCAGCGTCAGCGTCTCTCCCGAGAGCAGCGCGGTATAGATGCTTAAGATTCGATCCAACTTACTGGGTTTATTCGTCGCCATGCTTTGGTCTCCTTCCCTCTCATGAAGTCCGCCCTTGGGCCAAAAGAAAAACAGCTTCTCATAAAAAGCGGTCCCGAGTGCCCGTTTCAAAAACATACTCAGATAAAATTAGTATATCCAAAAAGCACAGGTCTTGACAATCGGACCTTTTAAAAAAACAAAGAGCCTCTTAAGAAAAGCTAAGAGGCTCCCATCGCGCAGCAAGAATCACAGGGGAGGATCCTATCGTCCCAGGTCTTAGCGCAGTTCTAAAAGATCAAACTGTTTTTCCTTCGGGTTGCCAAAGACCTTCAACACGTCTCCCGGTTTTGCAAAAATAAGCTTTGAGCCCAAGCGCTTGGCCGTTCCCACATAAACGAGGGGGTCGCCTTTGGCCCGGACAAAAAAGACCGTATTGCCATCGATGACGACGCTTTGAATCTCTTCCACGGTGATGGTTTTTTCCACAGAGCTCGCGCCGGGCTCGTTGGAGGAGTCGGTGCGTAAATTGTACTGATTCATCACTTCCTGCACCGTGCTGCCCACGATGACCTGCTGATAATTTTGCGCATCCACCAACGCAAACATTTTGGCTAAGCCCGAACCGTCCTTCAGTCCGATGAGATAGACCGGCCGATCCTTGATGTTCAAGAGCACCGGGAAGGTCGGCGTGTAGTTTTTCTCTTGAATTTGTCCTTTGGCTGAGGCCATGGCGGACTTTTCATCCGCGGACGGCACTGAGAAGAACTTCGCTTGCTTGGTGCGCAGGTTCACGAAATAGAATCCAAGGTTTGACGCGTCGCTGCGAATGGAGGTCACCCCGGTGAATAGGTAAATATGATAAAGTCCATATAATTGTGTAAAAGTATAAAAGGTC